>JAHJNW010000131.1 GCA_018820665.1 Alphaproteobacteria bacterium | reverse complement strand
TGGTCGCCCAGGGCGTCAACGGCGGCGTCATCTCGCTGGACGGCCAGGGTGAAACCAACCTGGCCCGCCCGACCGCCGACGGCGTTCGCGAGCCTCTGAACCGTCGCGCCACCATCGGCATCAACTTCTAAGACAGTTGACCCCGACCGCCGCCGGCCTCCGGGCCGGGGCGGGCGCAACACAAGACCAGAGCCGCCGGTCCCTCACGGGGCCGGCGGTTTTGCTTTGCCGGGCCGGACGGCGCGGGGTGGTCAAAGGCAAGAGCGGCGGCTATCTCCGGGTCGCTGTTGAAGAGGGCGAACCGCATGCGCGTGGCGATGATCGGAACGGGCTATGTGGGCCTGGTCTCAGGGGCCTGTTTCGCCGATTTCGGCCATGAGGTGACCTGCGTCGACAAGGACGCGTCCAAGATCGCGCGGCTGGAGAAGGGCGAGATACCGATCTTCGAACCGGGGCTGGACGATCTGGTCGCCGCCAATGTGCGCGATGGCCGCCTGTCGTTCGCCCTGGACGGCGCCGAGGCCATCCGTTCGGCGGATGCAGTATTCATCGCCGTGGGCACGCCGTCGCGCCGCGGGGACGGCCATGCCGACCTGTCCTATGTCCACGCCGCCGCCGAGGAAATCGCCGGCCTGATTGAGGGATTCACGGTCATCGTCACCAAGTCCACCGTGCCGGTCGGCACCGGGGACGAGATCGAAGCCATCATCCGCGCCCGCCGGCCCGAGGCCGATTTCGCCGTGGTCTCCAATCCGGAGTTTCTGCGCGAGGGGGCCGCGATCGAGGACTTCAAACGACCGGACCGCATCGTCGTCGGCGCGGAGGACCCGCGGGCCCAGGCGGTGATGCGCGAGATCTACCGCCCGCTGAATCTGAACGAGACGCCCATCCTGTTCACCGGCCGGCGCACGTCTGAGCTGATCAAATATGCGGCCAACGCCTTCCTCGCCATGAAGATCACCTTCATCAACGAGATGGCCGATCTGTGCGAAAAGGTCGGGGCGGACGTGCAGCAGGTCGCGCGCGGCATCGGCCTGGACAACCGCATCGGCTCCAAATTCCTGCACGCCGGCCCGGGTTACGGCGGCTCCTGCTTCCCAAAGGACACCCTCGCCCTGGTGCGCACCGCGATCGACGCCGGCGCGCCGGTGCGGTTGATCGAGACCACCGTCGAGGTCAATGACGCGCGCAAGAAGGCGATGGCCGGCAAGGTGGCCGACGCGCTGGACAACGAACTGGCGGGAAAGACCGTCGCCCTGCTGGGGCTGACCTTCAAGCCCAATACCGACGACATGCGCGACGCCCCGTCTCTGGATGTGGCCCCGGCCCTGATCGCCATGGGGGCGAAGGTCCAGGCCTTCGATCCCGAAGGGATGAAGGAAGCCGCCCACCTGCTGCCCGGCGTGGTGTTCAGGGATGGCCCCTATGAGGCCGTCGAGGGCGCCGATGTCGTCGTCATCCTGACGGAGTGGGACCAGTTCCGCGCGCTGGACCTGAACCGGGTCAAGCAGTTGATGCGCCAGCCGGTCATGGTCGATCTGCGCAATGTCTACCGGCCCGACGATATGCGGGCGCGCGGCTTCCGCTACGTTTCGATCGGTCGGGCCTAGAGTTCAGTTCCGGGGCAAGGAGGCCTGAACCAGCGCCGGCGGGGCGCCGGCACTGACGTCCGGTTGCGGCAGCAGGCTCCGTCCGGCGCCAATGACGAGCATTGCAGTCACCACCGCAGAGACGACGGCGATCGCTCCGAGCCTGATCCCGTCAACGATTTCATGGTCCGGCCGCACGCTGTCCCCCGAATCGAAACCCTGATTGATATCCAGCACCTGCGCCCCCACGCCGCAAGTCACGGAACGGTGTCCGACAACAAAAAAGGCGGAGCCGGAGCTCCGCCTTTTCCATTTGGGGCGCTGTCGGCCCGCGCGAGGCGCGGGCCTGCTTGAGCCGACTAGCCGCGGAACGGACGGATCATGATTTCCACGCGCCGGTTCTGCGCCTTGCCGGCGGCCGTGGCGTTGGTGGCCACGGGCTGGCTCTCGCCACGACCGTCGACATAGAGGCGGTCGGCGAGCACGTTGCGGCTGACCAGATGCTGGGCCACCGAAGAGGCCCGCTGGCGCGAGAGGTTCAGATTGTAGTCGTCAGCGCCGTCGGAGTCGGCGTGGCCGACGATGTCGACAACCGACTGGTCATAGCGGTTCAGCACCGCGGCGACGTCGTCGAGCGTGCTGTAGAAGCCGGGATTGATCGCCGACTGGTTGGACGCGAAGGTCACGTCCGAGGGCATACGCAGGACGAGGTTGTCGCCCTGACGCGCCACACCAACGCCGGAGCCCGAAAGTTCGGCCTCAAGCTCCCGCTGCTGCCGGTCCATGTAGGCGCCGACGGCTCCACCGCCCAGCGCGCCGATGCCGGCGCCGATCAGGGCGTTCTTGCGCCCTTCCTCGGAGTTGGAGGTGTTGGTCAGATAGCCCAGCAGGGCGCCGCCGAGGGCGCCGGCGATCACCCCGGTGCCGGTGTTGTTGCGTTGCGGGGTCGAGCTGTAGGGGTCGGTGGTGGTGCAGGCGCCCAGCAGGGCGGCGACGCTGATACCCGTGAGAATAAGTTTGGCGTGCATGACGGAATGGTCCTTCCAGTTCCTTGGTTGACGGCGGAACGCGGCCTTACAGTCAAGGTTCCCACCTGTACCCCGCGTGAACGGAGGCGGCAGGGGTTTTTAGACGCGGATCGCCGGGCCCTCGCTTTGCCAAGATAGACGTGCAGGGCGTATGCAAACGCCCGCACGTCCAATTGAGGTCCCGCCATGGGTGACATCCCGAGTTCCGCCACCGCCGCCCGCGCCATCGAACCGGTTTCGATGACGCTGTACGACACCGACTTCCAGGCCTTCGCCGACAGGCTGGGGACGTCGTTCAAGCGATACGGGTTCGCGGTCATCGCCGACCACGGCCTGGACGGGGCGGTGATCGATGCGGCGATCGACGACGCCAAGGCCTTCTTCGCCCTGCCCGAGGACGTGAAGCGCAAATACCACCAGCCGGGGACCGGCGGGGCGCGCGGGCTGACGCCCTTCGGTGTCGAGGCGGCCAAGGGCGCGGCGGCGGTCGATCTGAAGGAGTTCTGGCACGTCGGGCGCGAACTGCCCGAGGGACACCCCTATCGCCAGTATATGCGCGACAACGTCTGGCCCCCGGAGGTCGAGGGCTTCCGCCAGCACCTGTACGGCATGTTCACGGCCATGGACCAGTTGGGCCGACGGATCCTGCGCGCCATCGCCCGCTATCTCGAACTCGGGGACGACTTCTTCGAGGACAAGGTCGAGCTGGGCAACAGCATCCTGCGCATGCTGCACTATCCGCCAGTGCCCGCGAACGCGCCGGGCGTGCGGGCCGGGGCGCACGAGGACATCAATGTCATCACCCTGCTGCTGGGTGCCGAGGAGGCCGGTTTGCAGCTCAAGGACGCCGACGGAGAATGGCTGGACATCGCGCCGCCGCCCAACGCCCTGGTCGTCAACATCGGCGACATGCTGCAGCGGCTGACCAACCACGTCCTGCCGTCGACCAGCCACCGGGTGGTCAATCCGGCGCCGGAACGGGCCAGCTTCGCGCGGTATTCGACGCCCTTCTTCCTGCACTTCAACCCGGACTATGTGATCGAGACCCTGCCGAGCACGATCACGGCGGAAAACCCGGACCGCTATGCGGGCAAGGCGATCATGGCCGAGGACTTCCTGACCGAGCGGCTGAAGGAAATCCGGCTGCTGTAGTCGCTCCCTCTCCCACCGGGAGAGGGAAATCAGACCGCCGCGTCCGCCTGCGCCACGCCCGGGTTGGGGGCGTATTGACTGCCACGACGGTAGCGCCACAGGTAGGACGGGGCGATCGCTTCCAGACCGGTGGCCTCGATGCCCAGCGCCGACAGGCCTTCGGCGCCCTCTGCCACGACATTGTCCGTCTTCAGCATCAGCACCTGGTCGCGCGTCAGCACGGGCGGGATGCCGAGGATGGCGGTGATCTCGGCCAGCGAACCGATGGTCGTGGCGGCGAAGAAGGGCAGGGGCGCCAGAAGGCGGCGGCGGCCGGTCTCGCGCAGGATGTACTGCAGGATTTCCTTGAACGACCAGACTTCGGGGCCGCCCAGTTCGAAGGTGCGGCCGGCGGCGTCAGGGCGCACGACCGAGCGGGCGATGGCCTCGGCCACGTCGCCGACCCAGACCGGCTGGAACTTCGTCTCGCCGCCGCCGATCAGGGGCAGGGCGGGCGACATCGTGGCCATGGAGGCGAAGCGGTTCAGGAAGCCGTCGCCGTTCCCGAACACGATCGAGGGGCGCACGATGACGGTGTCCGGCTTGATCTCGCGGACGGCGGCCTCGGCCTGACCCTTGGTGCGGCCGTAGCCGGCTTCGGAGTGGCTGTCCGCGCCGATGGCGGAAACCTGGACCAGGCGGCGGACGCCGGCGGCGACACAGGCCCCGGCGATGTTGCGGCTGCCCTCGACGTGGGATTTCTCGAAGCCGCGACCGGGGGTTTCGAACAGGATGCCGACGAGATTCACGGCGGCGTCGGCGCCTCTCAGGGCGTTGGCGACGTCGTCGGCGCTGGTGATGTCGCAGCGGACGGGCTGGATCTGGCCCACGTCGCCGAGGATGCGCAGGTCCTGCGCCAGGGCGGGCTTGCGGACCGCGACCCGGACGCGCCAGCCTCTTCGGGCCAGGGCGCGCACGGCCTGGGTGCCGACGAAGCCGGAGCCGCCGAAGACGGTGACCAGACCGGGGGTGGATTCGGACATCGGGCGTTCCTCGAAGCGGCGTCTCGAAAGGCCGCGCGGGCCTGACAGGCGGGGGATAGACGATGGACCCGACGCCCGCAACGCGGGGCTTGGCGGGAAGCCGCCAGAAACCGCCGAAAACCGTGTTGACCCGCTCCGTGCACTGCCTTAAGGGTCCGCGCCTTCCGGTCAGGAACGCGTTTCGACGCGGGCCTCCGGGGCCCAGGTGGCGGAATTGGTAGACGCGCTGGCTTCAGGTGCCAGTGATAGAAATGTCGTGGAGGTTCGAGTCCTCTCCTGGGCACCAGTTTCAAACGGCGTCGCATCGCAGGATGCGGCGCCGTTTTTGTTTTTCCCGGTCCCCCTGCTGGTCTAGTGACACGCCATGACCGTTTATCTGCATGAAGGCGACCTCCCGGACGGCCTGGACCTGGGCCCCGAGGTCGCCGTTGATTCCGAGACCATGGGACTGCGTTTCCGCCGCGACCCTCTATGCGTCGTCCAGCTGTCGGCCGGCGACGGCGACGCCCACGTCGTGCGGCTGAACCGCCCCGGCTACGACTGTCCGAACCTGAAGCGGCTGATGGCCGATCCGGACGTGCTGAAGATCTTCCATTTCGGCCGCTTCGATATCGGCATGGTGGAGCTGCATCTCGGGGTCGAGACGCGGCCTGTCTACTGCACCAAGATCGCCTCCAGACTGGCGCGGACCTATACCGACCGGCACGGACTCAAGGACGTGGCGCGCGAGATGGCCGGGATCGACCTGTCCAAGGCGCAGCAATCGTCCGACTGGGGGGCGCCGGAATTGTCGCAGGCGCAGCTGGAGTATGCCGCGTCGGACGTGCTGCACCTGCATGTGATCAAGACCCGTCTGAACGAGATGCTGGTGCGTGAGGGGCGGATGGACCTGGCCCAGGCCTGTTTCGACTTCCTGCCGGTCCGCGCCCGTCTGGATCTGCGCGGCTGGGACGAGATGGATATCTTCGCGCACACATGACCTTCGATCCCGGCGAGGACAGGAAGCGCGCCGACGAGGCGAGGCTGGCCCAGGAGGCCGGACGCTGGCGCTCGCACTCCCGCCGGGTCCAGCTGTATCGCCGCCTGCTGCCGATCCTGATCGTGCTGCTGGCCGGCGGGGCCCTGACCTGGACGGTGTTCCGCACAGTCATGTCGGGCGTCGAGCGCGAGGCCAGCGCGGCGAAGGAAATCCGCCTCGACAACCCCATGTTCCACGGCCAGGACGCCGCGGGCCGCTCCTTCATCATCGGCGCCCAGGGCGCGGTGCGGGACCCCGCGACCGGCCGGTTCCGACTGAACGGCCCGGTGCTGAGGCTCAATCTCGGCGGCACCAAGGTGACCGAAATGACCGCCGATGCCGGCATCTACAACGAGACGGCGCGCAGCGTGACGATCGGCCCGAACGTGCGGATTTCCGACGGCGGATCGGGCTTTGTCCTGACCACGCCGGAGGCCGTGGTCGATACGGCGTCGGGTGTCGTGACGGGCGACAAGGGCGTCGAGGGGCGCGGCCCTCTTGGAACCATCTCGGCAACGTCCTATGCCATCTATGAACAGGGCGAACGGGTCGTGTTCAGGGGCTCTGGCGACAACAAGGTGCAGGGGACCATCAACCCCGCTTCCGGTGAATGACATGAAGACCAGCCACCTCATCCTGACCGGCGCAAGCCTTCTGGCCCTCGGCCTCGGCGGCGTCGCTGTGGCCCAGAGCCGTGCGAACGTCAGCGACCAGCCGATCGGCTACGGCGCCGACACGGGCGAGCTGACCAATACGGCCGTGTCGTTGCGAGGCCGGGCCGAGATCACCCAGGGCGACACCCGTCTGCGGGCCAACGCCATCGAGGGCGCGCGCGACGCCTCCGGGGGGCTGACGCGGATCGAGGCGACCGGAGAGGTCTATTACGTCACGCCCAACGAGACGATCCGGGGCGACCGGGCCGTCTATACGGTGTCCAACGCCACGGTCGTCGTGACCGGCGACGTGATCCTGACCCAGGGCCAGAACGTCCTGACGGGCGGCAGCCTGAGTTACAATGTCGACACCGGTCAGGCCCGGATCCAGGGCGGAACCTCGGCCAACGGCGGCCGGGTGCGCGGGGTCTTCTACCCGCAGGGCGCCGCCCCGACTCCCTGATGGCCCGCAAGGAACTCTCAGCCCTGAACCTGGAAGACCGCGAGGCCGCCACGGCCGTCGCGCCCGAGCCCGCGCCCGAGAAGGGCCTGCGGGTGCGGAACATCGCCCGGGCCTTCGGCGCGCGTCAGGTCGTCTCGGACGTCTCCCTGACCGTCCAGCGGGGCGAGGTCGCGGGTCTGCTGGGCCCCAACGGCGCCGGCAAGACCACCTGTTTCTACATGATCACCGGCCTGATCCCGGCCGACAGCGGCTCGATCTGGCTGGACGGCGAGGACATCACGGGCCAGCCGATGTACCAGCGCGCCCGCATGGGCCTGGGCTATCTGGCGCAGGAGGCCTCGATCTTCCGCGGCATGACGGTCGAGCAGAACATCATGGCCGTCGTCGAGCTCAACGAGACCGGCAAGGCGATCGAGACCGAGACCACCCGCCTGCTGGAAGAACTGCATATCGACCATCTTCGCCACGCCCCGGCCACCGGCCTGTCGGGCGGCGAGCGGCGTCGTGTCGAGATCGCCCGGTCGCTGGCCGGCAAACCCAGCTTCATGCTGCTGGACGAACCCTTCGCCGGGATCGACCCCCTGGCCATCGCCGACATCCGCCAGGTGATCCGCTATCTGGCGGGCGAGGGGATCGGGGTGCTGATCACCGACCACAATGTGCGCGAGACGCTCGACATCATCGACCGCGCCTCGATCATCTCGAACGGCTCGGTCCTGTTCGAGGGCACCGCCGACGAGGTCATCCGCGACCCGGAGGTGCGCCGCGTCTATCTCGGCGATCTTTACGGCTGACGTCTAACGGCGTGGGCGAAGCGTGGGCCGCATGCAGGCCCCGCACAGGCCTTCACCTTCCGGATCTATCAGGTCCC
>JAHJNW010000130.1 GCA_018820665.1 Alphaproteobacteria bacterium | reverse complement strand
CTGGAGCAGCTTCAGGATGATGTTCTCGACGTCTTCACCGACGTAACCGGCTTCGGTCAGGGTGGTGGCGTCGGCCATGGTGAAGGGCACGTCGATGATCCGCGCCAGCGTCTGGGCCAGCAGCGTCTTGCCCGAGCCGGTCGGCCCGATCAGCATGATGTTCGACTTGGCCAGCTCGACGTCGTTGTTCTTCGTCGCGTGGTTCAGACGCTTGTAGTGGTTATGGACGGCGACGCTCAGAACCTTCTTGGCGTGGCTCTGGCCGATCACATAGTCGTCGAGGACCTCGCGGATCTCCTTGGGCGACGGCACGCCGTCCTTGGCCTTGGAGAACGAGATTTTGTGCTCTTCGCGGATGATATCCATGCAGAGCTCGACGCATTCATCGCAGATGAACACGGTCGGCCCGGCGATGAGCTTGCGCACCTCGTGCTGGCTCTTCCCGCAGAATGAGCAGTAGAGCGTGCTTTTGGCGTCTGTGCCGGCGGCTTTGGTCATAGACCCTTCTCACTCCCGTGATGGCCCCGATATGAGGCCAAACACGCTTCCCTCGCGTTTGATTCCCGGACAGTGGGCGCAAAGGTCTTCAAAAAATGACAATCACCCATCACAGCGCCCGCCACAACCCCGCGAAAGCGGAGCAGGAGGCGGAAGCGGACGGTTCACTGTTGATGGCGATCACGGCGAATGTCTGACATGGGAAGCCATACCCCTTTTCGCCAGCCGCCTCGCAAGGGTCAGGCCATCGTCGCCTTCGACTTCGACGGCACCCTGACGATCCGCGACAGCTTCACCCAATTCCTGCGCTGGCGGGCCGGACGACGGGCCTGGGCGCTCGGTCTGGTGCGTCTGGCCCCCGCCGTGGCGACCTACGCCCGCGACCGCGACCGGGGCCGGATCAAGGCCGCCTCGGTGCGGGAGTTCCTCGCCGGTGTGGATCGCACGACACTGCAGGCGGACGCTGAACGCTTCGCTGACCGGATCTGGGACAGTTTCATCCGTTCCGACGCCCTCGCCTGCTGGAATGACTGGGGGGAGAAAGGCGCGCATCGCGTAATTGTGACCGCCAGTCCCGAGACCACCGTCGTCCCGTTCGCCTGCCGGCTGGGGGCCGAGGCCCTGCTGGGCACGCCGCTGGTGTTCGATAGCGAGGACCGCGTGACCGGGGCCTTCGCCGGTCCCAACTGCCGTGGCGCGGAGAAGGTGCGTCGTCTGCGCGCCGTCTATGGCGACGACCTGCGGCTGGCGGCGGCCTATGGCGACACCTCCGGCGACACCGAAATGCTGCAGATCGCCGACGAGAAGGGCTTCCGGGTCTTCACCGGACGGCCCTGAGCCTCAATGGCCGTCAGCGTCGACGTCGAAGACCACGGCCTTGCCGCGCGAGGTCGGGTCCCAGCCCGCCTCCATGACGGAGACGACGGCGTTGCGCACGGCGTCGACATTGACCTTCTGCTTTTCCACGTCCGGTCGGCCGTTCGGGCGCAGCGGTGCCGGAAACTGGACGATGGCCTCGCGCTTGAAATCCCTCAGCCGGAGCGACACGGCCATGCCTTCCCACTTGCCGCCGGCCTTGGGCTGGGGCTGGCGCCGGATTTCCCATTCGTAGGTGTCGCCGTCGATCTCGACGGTTCCGCTGGATTCACGCGTCTGCTGCATCGGGGGCTGATAGCACAAAAGAAAAGGGCGCGCCGATCATGGCGCGCCCTTCCCTGTCTTGGTTGAAGCGACGGATCAGACGGTTTTGACGCCGTCGTCCTCGGCCTGTTCGCGCTTGTCGTAGACGTGGTCAACGATGCCCCAGGCCTTGGACTCCTCGGCGCTCATGAAATGGTCGCGGTCGAGCGTCTTCTCGACCTCCTCATAGGTCCGGCCGGTGTGGTGGACGTAGATCTCGTTCAGCCGGCGCTTGGTGTAACGGATGTCCTCGGCGTGGCGCTCGATGTCCGAGGCCTGGCCGCGGAAGCCGCCCGAGGGCTGGTGCACCATGATGCGGGCGTTCGGCAGGGCGACCCGCTGGCCGGCGGCGCCGGCGGTCAGGATCAGCGAGCCGGCCGAGGCGGCCATGCCCATGCAGACGGTGGAGACCGGGCTCTTGATGTATTGCATGGTGTCATAGATCGCGAGCGCCGAGGTCACCTGCCCCCCGGGGCTGTTGATG
>JAHJNW010000129.1 GCA_018820665.1 Alphaproteobacteria bacterium | reverse complement strand
TCTAGGACTTTGGCAAATAATGCGACAAGATACCGAAGTGCATAAGCGCCGACGCATTCCGCCGGGCCGCCGCTCAGTGACAGGGCAGATGCCCTCGCGCTATCCGAGCGGACCGCTTCTTTACGAGTCCAAACTGGAACGCGATTTCCTGATGTCGCTGGAGGTGGACGGCCACATCCGCGACGTGGTCACTCAGCCGATGACGATCAGTCTTACGGTCGATGGCCAGGCGCGTACCTATACGCCCGACATCATGGCGGTCTGGCAGACACGCTCGCCTTGGCCTCACGGCTTTCGACGCGTGGTCTTCGAGGTGAAACCGCTGGCGATCCTACGCTCGGAGTATGGAACACTGGCGCCGAAGTACCGCGCCGCTCGCCGGTATTTCGCCGAGAGAGATGTCGGCTACCGCGTGGTGACCGAACGCACCATTCGCACACAGCGTCAGGTGAACGCCGAGCTGATCGCCCCGACCCTGCGAGGCAGCGTAGATCAGGAAATGGTGCGTCGGGTGCAGGCGATTGTCCTCGCCAAGGGGACGCACCGACTAGGCGACATCCGTTTCCGGCTGGAGGAGGAAGGGGCCATTCGCGGCGTCGTTATGGAAGCCCTCTATTACATGCTGGGTGCGGAGCTTCTGATTGGCGACCTCAACAAGCCTCTCACCGACGATACGCCTCTGACGTGGTGGGTGAATGCGAAAATCGGAGCATTGCTTGAAGGGACTTAGGTTAGACGCCGGCGTCAATGTCACGATCGGCAAGCGCCCTGCCACTATCGTTCGCGTACTCGACCTGGACAGTTATCTGGTCCGCTTCGAGAGCGAGGAACATCGCCTCGTCGGGCGTAAGGACATCGACGATCCACGAAGCGTAAGCGCACCGATCCGCGCTCTGGACGACTATAGCGCTAAAGAGACCGAGGAAGCTTACCGTTGGTGGGAAGTCCTCAAACCCCTTCTCACCGGCGCCATCTCGCGTGGTGAAAAGTCGGACTTCATAATCGAAGCCGGCAAGGTGCTCGGGGTTGATCGAGCGACCGTCTATCGCCGTGTGAAAGGCTACACCGGCTCGGTCATGAGCTTGCTTCCCAAGGGCGGGCAAGGCGCGCGCGGACAGCGGCGTATGAGCGCCGAGCGAGACGCCCTCCTCGATGCCATCATCAGGAAGCATTACCTGGTCAAAAATCAGCCCGCCCCTATGACGGTGTACAAGGAACACCTCGAAATCGAATTCGCAAAGGCCGGTTTACGCCCTCCGGTTCTCGCCACCTTCTACGCTCGCATCGCGGCGCTAGACCCGATCGAGGTCATCGAGGCGCGCCAGGGCAAGCGGGCATCGCACGACGCTAAGAAGCGCCTGATGGGCAGCTATCCTTTCGCTGAGGCGCCGCTCAGTTCAGTCCAGATCGATTATTGGGATTACGATCTCGAAGTGGTGGACAGCGTTGATCGCCTCCCCATCGGCCGACCTCGGCTGACGATGGTGATCGACACATTCAGCTTCATGCCCATCGGCTACTATCTCTCTCTGGATCCTACCGGCGCCTCCAGCGCCGGTCTCGCGATTTTCCATTCGATCACACGCAAAGAACGATGGCTCGCCGACCTGGGCGTGGAGATGGAGTGGCCCGTTTGGGGCTTCCCTAAGATGATCCATGCGGACAATGCCAAGGAGTTCAGGGGCTCCATGCTTCGACAGTTCATGGCCAACGTGGACGGGGAGCTGATGAACCGGAAGGTCAAGACGCCTCGATATGGCCCCCACATCGAACGCTACTTTGGCAAGCTAGCGTTCAGCGTGAAGCACCTCCCTGGCGCGACCGGATCGAATATTCGCGAGCGCGCAAAGCTTCCCGACCCGAGGAAGTCCGCCAGCCTCACGCTTGGGGAGCTTGAACTCTACCTCCTCAGCGTCATCAAGGAACACATCAACACCAAGCATTCCACGCTCGGCATGACCCCGCTGGAGAAATGGCGCTCGTACTTCTTCGAAGGGACCAGGCAGATCAACAAGCTGCCTGACGAAGTCGACAATCTCGATTTCTGGCGCAAGGAACTGATGCCGAAGACCGAGCGGACGCTACAAAGCTATGGTGTTCAGTGGGATCTCTTCCACTACGATTCCGACGGCTTGGTCGCCCTGCGTCAGCGACATGCGAAGACGCCAAGCAAGACCTTCACTGTCCGCCGCGACCCTCGCTGCACACCGCCAACGAACTGGACTCCTGCGGTCAGAACGAGTGGGCGCCTCGAGCCACGCTGGGCATGTTTTTGGCAGTAGTGAACGGGCGACAGAGCTATTCGACAAAGCTCAGTCGCCCGTTCGCGGGATCGAACCGAAGTCAGAAGAAATCTTGGCGCTGATCAACTTACTTGGTGTCAGCTCTTGACGTTCGGAAGGTCCGCTAACGGCGCGAACAGAACCGGTGTATCAGCTCGCGCCAGCCCTCGGCCGCGCGGGCAACGCCTCGCGCAATACACGGATTGCCGACCGCAGGAAGATCAGGGCGATAATCCCGCCCACGCCCGTGTCGAGCATGCCCAAGTCGGCAGGCTCAAACAGGCCCTCAGCTGGAGCTGGGATCGATCTGCCGAGCGCAGGGCCACGCCTTAGTCAACGCCTCGTTGGCTCCGGCCGCCATGTGCTTGTCTCTGAGATAAGTCTCTGATTCGGCCCAGCGCAGATAAGCTTGGCGGAGACGCTGACGGTCATATCTCGGGGCGCCGCACACGGCGCGACGGACGATCAACTCATCGAGCATACCCTGCAGATAGGCTCCGCACTCGGGCGCCCCGCGTCTGCATTGCTCCAAAAGGGCGGAGCCGGTTGCGGAAGGCGGAACATCTTGAGTCACGCCCGATCCCGGTGAGACAACTAAGCTTGCGAGCGAAAAGTAGAAAATACCGAGGTTCATAATCTTCGGCCTCCTTGGGTCAAACCTGTTACGAGAACTTTCATGCAGAGCTCGCAGTTCACGCCTTTCGCCCTCTGCTGAAATAGGCGTAAAACTGTTCAAGCGCGGCGGTTCCCTCCGCCAGCCGTTCGTTGTCATCATCCGTTCGGGCGCAAATTCCGGCGATGAGGGCGCCCAGGCCGGCCGTCTCCGGCCGATTGAAGCGGCTGTCAGCGATGTCGAGGTCGTGAATGATTTCGCCGATCGCGACCAGCGCGGTATCATTGTCGAGTTGTGTCCGCACGAGCAGCGTCTCGAAGGTGCAGCGCTCGCCTTCGTGGGTGAACTCGGCATTCGCCATGTCAAACCTGAGTTCGTCCGCGGCAGGCTCGTAGCCTTGGCCGTCGACGAACTTGAAAGTCGCTTCGGGGTCGATGAAGCGCTGGATCAGCCAGGCCGACGCGATACGATCGACATGGATGCCGCGCCGGGTGATCCAGACCCGCTGTCTCAGGTCGGCGGTCGCGATCACCGCCTGACACGTCGAACTGACGTCAGGGTGCCGCGTCGAGCGCGTCACCAGGTCTGCGAGCGCCGCTTCGGCAGCTTGCCGGCCGTGGGTGCCGAAATAGTCGATGGCCGCGATTTCGGCCAGACGCGCGCGCAGGCGAACAATCTCGCGGGCGACCTGCCCGTCGTCGATCGTGCGCGCCTCGCGGGCGAGGTCCTCGTAATCGGAATCGCGAACCGCATCGAACAGGGCTCGCACGTCCGCGTCTCCCAAGCCACCGACCAGCGCAGCCTCCAAAATGATGGCCTCACCCCCGCCCTCGGTGATCTCGCGCAGCAGGTCGTCGAACAGAGCTGCCGTGTCGTCGCGAAGCGGTAGCGCGTGAACGGCGTTCTTCAGCGGAGTCGCCCCGATCGCCTGCAGCCGCCGCCAGACTTTGACGCGCAGATAGGCGGGCTTGGCGGGCAGTTGGTGGATCAACAGCAGCCACGGGGCGCGCGAGCCGGGGAACGAAATCATATACAAGGTGTATCATTCAATGACCACAAATGATACAGGTGAACGAGCTAGCGAGTTGAGGAGGTGGTATGACCTGGGTCGCCTGCGATTGGTCACCTGAAACTGGAAGTTGGTCTGGTCGGAACGAGGTCCCTGGCGCGACTCCGGGCCTAGCGGCATGAGCGCCGGAACGGACATCAATACGACGGTCGATCTCTCGGAACCGCGCCCGGAGGCCGCGCCGCCCAACCTGACGCATGCGCAGTTGTTCATTCGGTTTCTAAGGTTCGGCTTGCTGGCCTGGGGCGGTCCGGTCGCACAGATCGCCATGGTGCGCCGTGAACTGGTCGACGACGAGCGCTGGATCTCCAGCGAGCGCTTCAACAGGCTGCTGGCAGTGATGCAGGTGCTGCCGGGCCCCGAGGCGCACGAACTCTGCGTCCACCTGGGGATGCGCGCCAAGGGAAGACTCGGGGGCATCCTCGCTGGCCTGGGCTTCATGCTTCCCGGCTTTCTCCTCATGATGGCGCTGTCATGGCTCTATTTCCGTATCGCCCTGATCGACACAGCGCTCGGCGCGGCGTTCCTGGGGATTCAGGCGGCGGTGATCGCGTTGATCGTCGCCGCCGTCCATCGGATCGGAAAGCATATCCTGCTGGACGGTCGCCTGTGGATGCTCGCCATCATCTGCGGCCTGGCAGCCTTCGCCGGCGCTCCGTTCTGGATCACCCTTCCGGCCTCCGGGGCGATCTACGCGCTATGGGCGCTCGGCCTGCGAGTATTCGCTGCGCTTGTCGCCGCCGGGGCGACGGCTCTGACGATTCTGGTAATGCTCTTGGCGCCCGATGCCGCAACGCCAGAGGTCCAAACGGCGATCGGTGACCCCGGCCAAGCGCCCGTTTGGCTGTTGTTCGTTTCCGGCTTAAAGGCCGGCCTCCTCACTTTCGGCGGCGCCTACACCGCGATCCCGTTCGTTCGCAACGACGCCGTGGGTCAAGGTTGGATGAACGATGGCCAATTTCTGGATGGCTTGGCGCTGTCGGGCATCCTGCCGGCGCCTCTGATCATCTTCGCAACTTTCGTCGGCTATTTCGGCGGCGGACCGCTCGGCGCCGTAGCCATGACCGTCGGAATATTCCTCCCGGCATTCGCATTTTCGCTGATCCTCTACGACCGTTTGGAATCGGTGCTGGAAGCCAAGCGGCTGCATGCCTTTTTGGCAGGCGTCTCAGCCGGCGTGGTTGGCCTCATCGCCGCTACGACGATCGACTTGGCGACGGTCACAGCCCAGCGCGTCCCGGATCTGATCATTGGCGTGTCTATCTTCGCGGTCGCTTTGGCGTTGCTCTACACATGGAAGAATAAGCTCAACGTCGTGGTCGCGTTGGCCGCCGCCGGGTTAGCGGGCTGGGTCTTTTTCGCTCCGGCGAGTTAAAGCGTGGCCGACTACAACTATCGTAAGTCCCCCAAGCATCGAATAATCAGTTACGAAACGGAGCGTGCGATGAACCGCAGACATATGGTCCAGATCCTGGCAGTCATGGCGCTATCGCCGACGGCGATAGCGACCAAGGGCGCTGCCCAATCCGACAAGCGGGAGGTCATCTCGTCCGCGGCCGGCGTCCAGGCGACCGTGGCTCCCGACGGTGTCGTGCGCATCGCCTGGTCGCGAACCGACGTCCCGGTAACAGTGGACGGCGCCCCCCTCGCGCCGGCCGCCGGTTTGGGTTCCTGGGCCGCTTTCAAAGCGCACGGCGACGACCATGTCATGCTGATGGGCGACACCGTGGTGTTCGAGGACGAGATCACGGCCGCCATGGACGCCGCCTTCGCCGCCGGCCTGGAGGTCACCGGTCTTCACAATCACTTCATCTTCGACGATCCGCCCGTCTATTTCATGCACGTCGGCGGCACGGGGCCGGCGCACGACCTGGCCACCGGGGTGAAGGCCGTGTGGGACGCCATTCGAACCGTTCGTGCGGAGACGCCGACACCTCGACGACGCTTTCCTGGATCCACCCCGACCGTTGCCGGAGAGTTCGATGTCGCTTCATTGCGGCGCTATTTCGAAGTCGATCCCGAGCTGAACGGTGGCGTGGTCAAGTTCACCTTGCCGCGCACGGGTCGCATGCATGGCGTCGAAGTCGGAGGATCGATGGGATTGACGACGTGGGCGGCCTTCTCCGGAAGCACCGCGATGGCGACTGTGGCCGGGGACTTCATCATGACCGCTGAGGAGGTGCAGCCGGTGCTCCGGTCGTTACGGGCCGGAGACATCCATGTCGTGGCTTTGCACAATCACATGATTGGGGAGACCCCCGCGTTCTATTTCGTCCACTATTGGGGCAAGGGACCCGCAGAGGACTTGGCTCAGGGAGTCAACGCGGCGCTGGCCGTGCAGAAGGGCTCGTAGAAGGCATCTCGTCGTCCTCAGGCGACATCAATCTTCACTTGTATCACGCCTTTGATGGGGCGCGCCGTTCCTGTGAACTTGCTCCGGCCAGCCTCAACTGGGGGCGGTGATGAACGGGTGAAATGATGAGCTCTCCATGTGAACCGATCTCCGCGTTTGACGCCGAGGCCCTGCGCCTCCGCCCGCGGCTGTGTTCGGCTGTCGAGGGCTTGCGCGGTTTGAAAACGACGAGCGACATAGCGCTTTTAGCTCCCCGCGCTGGCATATCGAGAGACAGATCGGGCGTGATCGAGCGACGTGGGGGAGGTTCGTCTTATCGCCGAAGGCGGGCGGCGAACAAGGGTGGAACTGGAGCACCGTCATCTCGACCGGCACGGCGAGGGCCGGGGCCTTGCCGCTGGCGTTCAGTCCGATCAGGGCCGAAGCGGCGCGCTGGGGCGGGTTGGCCTCTCACTCCATCCGACAGAGGCAATACATGAACTGCTGATGCGTACCCCAATGCGTCTCGTGCAACTCCCTAACGCTGTCCAGGAGACGGAACTTCGGCCCAAACTCGCCGTGAAGATGTTCGGCGTCGTAGCGGACTACGTCCAGGCCGCTGCACTTGTCCGGACCGTCCGGCCCGAACGCCGCGACAATCACGTGGCCCCCGGGCCTGACAGAGCGGGCGATCTGCCGAACATATGCGGCTCTGTCGCCTGCGCTGGTCAGGAAGTGGAAGACGGCCCGGTCGTGCCAGACATCGTAGCGAGCCGGTTCCAGCTCAACAGCCGTAATGTCGCCGGTGATCCAATGCACCGCGGCGGCGGACATACCCAGACGGGACTTCGCCACGTCAATCGCCGCCGGGGAGATGTCGAGGACCGTGACGTC
>JAHJNW010000128.1 GCA_018820665.1 Alphaproteobacteria bacterium | reverse complement strand
TGGAAGGCCTGACCGGCGACAACGCCGACCAGACCGCCGGCATCGCCATCATCCGCCGCGCCATCCAGGCCCCGATCCGGCAGATCGTCGAAAACGCCGGCGTCGAAGGCTCGATCGTGGTCGGCAAGGTGCTGGAGAACTCCTCGGCCACCTACGGCTTCAACGCCCAGACCGAAGAGTATGGCGACCTGGTCGCCATGGGCGTGATCGACCCGGCCAAGGTGGTCCGCACCGCCCTGCAGGATGCGGCCTCGGTGGCCGGCATCATGATCACCACCGAAGCCGCGGTGGCCGACGCGCCGAAGAAGGCCTCGGCCGGCGGCGGCGGCGGCGACATGGGCGGCATGGGCGGCGGCATGGGCGGGATGGACTTCTGATCCTTCTCTAGTCCACGACGTCTTGTCATCCCGGCCTTGAGCCGGGACAGAAGAGGGCGGGTCCGGTGACGGGCCCGCCCTTTTTGGTGCACGATGATTTTCACATCTACTTGGGGAAGGCAGGCTCCGCCGAGGCCACCAGCGCAGGTAGCGTCTTCGGTGTCTGCGCCACGACTAGCTCTCTGGTTGTGAAAGTGGCAACCTGACTGGGTTGGGGGGCGAATGGCAGATCAATCTGAGGGTTCTCGCGAGGCGCAGCGGCTGACGACAGAGGACGTCGGCGTCTTCAATGTCGTTGACCTACTGGTCGATGAGGACAATTTCCGCCTGGAGCCAAACGCCAACCAACCCGCTGCCTTGAAGGCCATGCTCAAACGGCAGGGAAGGAAGATCGTAGCTCTTGCCGAAGAGATTCAAGACCGCGGACTAAGTGCGGGTGAGTTCGTCTGGCTCGCGCCTGACCCAAGGCCGGAAAATGCCGGGAAATACGTCGTTTGCGAAGGCAACCGCCGCGTTACGGCGTTGAAAATTCTAAACGAGCCTGCCCTCGCCGACGGAACGCCTTGGGAGAAAAGATTCCGCGAACTCGGACAGCAGTTTAAGGAAAGCCCGGTTCGGCAGGTGCGCGCCGTCCTTTACGCTTCCGTCGATGCCGCTCGGCCTGACGTGTATCGACGGCACACAAACGATCAAGATGGCCGGGGGCTGGAAGCCTGGGATCCTTTCGCCCAGGACCGAGCAAACAAGGCCATCGGGCGACGCCGAACCTTGTCCATGGTTGTAATGGAGCACCTGACAACGAGTACAATAGAAGGTCTCGCTGACGGCGTTGGAATCCGTGACCGGACTACGAATGCCGACCGAATGTTTGGGACCTTTTCAGAGGAATTCTCTTCCGAGTACGGCATCAAAATTCGAGCGATTGCACCCCATATCGATTTGGGCCCCGATCCCGCTCGGGCAGAGGAAATCCTTTGGGCTATCTTGCGAGCTTCCGACGTCGCGGTAGATGCCATCAAGTCCAAGGGCCAACGGGTCGCAATTCTCAAGGATTTGCTCGCCGAGATTGACCCGCCGGAGGCTGGTGTCACCGATGAAGAGCGACCCGCAGCAGGAGATCGGTCAGAGGAGAGTGACCGGGCCGATCACACATCAGGCAACAGCGGAGCGCGCTCTAGAGAGGGCAAGCCCGGCGGATTGTCCACCGACCGCGAAGGGGCGGATGCCACATCGAGTGAAGAAGACGCCAACGCTACGGGTCGCAATCCGCGCCGAGACCCGCTTACACGGAAGACGCTGGCTCCGACGGACAGGCGGAATACGCTCCATGTAAGCGGCAATCGCCTGATCGGCCTGTATAATGAGTGCAGAGGTGCAGATGTTGCATCGCGACCTAACTCCGCCGCCATGTTGTTGCGGGTGTTTCTTGAACTCTCCTGTGAGGCCTACCTCGAGCATATCGGAGCGCGGCCACCGTCAGGAAGGAGTGATTGGAGCGACTTCGGAATCCAACTGGAGACCAAAGTTAAGAAGGTGCTCGACAAAATAGATCACGACCGCACGGCAAAGGATCTCGCCGATGCGCACAACGGCCTGTCGGAGGACCGGACCCAAAGTCATTCAATTCGATCTCTGCATCGGGCCATGCATGATCGCAATCATGTGCCCGACGCCCACCAGATCAAGGTCGCGTGGCAGCGCTGGCATCCATTGTTCCGCCGGATCCATGACGCGATCGATCTGGGCTAGTTGTAGCTGGGCAGATCGCGTGGTTTGCGTTACGCATCCGCCTCCGGGGAGCTTCGATGCAGTACAACACTCCGCTTCGCTATCCGGGCGGTAAGGCCCGCCTGGCGCAGTATGTCATTGACCTGCTGAAGCTTAACAACCTCGTCGGCGGCCAATATGTGGAGCCCTATGCGGGCGGTGCCGCAATCGGCATCACCCTGCTTTATCTCGAATATGTCAGCCGTATTCACTTAAACGACCTCAACCGTTCAGTGCATGCGTTTTGGGATGCTGTGCTTCGTCAGCCCGACGAGTTGTGCGCGCTCATCCGGGATACGCCCGTCACGCTTGAGGAGCGTTTGCGTCAGAAGGCCGTGCAGCGCGATCCCGACGCCGGGATTCTGGAGCTAGGTTTCTCGACGTTCTATCTCAATCGCACAAACCGTTCGGGCATCATCGGAGGCGGGGTGATCGGAGGTAATGACCAGAGCGGCGAGTGGAAAATAGATGCGCGATTCAATCGGCCCGATCTGATCAAACGAATTGAGAAAATCGCTAGCTACAGCTCACGAATTTCCCTTACGAATGTTGATGCTTTGGTCCTTATCCGAGACCATCTTCCAAAAATCCCGGAGCGGTCGTTAGTCTATCTTGACCCGCCATACTACACCAAAGGCAAGAAGCTCTACCAAAATCACTACAAACATGATGATCATGCCGCGATAGCTGACCTTGTTTGCAGTATCCGACAAAAATGGATTGTCTCTTACGATAATACCGACCCTATCACGCAACTATACAGCGCCTATGACCATGAAACTTTTGGGTTAAGTTGGTCGGCCCGTAGCCGCTACGAAGGGTCTGAGATTATGGTCTTCGGCCCTGGTGTCGCTAGGCCACCGGAAATCGAGGTGTGGAGAGGCGTTGCCGCCTAATCCAAGGCAGACTAGGGCCGCGCAGCCAAAAGGGCGCTAATCCGCTCGACCTTGTCGAGCCAAGCTGCCGCGTCAGGCCGTCGCCATTCGATCAACTCGCGCATGACTGCATAGTCATCCCTCAGCGTTCGGGCGAAGATCGGCTCGTGGTGGGCGATTCGGTTCCTGAATTTCCGGATCGTAACGAGGTCCGAAAATACTTTGGAGCGAGCCTGCGCGACGCTCAACGCCCCCGGAGCGCCGGGTAGCACCGTCCGGAAATGCGGGTTCCACATCCTCTCGTCTTGCCCGGTCGTAAATACCTTCTCCCAGAACGCAAAATTGACTTCTGAGACAACCTTTCCAACCGTCGGTTGCCGGCCGGCGACCTGACGTAAATTGGTCTGAGGGTCGTAGTCGAACGGCCGTCTCGGTCGAGGCAAACTGCGGACGAATCCGTTGACCCAAGGCCACGTGGGTCCGTGAACTGCCTCGATGGCTTCTGCGGCAGCGTTCCTGATTGCGACCTCGCAAAGGTGAATTGGCACCATGAAGGCCGCCGAAACCTCTGCGTTCCATACATAAAGCGCTAGGGCATCCTCAACATGCCCTCCTCGTGCCTGCAAATAGGTCGCGAACCGAGGCCCCGATATAACGGCCGGCAAGTGCGTAACTTCATCGGCAGTGAATGGCATAGCTCCGTTTGTTGAGAATCGGCGCCTACGTCAATCGCCAGTTGAGTCACTTTCGCTTTTGAATTGACTTCTGGCCAGCAGCTCACTATCTATTCGCCATCGGCTTTGAGACACGCGGGCGCAAGCCTCCCCTCATCGTCACTGGATTATGGGAAGCCCGCCAGCAATGGCGGGCTTTTCCATAGCCGGGGTGGCTATATCGATCCAGACGGCGCGCCATTCTCAAAACCGTTCCGCCGGCTTTGGTTCTCTTTCCAGTGCTTAGCAAAGAGACATCGGGTGCAGGGCCACCCGCCCCGGCGCGCCTCAAGGACGCTGCGCGCCGCTCGCGCGGCAGGCCGGGACGGCCTGTCCTTGACCCGCACCGGCGCGGGCGACCGGGGCTGGGCAGGCCGGGCGCGCGGGGCGCGCCGGCCTTGGGGGGAGTGGGGTGCAGGTCTGTGCGGGGTCAGGCCCCCTCCACCATCCTTCGGATGGTCCCCCTCCCCCGGTGGGGGAGGAATGGCGTGAACCGGCGGGGTTGCGGGGCGTTCGGCGGGGATGAGCGAACACGATCCACAGACCTGCCGCAGGGCCCTGCGCGAAATCGGCGAGATCGCCGCCGTCGCGGGGCTGGGCGAGGGACAGATGACCGACCAGGAGGCGCTGCAGAGCATCGCCGCCATCGCCGAATGGGTCGTCGAGGAAGCGCCGGGGGCGCGGGCCGACTGCGGCGATGTGGTGCGCCGGCTGGAGCGGATGACCGCCGGGGTCGACTTCGAACGGATGGGGGACCGGGAGGCGGTGGCGTTGTTCCGCGCGGTGGTCGGGGTGGTGAAGGGGGCGGGGTAGGACCGGGGCGGGTTCGGCCCCCTCCACCACGCTGCGCGTGGTCCCCCTCCCCCTGCGGGGGAGGAATGGCGCCGTGTAACCTTATCGATATCGGTGCGTTACGGCTCAGCTGATGATGAGAGGACGCATGACGAAGCGGGACGACGACGGCCGGGACCAGGCCGAATTCGGGATTTCCGGGCTGGATGACATCCTCGCCGGCGGGCTGGCGCGCGACCGGCTGTATCTGCTGGAGGGCAATCCGGGGACGGGCAAGACCACGGCGGCGATGAATTTCCTGATGGAGGGCGCGGCGCGGGGCGAGCGCTGCCTGTACATCACCCTGTCGGAGACCGAGGAGGAGCTGCGCGCCACGGCGGCGTCCCACCACTGGTCGCTGGACGGGATCGAGATCTTCGAACTGGTACCGCCCGAGAGCCTGCTGGACGAGCAGCAACAGCAGAGCCTGCTGTATTCCTCGGACCTCGAACTGGGTGAGACGACGCGGATGATCCTCGACGCGGTCGAGACCGCCAATCCCGCGCGGGTGGTGATCGACAGCCTGTCGGAGATCCGGCTGCTGGCCCAGGGGTCGCTGCGCTACCGGCGCCAGGTGCTGGCGTTGAAACACTATTTCGCGCGGCGCGGGGTGACCGTGCTGCTGCTGGACGACCTGACCACCGACACCAACGACAAGACGGTGCACAGCGTGGCGCACGGGGTGATCCAGCTGCAGGAGCTGGCGCCCGAGTACGGCGCCGAGCGGCGGCGGGTGCGGGTGATCAAATACCGCGGGCGGCGCTTCCGCGGCGGCTATCACGACTTCACCATCAAGACCGGCGGGCTGGAGGTCTATCCGCGCATCGTGGCGTCGGAGCACCGGACGAGCTTCGATCGCAGCCCGCTGTCGAGCGGCTCGGCCGAGCTGGACCAGTTGCTGGGCGGGGGGCTGGAGCGCGGCTCCAGCGCGCTGATTTTGGGCCCGGCGGGGACCGGCAAGTCGCTGTTCACGATCAATTTCGCCGTGGCCGCGGTGGAGCGGGGCGAGAAGGCGGCGCTGTTCATCTTCGACGAGGAGCTGGGCCTGCTGTTCGACCGGGTGAAGGGTCTGGGCATCGATCTGGAAGCGATGCGCGACGCCGGTTCGATGATCATCGAACAGGTCGACGCGGCCGAGCTGTCGCCGGGCGAGTTCGCGGCCCGGGTGCGCCGCTGCGTCTCGGAGCAGAAGATCGGGACGGTCGTCATCGACAGCCTGAACGGCTACCAGGCGGCGATGCCGCAGGAGCAGTTCCTGGTGCTGCACATTCACGAGCTGCTGCAGTTCCTCAACCGCCAGGGGGCCTCGACCTATCTGACCGTGGCGCAGCACGGGCTGGTCGGGGACATGAAGGCGCCGGTGGATGTGACCTACCTGGCCGATACGGTGATCCTGCTGCGCTATTTCGAGGCGGCCGGGCATGTGCGGCGGGCCGTGTCGGTGATCAAGAAGCGCGCCGGGCGGCACGAGAAGACCATCCGCGAATACGACATCGGGCCCGACGGCCTGACGCTGGGCGAGCCGCTGCACGGCTTCCAGGGCGTGCTGCGCGGGGTGCCGAATTTCGTCGGCCAGGGCTCGGGATTGATGGGCGAAGCCTCGGCATGAACGAAGGGGGAGACCTGTCACAGCGCGCCCTGGTGCTGGCGCCGAGCGGGCGCGACGCCGCCATCGCCGCCGCCATCCTGCAGGAGGCGGGCGTCCCGGCGCTGGTGTGCGAGACGCTGGACAGCCTGCGCGCGCGGCTGGACGAGGGAGCGGGGCTGGCGGTGGTGGTCGAGGAGGCCCTGCGCGACCGCGATCTGAGCGGTCTGGCGGCGTGGATCGAGGCGCAGCCGTCGTGGTCGGATTTCCCGTTCGTCGTGCTGACCCAGCGGGGCGGCAGCGTCGAGCGCAATCCGGCGGCGCGGCGGCTGTCGGAGACCCTCGGCAATGTCGGCTTTCTGGAACGGCCGTTCCATCCGACCACCCTGGTCAGCGCGGTGCGGACGGCGCTGCGCGGGCGCCGGCGGCAGTATGAGGCGCGCGAGCGGATCGAGGAGATCCGCCGCGCCGAGGCCATGCTGGAGCGCCGGGTGGCCGAACGCACGGCCGAGCTGGAGTCGGCCAACCGGCAGCTGGCCGAACAGATCGGCGAGCGCGAGAAGGTCGAGTCGGCCCTGCGTCAGGCGCAGCGGCTGGAGGCCGTCGGGCAGCTGACCTCGGGCGTGGCGCACGACTTCAACAATCTGCTGACCGTGATCCTCGGCAATGTCGAACAGATGCGGAAGCGGGCCGAGGATCCGGCCCTGATCCGGCGTTTGGCGATGATGAGCGAGGCGTCGCAGCGCGGCGCCCGGCTGACCGCCCAGATGCTGGCCTTCTCGCGGCAGCAGAAGCTGGAGCCTCGGCCGGTCGATCTGAACGACACGGTCAAGAGCATGCGCGACCTGCTGCACAGCACGATCGGCGGCAGCGTCCGGATCGCCGCGCCTCGACTGGCCGACGATCTGTGGCCGGCGATGATCGATCCGACGCAGATCGAACTGGTGATCCTGAATCTGGCGATCAACGCCCGCGACGCCATGGAGGTCGGCGGCTCGCTGACCATCGCCACGGCCAATGTGACTCTGGGCGAGCCGGACACGCCGGAGGCGCCGGCGCCGGGCGACTATGTGATGGTGGCGGTGACGGACACCGGCTCGGGCATGAGCGACGACGTGCGGGCCCGGGCCTTCGAACCCTTCTTCACCACCAAAGAGGTCGGCAAGGGATCGGGTCTGGGCCTGAGCCAGGTGTTCGGCCTCGCCAAACAGTCGGGCGGCGGCGTCGCCATCGACACCGAGGTCGGGCGGGGCACGACCATCAAGGTGTTCCTGCCGCGCGCCAGCGCCGCCCCGGCGGAGCCGGGCGTGGAGGCCGAGGCGGGCCCGGTCGCCCATGAGGATCATCTGGTCGTGCTGGTCGTCGACGACGACGACGCCGTGCGCGAGGTCACCGCCGGCCTGCTGGCGGATCTGGGCTACGATGTCGTCGAGGCGGGCAGCGGCGGGGCGGCGCTGGACCTGTTCGAGCGCCATGACGAGATCAGGGCGGTGGTGCTGGACTTCGCCATGCCGGGCATGAACGGGGCCGACCTGGCGCGGGAGCTGCGGGCGCGACGACCCAGGGTGCCGATCCTGTTCGCCACCGGCTATGCCGACGCCGAGGCGCTGACGGGCGTCGGTGACCACCAGATCGTGCACAAGCCGTTCGGGCAGGCGGAACTGGCGCGCAAGCTGTCGCGCAGCTTCGCCACGGGTTGACCCGCGGGCGACCGCTGGGCCGTCCGGGGCAGGTCGGCGGCGGTCCAAGGGTTTCCGCCGGTCGCAACCGAATGAACGGAAGAAGCGTTGCAGCCAATCGCACGCGGGGCGGGGGAGTTATCGATGCGACATTTTCGGCGGGGAGCCGCAGCCGCGATCCTGCTTGTCCTGCCCGGGGTGGCGCGGGCCGACGAAACGCCCACGTCGGCGCGCAAGCCGGATAACGCCGCGCGTCAGCTGGCGGGCGGCCTGCAGGACGATCAGGACCTGACGCGGCTGTCGCTGGAAGAACTGTCGATGGTCGAGATTACCTCGGTGTCGCGACGGCCCGAGGCCCTCGCCGACGCGGCGTCGGCGATTTTCGTCATTTCCGCCGAGGACATCCGCCGCTCCGGCGCGACCAGCCTGCCCGAAGTGCTGCGGCTGGCGCCCAATCTGAATGTCCAGCGGGTCAATGCGGTCGACTATGCGATCAGCGCGCGCGGCTTCAACGGGTACGAGACCTCGAACAAGCTGCTGGTGCTGATCGACGGGCGCAGCATCTATTCGACCCTGAGCTCGGGCGTGTTCTGGGACGCGCACGACGTCATGCTGCAGAACATCGAGCGGATCGAGGTCATCAGCGGCCCGGGCGGGGCGCTGTACGGCTCCAACGCCATGAACGGCGTGATCAACATCATCACCAGGTCGGCGGCGGACACGAAGGGCACGCTGGTCAGCGTCGGCGCCGGGAGCGAGGAGGTCGCCTGGGCCCTGCGCCATGGCGGCGATATGGGCGAGTCCGGCGCGTGGCGGGTCTGGCTGAACGGCCATATGCGCGATGAGAGCCGGGCCCTGACCGGCGAGGGGGCCAATGACGACGCCGAGGGCATGCGCGCGGGAGCGCGGGCGGACTGGGTGATCGGAGAGAACCGTCTGGCCCTGCGGGGCAACATTTTCGACAATCAGGTGACGATCAACGAAGACCTGCTGGGAACCGAAACCCAGGTGCGCGGCGGCAATGTGCTGGGCCAGTGGGTCCGGCCGTTGGCCGGGGGCGAGCTGCAGGTCCAGACCTATTTCGACCGCTACGAGCGCGAGGAGCCGGGCTCGCTGGAGGAGTCCGACACCTGGGATGTGTCGGTCCAGCACGCCGTCGATTTCGGCCGCCACCGGCTGGTTCTGGGGGCGGGTCACCGGATCGTCGACTCGCGCTTCACGGCGCCGCCGGGGGGCGCCTTCCTTGATCCGGCGGAACGGACGCTGACGCTGACCAATGTGTTCGTCCAGGACCAGATCAGCCTGCGCGAGGGACTGACCCTGACGCTGGGGGCCAAGCTGGAGGACAACAGCTTCTCGGGCGAGCAGTTTCTGCCCAACGTCCGGCTGGCCTGGCAGCGCCCCGGAGGCGACCTTCTGTGGGGTGCGATCAGCCGCGCCAGCCGCACGCCCAACCGGATCGAGCGCGACCTGACCCTGCCCGGCTTCCTCGTCGGGGCGGACTTCCAGTCCGAGCGGCTGACAGCCTGGGAGTTGGGCTATCGGGCCAATCCATCGCCGAAGCTGTCGTTCTCGATCAACGCCTTTTACAACGCGTACGACGACCTTAGGACGGTCTCGATCACGCCGGTGACCTTCCTGCCGCTGAACCTCAGCAACAATGGCGAGGCGACGACCTGGGGCGTGGATGCCTGGACCAGCTATGACGTGTCGCCGTCGTGGCGACTGAGCGCCGGCGTCAGCACCCTGACCAAGGACTATGACGCAACGCCGACGACGGACGACGTCAGCGGCCTGGTCTCGATCGGCGACGATCCGGACTATCAGGTGCTGTTGCGGTCGCAGCACGACCTGACCGAGGCGCTCGAGCTGGACCTGCGGCTGCGGGCGGTCGACGACCTGGCCGCCATCGACGGCTATGTCGAGGCCGATGCGCGACTGGGCTGGCGGGTGACAGACCGGCTGGAGCTGTCGCTGACCGGCCGAAACCTGATCGAGGGTCGCCACGTCGAAACCGGTGACGCGCTCCGCAGCCGGGCCTTCGGTCGCAGCGTCTTCGGCGCCCTGCAGGTGCGCTTCTGATGCGTCCGGGGCGGCGCTCCATGCCGGTGCTTGTCGCCCTGCTGTGGAGCCTGCCGCTGCACGTCCTCGCCGCGCCGCCCTCGCTGCAGACGAACCTCGAATATTCGGTCAAGGCCAACTATCTGGTGCGGTTCGCCGCCTTCATCGAATGGCCGTCGCAGGCGTTCGCCGACAGCCGCTCGCCGGTGGTGCTGTGCATCGCCGGCCGCGACCCCTTCGGCGGGGCGTTGGACCGGGCGGCGCGGGCCCAGACCGCCTATGGGCGCGCCCTGACCGTGCGGCGACCGGCCACGGTGGAGGCGGCGGCCGGGTGCCACATCCTCTATGTCGGCGCCGGCGGCGGGAGCCTGGTTCCCGCCGGCCGGCCCGCCATGCTGCATGTGACCGACGGGGCCGTCTCGACCGACCGCGGCATGATCCACTTCGTCGTCAGCAATGACCGGGTGCGGTTCCATATCGACCTTGAGGCCGCCTCGCGCAGCCGGCTGTCGATCAGTTCGCGCCTGCTGAACCTCGCCCTCAGCGTTCGGGGAGGCTGAGATCATGCCGCTGCTCGCCCGCCTCCGCTCCAGCCGCTTCCCGCTGGTCGCCCTCGCCTCCCTGCTGGTGCTGCTGATCGCCGGGGTGGCGATCGCGATCGTCAACGAACAATCGCTGCGGGAGCAGACCGCCCGCGAGGCCGGGGCCCAGGCCGACCTGCTGGCCTCGGCCGTCAGCGGCGCCCTCGCCTTCGACGACCGCCAGGCGGCGCAGGACTATGTCGATGCGGTGCAGGTCAATCCAAACGTGCTGGCGGCCGCCATCTATGACGAGAACGACCGCCTGGTGGCCAGTTTCTCGCGGGCGGGCGAGGCCATCTCGCCGGTCGCGCCGTCAACGACGCGGGCGACCGAGTTCCGCGACGGGCGGCTGCACATCGTGCGGCCCGTCGAGCAGGCCGGGCAGGCCCTCGGCACGGCGCGTCTCCGGGTGCTGGAGACGCCGCCGGCGCAGCGTTTCAGCCGCATCGCCGGCCTGATGCTGGTGCTGGGTCTGGGGGCGCTGGTGGTCATCGTTCTCGCCGTGGCCCAGGGCGCCCTGCGCCGCGCCAACCGCCAGCTGGCCGACCGCGCCGCCGAACTGGCGCGGGCCAACGACCTGTTGCAACAGCAAATGATGGAGCGGGAGAAGGCCGAGGAGGCGCTGCGCCAGAGCCAGAAGATGGAGGCCATCGGCCGGCTGACCGGCGGCATCGCCCACGACTTCAACAATCTGCTGATGGTCGCCTCCAGCGGCATCGAGCTGCTGGATCGCACCGAGGATCCGAAGCGGCGCACGGCGCTGGCGGCCGGGGTCAAGCAGGCGGTCGAGCGGGGCGCGGCCCTGACGCGCCAGCTGCTGGCCTTCGCGCGGCGCTCGCCGTTGCAGGCCGAGGTGCTGGACCTGCGCTCCCACATCGAGGGCCTGCGCTTCCTGCTGGAGCGGTCGCTGCGCGAGGACATCGAGGTGGTGCTGGAGCTGGACGAGGGCCTGTGGCCGATCGAGGCGGATCCCGGCGAACTGGAGCTGGCCCTGCTGAACCTGGCGGTCAACGCCCGGGACGCCATGCCCCAGGGCGGGCGACTGACGGTGTCCGGCCACAATCTGCCGAAGGAGGCCGGCGTGGCTGACCGGGTCTGTCTGAAGGTCGCCGACACCGGGGCGGGGATGTCGGACGTCGTGGCGTCGCGGGTGTTCGAACCCTTCTTCACCACCAAGGAGGTCGGGCGCGGCACGGGGTTGGGCCTGTCGCAGGTCTACGGCTTCGTCCGCTCGTCCGGCGGCGACATCAGCGTGGCGTCGCGCGAGGGCGAGGGCACCACCTTCACCCTGTCCCTGCCGCGCACGGACAAGACGCCGAAGCCGGCCGTGGCGGCGGCGGTGCTCCCGGCCGGTACGGTCGGCAAGCCGGACGCGCGGCTGTTGCTGGTCGAGGACGACGACGCGGTCGCCGCCGGCGTCGGCCATATGCTGGGCGACCTCGGCTACAGCCATGTGCGGGTCGCCAGCGCGGCCGAGGCCCTGGCCATGCTGGAACAGGACGCGGCCTTCGACATCGTGTTCTCGGACATGGTCATGCCGGGCCAGATGGACGGTCTGGGTCTGGCCCAGGAGGTGCGGCGGCGGCTGCCGGAGATGCCGGTGCTGCTGACCACCGGCTTCAGCGAGGCGGCCTCGGCGGCGACCGGCCAGGCCTTCCGTCTGCTGCCCAAGCCGTATGGCATCGACAGCCTGTCGACGGCGCTGGCCGAGACGCTGGCCAGGGCGGCGGCGCGAACGCCCCCGACCTGAACGAATCGGGGGTGGCGGCGTTCGAGTCGCGACATTCGACGACGAGGAGGCGATCATGGCCGCGAGACCGACCTGGCAGGGACATCTGAAGCTGTCGCTGGTGACCTGCCCGGTGGCGCTGTACACGGCGACGTCTTCGGCGAGCCACGTCAGCTTCCACCTGATCAATCCCGAAACCAACAACCGCATCCGCATGGTGCCGACGGACCCCGACGCCGGGCCGGTCGACCGCTCGGACCTGGTCAAGGGGTATGAGGTGTCGAAGGACGAATACGTCCTGTTCGACGACGAGGATTTCGACAAGGTCAGGCTGGAGAGCACCCGGACCATCTCGATCGACGAATTCGTCGACGAGGCCGACATCGACCGGCTGTACTGGAACGACCCCTTCTTCGTGGTGCCCGAGAAGGGCGTCGGGGCCGAGGCCTTCGCCGTCATCCGCGACGCCATGCAGGCGGCGGGCAAGATCGCCATCGGCTGTCTGGTGCTGCGCGGGCGCGAGCGGCAGATCGCCCTGGAGGTGCGCGGCAAGGGGCTGGTGGCCTATTCGCTGCGGGCCCATGACGAGGTGCGCGACGCGGCCGACTATTTCGACGACATCCCGACGGTCAAGGCCGACCCGGACATGGTCGAGATCGCCACGCGGATCATCGGCCAGAAGGAAGCCGACTTCGATCCCAGCCAGTTCAAGGACCGCTATGACGAGGCCCTGAAGGCGATGATCAAGGCCAAGCAGAAGGGCGGCGAGGGCCTGGTTGAGGCGGCCGAGCCGGACGACACCAATGTCATCGACCTGATGGAGGCGCTGCGCGCCAGCCTGAAGGGCTCGGCCGGCGCGGCCAAGGCGCCGGCGAAGAAGGCGGCCGCGAAGAAGCCGGCGGCGAAGAAGGCTCCGGCGAAGAAGAAGGCGGCCTAGACCCCGACCTTCTTGAGCACCGGCCGCAGGTTGACCGCGCCGGCGCGGAAATCCTTCCACGGATCGGGCTTCTTCAGCAGGGCGGCGGCGTCGTGGAGGGTGTAGGCGGCCGGGTCGAGACCCTTCTTCACCTGGCTCCATGACAGAGGGAAGGCGAGGCCGGCGCCGGGGCGGGCGCGGGGCGACCACGGGGCCACCGCCGTGGCCATGCGGCCGTTTCGCAGATAGTCGAGGAAGATCTTCCCGCCGCGCGCCTTCTTGGCGAGGGTGGTGGTGAAATGGTCGGGGTCGGCGGCGCGGACGCGCTCGGACACGGCCTTGGCGAAGGCCTTGCACTGGTCCCATTCGATGCGGCTTTTCGCGTCGGTGAGGAGGGGGACGACGACGTGCAGCCCCTTGCCGCCGGTGGTCTTGACGAAGGGGTTGAGGCCCAGCGCCTCCAGCTCGCGCTTGAGCACTTTTGCGGCCGAGATGACGTCGTTGAAATCGAGGCCCTCGTCGGGGTCGAGGTCGAAGGTGACCTGGTCTGGGGTCTCGGGATCGCCGGGCTTGCAGCCCCACGGGTGCAGCTCCAGCCCGCCGGACTGGCCGATGGCGACGAGGCCGCCGACGTCGACGACGCCGACATAGGGTTTGCGTTCCTTCACATCGATAAGCTTCAGCCGCGGGTTGGAGCCGGGCATGGCGTGGCGCTGGAAGAATTTCTGGCCGGTGATGCCCTCGGGCGCGCGGATGATCGAAACCGGGCGGTCGCCGACGTGGGGCAGGATCCGTTCGGCGGCCATCTCGTAATAGCGGACCAGTTCGGCCTTGGTGATGGCGGGCTTGCCGTCGGCGGCGGGCCACAGGATCTTGTCGGGATTGGAGATGGTGACGCCGGCGACGACCAGCTTGCCCCTGCCCTTGCCGGCGGCGGGGCGGTCTCCGGGCATGGCGAGCGGGGCCGGGTCCTTGTGGCTTCCGGGCTCCTTGGACGGGTCGGAGGGGGCGTGGGGGCGTTCGGTGACCTCGGCCGGGGGCTTGTCCTCGCGCAGGCCCTTGAAGGCGGCGTGTCGCAGCGAGCCGGTGTCGGTGTAGCCGCCGTGCTCGATCTCGGCGACCAGCACCGGCTTGACCCAGTGGGTGGTGACGCCGCCGGCGCGGGACTTCTTCGGCGCATCCTTGCCGGTGAAGGGGCTTTTGTCGCTCTCGGCCTTCTTAAGGGCTGGCAGCAGGGTCTTGAGCAGGGTCTGGTTGTAGCCGGTGCCGACGCGGCCGAGATGGCGCAGGCCGTCCTTGTCCTGGACGCCGACGATCAGCGAGCGGAAGCGGCTGCCGCCCTCGGAGGTCCAGCCGCCGATGACGACCTCGTCGCCGCCGCGGCATTTGGACTTGAGCCAGGTGGTCGAGCGGCCCTCGCGATAGGGCGCGTCCAGCTTCTTGGAGATGACCCCTTCGAGGTCCATGCGGCAGGCGCTCTCGAGGATGGCCTGGCCGGTGGTGGCGAAATGGTCGACGTAGCGGATGCGGGCGCGGGCCGCCTTGGGGATGCGGTCGATGTACGCCTGGAGCCGCGCCTTGCGTTCCGACAAGGGGAGTTTGCGCAGGTCCTCGGCGCCGTCGAACAGCAGGTCGAAGGCGAAATAGACGAGGTCGGCCGTGTCGCCGCTGGAGATGGCCGCCTGCAGCGCCGAGAAGTCCGGCATGTGGTTTTCGGCCAGGGCGCAGAGCTCGCCGTCGACCACGGCGTCCGGCCACTTCGCCGCGTCGGCGGCCAGTTCGGGGAATTTGTCCGACCAGTCGAGGCCCTTGCGGGTGCGGACGACGGCGCGGCCGCCGCCCGAGGCGACCTGAAGCCGGTAGCCGTCGAACTTGATCTCATGCGCCCAGCCGGGCCCGTGCGGCGGATAGTCGGCGATCTTGCACAGCTGGATGGGGACGAAGGGGCGCGGTTTCGACGCCGCGCTGGCGACCGCCGCCGGGGCCTTGGCCTTCGCCGGCGCTGTGCGGGCGGTCTTCTTGGGGGTCGCCCCCTTCGCGCCCGCCGCGATCTCGGCAAGGCTGCGACCCGTCGTGATCGAGGCGTCGATCGCCATATTGGCGTCGCCCTCGCCCGGGACGGCGAATTCGTCCTTCTCCTTGATCAGCAGCCAGTTGTTGCGTTTCGACGGCTTGCCGCGATCGGTCTTCATGCGGATCAGGGCCCATTTGCCCTGCAGCCGTTCGCCGTGGACGATCATCTTGACGTTGCCGCGTTTGAAGGCGTCGGCGAGGTCGTCCTCCTGCGGCTCCCAGGTCCCCCGGTCCCACAGCTGCACGGTCCCGGCGCCGTAGTTGCCGGCCGGGATGGTCCCTTCGAAGGTTCCGTAGTCGAGCGGATGATCCTCGACCTCGACCGCCAGCCGCTTGACGGCCGGGTCGCGCGACGGCGCCTTGGTGACGGCCCAGGACTTGAGCACGCCATCCACCTCGATGCGGAAGTCGTAGTGCAGCCGCGTCGCGGCGTGGCGCTGGATCAGATAGGTCAGGCCGGCCTTGCGCGCCCGGCCCTTCTTGCCAGCAGGCTCCGGCGTTTCGCCGAAGTTCCGCTTTTTCTTGTAGGTCTCAAGCTCGCCGCGCACCCGGGCCTCCCGTCATCAGCGGAGGGAGAACGCGCCCGCGTCCGGATGGCTCAATCGACGGACGCGGCGCGGGTTTGAGACAGCCCTATTCGGGCTGGGGCTCTTCGTCCGGCTTGTCGCCGCGGGCGGCGGCGCGTTTCTCGGCCTTGGCGGCGGCCTTTTCGGCGGCCTTCTTCTGATCGGCGCGGTCGCGCTCCATGCGTTCGAAGCTGTAGTTGGGCTTACGGGCCATCGGCAGGTCTTCCTTTCCGGCGCAACGCGCCTGACGCAATGCGCCGGCAGAACGCCGCAGGGCGGCGTGGGATGCGTACAAGGTGGGGCGCCCCGGCGCGCGGGACAACCATTCAATCGACGGCGACGATTTCCACCGTCTGGCCGGCCACCGTCGCCTCGTCGCCGACGCGCTTGCCGGTCAGGGCCACGGCGAGGGGCGAGACGTGGCTGACCGAGCCGGCGGCGGGGTCGGCCTCGTCCTCGCCGGTGATCCGCCAGGTCTGGGTGCGGCCGTCCTCGCGCTCGATCGTCACCGAGCCGCCGAAGCGGACGCGGCCGTCGGGCTGGGTCTCGACCAGCTGGGCGGTGGCCCTGCGGGCCGACCAGTAGCGTAGGTCGCGGGTGGCGCGGGCCATGGCGGTGCGATCAGCCTCGATGTCGCCCTTGGCCTGGGCGCCGCCATAGGCCGCGCGGGCCGAGGCCAGGGCGGCGTCGATCGCCGCCAGACCTTCGGGGGTGACGAGGTTCGGGTGGGGCGAAATCGGGCGGTCGGGGAGATCGGCGGCCGTGGCCTCCAGATCTTCCTCGCGGGTGAATGCGACACTCATGGGGAGGAAGCGTATGCCGGTCGCGGTCGTTCCGGTCTAGAACGGGGCCATGAGCTCTACAGACAAGACGGTGCATGTGATCGGGGCCGGACCGGCCGGACTGACGGCGGCCGAGCGGCTGGCCCGGGCGGGCGTCGCCGTGACGGTGCACGAGGCCATGCCCTCGGCGGCGCGCAAATTCCTGATGGCCGGGCGCGGCGGGCTGAATCTGACCCATTCGGAGCCGATGGAAGGATTCATCGCCCGCTATGGCGCGGCGGCGCCGACCGTTTCAGGCTGGCTGGAGCCGTTCTCGCCGACGCATATGATCGGCTGGGCCGAGGGACTGGGACAGCCGGTGTTCACCGGCTCGTCGGGCCGGGTGTTTCCGCGCGCGATGAAGGCCTCGCCGCTGTTGCGGGCGTGGCTGGGGCGGCTGGGCGAGCTGGGCGTCGAGCTACGGACGCGGTCGCGCTGGATCGGCCGGCGGGAGGGCGGCTGGGTCTTCGAGACGCCGGACGGCGAACGGGTGGAGCGGCCGGACGCCGTGGTGCTGGCGCTCGGCGGGGCCAGCTGGCCGCGGCTGGGCTCGGACGGGCGCTGGCGCGAGCCGCTGGAAGCCGAGGGCGTCGAGGTGGCGCCGTTCCGGCCGTCCAATGTCGGCTTCGACGTCGTATGGTCCGAGGTGTTCGCCGACCGGTTCGCCGGCCTGCCGCTGAAGCCCATCGCCCTGACCTTCGGCGAGATGACGGTGCGGGGCGAGGCCATGGTGACGCGCTACGGTCTGGAAGGCGGGGCGGTCTACGCCCTGTCGGCGGCGCTGAGGGATGCGGTCGAGCGCGACGGCTCGGCGACCCTGACCGTCGACCTGCGGCCCGACCTGACGATCGAGGCCCTGGCGCTGCGGCTGACGAAGTCGCGCGGCAAGGACAGCGTCTCCAACTGGCTGAGAAAGGCGGCGGGACTGTCGCCGGTCGGCGTCGGCCTGTTGCGCGAGATTCCGGGTGAGCTGCCCCCGGGCGCGGACAAGCTGGCGCGGCGGATCAAGGCGGTGCGGCTGACCCTGACCGGGGTGCAGGGGCTGGCGCGGGCCATTTCCACGGCGGGGGGCGTGACGCTGGACGCGGTGGACGAGCGGCTGATGCTGACCGCCCTGCCCGGCGTCTTCGTCTCCGGCGAGATGCTGGACTGGGAGGCGCCGACCGGCGGCTATCTGCTGCAGGCGTCGATGGCCTCGGGCGTGGTCGCGGCCGAGGGCGTGCTGGACTGGCTGGCCAAGGACGCTACGAGAGGGGCATGACCGACCTCCCCGAGATCCACGGCCTGTGTCCGCCCCGCTTCGCCGCCGTGAAGGACGCCTTCGCCGCCAATTTCACCGAGGCGCCCGAGGGGCTGGACGAACTGGCCGCCGCCTTCAGCGTCTGCATCGAGGGCGAGACCGTGATCGACCTGCGCGCGGGCTGGGCCGACACGGCGCGGACGCGGCCGTTCGAAGCCGACACCCTCGTGCCGGTCTATTCCACCGGCAAGGCGGTGATGGCGACCCTGATCGCCCTGTGCGTCGAGCGCGGCCTGCTGGCGTACGACCAGCCGGTGGCGGGCTACTGGCCGGCATTCGGCCAGGCCGGCAAGGCGGCGATCACCGTCGGCCAGTTGATGAGCCATCAGGCCGGCCTGCCGGGCTTCGACGAGGCGATCGAGCCGGGGCTGTGGTTCGACCGCGAGGCGGTTCTGGAGCGGCTGTGCGCCCAGGCCCCGATGTGGCGGCCGGGGACGGCCAGCGGCTATCACCCGATCACCATCGGCTATCTGGCCGGCGAGCTGTTCCGCCTGGTCGACGGGCGGACCATGGGGACGGCGCTGCGCGAGGAACTCCCCGGGCTGGACCTGTGGATCGGCCTGCCCGACGCTGAACACGGCCGGGTGGCGCAGCTGCGCAAGCCGACGTCCGCCCCGGATCTGGGGCCCGTCGACGCGGTCAAACGCGCCGCCTTCCTCGACAAGGGCTCAGCCCCCGGCGGGCGCGGCTCGGCCGAGTGGCGCAAGATGGAGATCCCCTCGGCCAATCTGCACGGCACGGCGAAGGACATCGCCCGGCTGGTCAATGTGGTCGCCAATGGCGGGGTGCTGGACGGGCGGACCCTGCTGTCGCCCGGGGTGCTGGCGGAGATGCGGCGCGAGCGGATTCACGGGCCGGACCGAGTGCTGCCGTTCGACATCAGCTGGGCGGCGGGGCTGATGCGCAACGAGGGTCTGCACGTGTTCGGCCCCAATCCGACGGCGGCGGGCCATTGCGGCTGGGGCGGCAGCTGCGCCTTCGCCGACCCCGACGCGAAACTGTCGGCCGCCTATGTGATGACGCGCCAGTCGCCGCACCTGATCGGCGACCCGCGCGCGGTGCGGCTGCACGAGGCGCTCTACGCGGCCCTCTAGACCGGCGTCGCCGCCTCCTTCAGGGCGCGGCGGGCGGCGCGGACGCGGAACCATGCGGCGGCGGCGAACACACCCGCTCCGCCCCAGATGAAGGCGAAGCTGATCACCCGCAGCGGCGTCAGGTCCTCGCCGGCCCAGACGCCGACCACGAACTGCAGGGTCGGGGCGAGGAACTGGATGAAGCCGATGGTCGACAGCGGCAGACGCCGCGCCGACCAGGCGAACAGGGCCAGCGGCAGCACCGTCGCCGGACCGTTGGCAAGGGCCCACAGGGTGTTGGTCGGGCTGTCGAAGGCGACGCCGCCGCCGGTGTGCTGCAGCCACAGCACCCAGGCGAGACCGAACGGGACCAGCAGCAGGCATTCGACCAGCAGCCCGGCCTGGGCGTCGATCGGCACGCGTTTGCGGATCACGCCATAGCTGGCGAAGCTGATGGCGAGGACGATCGAGATCCACGGCGGCCGGCCAAGGGCGAGGGCCTGGAACAGCACGCCGACGGCGGCCAGGCCGATGGCGATCCAGCCCCAGCGGTCGATCTTCTCGCGGAACAGCCACAGGCCCACGATCATGTTGAGCAGCGGGTTGATATAGTAGCCGAGGCTGGCCTCCAGCGTCGCGCCATGGGTCGTGGCCCAGACATAGACGCCCCAGTTGACGGCGATCAGCATCGTCGAAAGCGCCAGCCAGGCGAGGGTCTTGGGCGTCGTCAGGACGGCGCGCACCTGACCGCCCTGTCCGGCCAGAAACACCAGCAGCCCGGCCACAGCCACCGCCCACAGGGCGCGGTGGGCGAGGATCTCGAACGAGTCGAAGCCGGCCGCCGCCTGGGCCATGAACAGCAGGGGCATGACGCCCCACAGGACGTAGCAGCCGAAGGCGGACAGCAGGGCGGCGCGGCCCTGATCGGGACCGGTGACGGCGGTCATGGGGAACTCCTTCGCCGGGGGGAGCGGCGAGCGGACGGATCAGACGGTGATGGTGCGATAGCCGGACGACGGTTTGATCGTGCCCGTCTCGTCCAGCAGCTGGGCGATCTGGACCGCGTTCAGGGCCGCGCCCTTGCGCAGATTGTCGGAGACGATCCACAGCGACAGGCCGTTCTCGACGGTCGGATCCTTGCGGATGCGGCTGACATAGACGGCGTGTTCGCCCGCCGCGTCGACGGGGGTGATGTAGCCGTCGTGCTCCTGCTTATCGATGACCATGACGCCGGGGGCCTCGCGCAGGATGGCGCGGGCCTCGTCGGGGCTGATCGGACGATCGAACTCGAGGTTCACCGACTCGGAGTGGCCGACGAAGACGGGCACGCGCACGCAGGTGACGGTCAGCTGGATGTCCGGGTCGAGGATCTTGTGGGTCTCGTCCCACATCTTGGCTTCCTCGTCGGTATAGCCGTCGTCGCGGAACGAACCGATCATCGGGATGACGTTGAAGGCGATCTGTTTGGGGAACAGTTTGGGCGTGGCGTCGCCGAGGCCGTAGATGGCCTTGGTCTGGTTCCACAGCTCGTCCATGCCCGCCTTGCCGGCGCCTGAAACCGATTGATAGGTCGAGACCACGGCGCGTTTGATCTTCGCCGCGTCGTGCAGCGGCTTGAGCGCCACGACCAGCTGGGCGGTCGAGCAGTTGGGGTTGGCGATGATGTTCTTCTTGCGCGCCAGCTTGATCGCGTCCGGGTTCACCTCGGGCACGATCAGCGGTACGTCCGGGTCCTTGCGGAAGGCCGAGGAGTTGTCGATCACGATCGGGCCGGCCTTGCCGATCTTCTCGGACCAGGCGCGCGAGACGTCGCCGCCGGCGCTCATCAGCACGATGTCGACCTTCGAGAAGTCGAAGCCGTCGATGTCCTGGCATTTGATGGTGCGGTCGCCCCAGGCGACGTCCATGCCCTTGGACTTGCGCGAGGCGACGGCGTGCATCTCATCGACGGGGAATTCCAGTTCCTCGAGGATGTTCAGCATTTCCCGGCCGACATTGCCGGTGGCGCCTACGATGGCGACGCGATAGCCCATCTTTTATGTCCTTCGGACGCGCTACCGCTCGACGCGCGGCGTCTCGCTGCTTGAGCGCGGAATTGGTTGGAGGCCCGGCCTATCCGGGCAGTGAGGCTCTATGTGGGCTTTCACGGGCGCGAAGCAATCGCTTTTCGGCCTCGGCGGGCGCCGCGAAGCCCGAGAACGACGGGTTCAGCCATTTGGGCGGCTTATGCCGGCGGGTCAGGCCTCAGTTCACAAGCCGTTGCGTCGCGATCATCCGGGTTTCCTTGCGGCGGGTCTCACCTACCATCGCGAGGTCTTGCAGGCCGTTGCATTCCACATGCTCCGCCAGACCGGTCGGGACGGCGATTTCGTACCGGCACTCGGTGCGCATGACGAGTCTGGCCTCGGCGACAAGACTGGCGAGTTTGTCCATGGACTCCGGGTCCTCTCCGATAATGCCCAGCATGTCGCGCATCAGTCCCGGCAAGGCCTTTCGGCCGTCCACCGGGTCGAGTTCGGTGGTCCAGACCACGACCGCCCGGTCATTCTTGACGCTCTCGAGCAGGAAGCTGGCGTTCATCATCAAGGGGCCGCTGTCGCCGAAGCTGCCTCCCGGTTGGCGGTAATCGTTGCGTTCGCCGGGAACCAGAAAGGTTCCTTGTCCGTAGGCGATCTTGATGGCGTCCTTGAACAGGAGGCCGGTTAACGTCTCTGGCGGAAGCCCGCGAAAGAAATCAAGCACGGCCCCGTCGTCCTTCGCCGACCCGCCTTCCGCCGCAAGTGTTCGGCCAAGGCTGTCGAGGACCTGATCGAGGTTTTCAATGCGCATCGGCACCAGGGCCTCGTCGGTGAAGACAATCGCCTCCTCGCCGGTCGGATCATCGACATCGCGCCAGACGGTTCTGTAGCCGAGGTCTCCCTCCGGCCGCACCTCGATTCGGTATGTCGAGCTGGATCTGGACCATGGGCCTTCGCCCTGCCGCTCCGAGCTCTCAATGCGGGTTTCGATCACGGCCTTCTCGGGCAGCAGGAGCGTGAGGTCGACCGGCTCGTCCTGTGACAGGAGAGCGAGCGCGCCAGCCAACACCGTGACAAATCCCATAGCTGACTCCCCCGCCGTGGCCGAGGCTACCCGCTTCATTTGCCGCCGCCAACTATCCAGCCGCCGACGGGGCGGCTATGGCCTCGCCATGCCCTCGAAAATCTCTCGCGCCTATCAGAAGCGGCTGGCCGACGGCCGGCTGACGCCCGATCCGTCCCAGGTTCCGGTGGTCGAGGCCCTGTCGCGGCTGGAGATCGAACTGGCTCGCAAGGGACCGCTGGGCGGACTGTTCGGCGGCCTGCTGGGCGGGCCGCCCGAGGTGCGGGGGGTCTATCTGTGGGGGCCGCCGGGGCGCGGAAAGTCCATCCTGATGGACCTGTTCTACGCCTGCGTGCCCGAGCCGCGGAAGAAGCGGGCCCATTTCCACGCCTTCATGGCCCGGGTGCACGGCTTGATGCGGCAATGGCGCGAGGGCGACGCCGCGGCGCGCGAGGCCGTCTTCGGCCAGTCGAAGGGCGATGACCCCATCGCCCCCGTCGCGGCGCTGATCGCCTCGGAGGCGCGGCTGCTGTGTTTCGACGAGCTGCAGGTCACCGACATCGCCGACGCCCTGATCCTGGGCCGGCTGTTCGAGGCCCTGTTCGAGCAGAAGGTGGTGCTGGCGGTGACCTCGAACCGGGCCCCGGACCAGCTGTATCTGAACGGGATCAATCGCGAGCTCTTCCTGCCGTTCGTCGACCTGATCGAGGCGCGCTGCGAGGTGGTGTCGGTGGCCGGGGCGCGCGACTGGCGGCTGGACCGGCTGATGGGCGACCGGGTCTGGTTCGCCCCGCCGGACGAAGCGGCGCGGGCCGGGTTCGAGGCGCTGTGGGCCGATCTGAAGGGCGAGCAGGAGGAATGTCCGGCGCATCTGAAGGTGCTGGGCCGCGACGTGGTGATCGAACGCACCGACGGCGGGCTGGCGCGGGCGACCTTCGCCCAGCTGTGCGGCTCGGCGCTGGGGCCGCAGGACTATCTGGCCATCGCCGAACGGTTCCAGACCCTGTTCGTCGAGGACATCCCGGTGCTGGGCGCAGCGAAACAGCAGGAGGCGCGGCGGTTCGTGACGCTGATCGACGCCCTGTACGAGGCGGGGACGCGGCTGGTGGCCCTGGCCGGGGCGCCGCCGGAGGCCCTGTACCGCAAGGGGGTCGGGGCGTTCGAGTTCGAGCGGACCGTGTCGCGCCTCAACGAGATGGCCGGGGCGGAGTGGCTGGCGCGCGAGCGGGCCTGACGCCGCCGGGGCGGCCTTGCTTTCGCCCTCCATCCGTCGATAGGTGAAGGCCCGCAGGAGACCCTCGATGATCCGTTTCGCGACCCTCGCCGCCGCCGCCGTCCTGGCCTTCGCCGCCCCCACCCCCGCCGCCGCCCAGACCGCCAGACAGGCCGCCCCGACCCAGGCCGCCGCCGATCCGGGCGTCTCGGTCGAGGCGGTGCGCGCCTGGCTGACGGCCAAGGGCGGCACGGTCAGCGCCGTCAACCGCGAGGAGGGCGAGATCTGGCTCAACGTCACCGACGGGCCGCTGTCGTGGGTGATCTTCTTCTACAGCTGCCAGGCCGATGTCTGCGGCGACATCCAGTACGCCGCCAGCTTCTCCAATCCGGGCATCACCCAGGCGATGATCAATGACTGGAACCGCGAGCGCCGCTTCCTCAAGGCCTTCTTCGCCCCGGGCGAAGCGGGCGGCGATCCGACGGCCGTGGTCCAGTACGATGTCCTGATCCATAGCGGCGACGTCGAACAACTGGCCGACCCCACCGCCCTGTGGCTGGACCTCGTCGGCGCCTTCGGAACCACCGTCGGCTATTTCGACGCCGCGGAGTAGCCGGCCCTCGCCGCCCCGCCGCCGGCCTGCTAACGCGGGCGGATGAAGGCTGACATTGTCGATGTCCTGATCGTCGGGGCGGGCGCCGCCGGGATGATGTGCGCCGTCGAGGCGGGACGGCGCGGCCGCTCGGTGCGGGTGCTGGATCATGCGTCGGCGCCGGGCGAGAAGATCCGCATCTCGGGCGGCGGGCGGTGCAACTTCACCAATCTGGGGACCGCGCCGGGCAATTTCCTCGGCGAGAACCCGCGCTTCGCCACCTCGGCCCTGCGCCGGTTCAGCCAGCACGACTTCATCAAGCGGGTGGATCGGGCCGGCATCGCCTGGCACGAGAAGACGCTGGGCCAGCTGTTCTGCGACGACTCGGCCAGGCAGATCATCCGCATGCTGACGGATGACATGCGGGAGGCGGGCGCGCGCCTGTCGCTGGGCGTTTCGATGGAGCGGATCCAGCGCGCCGGCGACGGATTCGAGGCGGCGTTGTCGGACGGGTCGGTGGTGCGGGCGGCGTCGCTGGTGCTGGCGACCGGCGGCAAGTCGATCCCGAAGATGGGGGCGACGGGCTGGGCCTTTGACACGGCGCGGGCGTTCGGCCTGCGCGTCACCGAGACGCGGCCGGCGCTGGTTCCGCTGACCTTCGAGGCCGGAATGCTGGAGCGGCTGAAGCCGCTGGCCGGGGTGTCAGTCGAGGCGGTGGTGAGCCACGGCAAGACCCGTTTCGCCGAGGGTCTGCTGTTCACCCACCGCGGCCTGAGCGGCCCGTCCATCCTCCAGATCAGCTCATACTGGCGCGAGGGCGAGGCGATCTCCCTGGCCATGGCGCCGGGCGTCGAGGTCTTCGCCCGACTGAAGGCGATGAAAGCCGACAACGGACGGCAGGCCGCGCACAACGCGCTGGCGCAGATCGTGCCGAAACGGCTGGCCGAGGTGCTGGTGGAACAGGAACAGGCCGGGGGCAATCTGGCCGACCTGTCCGACAAGGCGCTGCGGCGGCTGGACGAGGCGGTCAACGGCTGGAGCGTCAAACCGGTCGGATCCGAAGGCTATCGCACCGCCGAGGTGACCCTGGGCGGGGTGGCGACAGACGAACTGGATCAGCAGACCCTGGCGGCGCGATCCGTACCCGGACTGTATGTGATCGGCGAGGCGGTCGATGTCACGGGCTGGCTGGGCGGCTATAATTTCCAGTGGGCGTGGTCGTCCGGCTGGGCGGCCGGACAGGTCTGCTGACCGCGACGTTCAAGCCTCTCGCCATCCCCGGACATCGTGCCTATCCTTGACGCTGCGGGACGGGCCCCTCTGGCGCGACGCCCGACGGCTGTCCTTCACCGTCGGCGGCGCGCGATGTCGGACCGCATCGGGCGCTTCTGCGTTCGACCTTGGCCCGAGTTCGGCGCCGGGGCGCCCGACCCTCTCAAAATCCGCGTGGAGAACGCCCGATGCCCCTGCTGATGTGCCCCAATGACAATGCCGCGATGCAGACGCTGGAGCGCGGCGGCGTCCAGTTCGACATGTGCCCCAGCTGCCGCGGCGTCTGGCTGGACCGCGGCGAGTTGGAGAAGCTGATGGCCGTGGCGACCGACGAGGGCCGCGCTTCGGCCGCGCCGCCGCAGGCCGCGCCCCAGGCGGCGCCGCAACCGTGGGGACAGCAACCGCAGCAGGGCTATCGCGAGGCGCCGCGCTACCGCGACGACCGCGACGACGATTACAAATACCGCAAGAAGAAGCGCGACAGCATCTTCGACATCTTCGACTGAGGATCAGGCCGCCAGCCCCGCCGCCTTCATCAGCCCCTTGAGCGGAGCCAGCTTTTCCGGCGTGGCGGCGAGGGCGGCGCGGTTGCCGGGGGCGCGGAACAGCCGGATCGCCTCAGCCTTGGCGCGGTCCGCCGCCGGGCCCGCCGGGGCCGTATCGCCCGAGGCCATGCGCAGCAGCACCGCCAGCTTCTGCGGCAGCGGCGCGGGCGAGCGCGCCAGCAGGGTGGTGATCCGGGCCTCGGCCTCGACGGTTCCCCCGACCGCGCCGATCAAGGTGACGATCTCGGCCTCGTCCCGATCGGTCAGGCCGCAGCCGCGCACGGCCCGGCTGAGGGCGGCGAGCACGCCCAGCTTCTGGGCCGGGGTCTGGTCGGAGGCGGTCCGCATCTCGGTCTCGAACCGCAGCGAACCGACGCAGGCCGACAGCCAGCGGGCGGAGGCGCGCTTGTTGGCCATGCCGGTGACGTTCTCGCACAGGCGGGTCAGGGCCTCGGCCTCGCACAGCACGGTGGTGCAGGACTTCACATAGGCGGCGACGAAATCGGCGGTGACCAGCGCCTTGGACCGCTCGTTGAAGGCCGTCTGGACCTCCTCGAGGGTCAGCAGCCGGCCGGCGGTGGCCGTCAGGGTCATGGCGAGGGTGCGCAGAATGTCGATCTCGCCGGCGGCGTCGTTGGGGCGCAGGCGGCGGGGGCTCATCAGTTCGCGCACCACCATCCGCGCGAGGGCGGCCGACAGCAGCGGGAACTGACCGGCCGCGACCCGTTCGCCGAGCCGGGCGGCGGGGCCCTCGACCACGGGCACATGAAGGGCGAGGCGGGCGTCCTGGGCGATCAGGGCGGCGACCTCGCGCGGGGCGACCATCCGCACGACGGCGGCGAGCGACGCGCCCTGGTCCAGCGCCGGGCCGAGCACATCGGCGAGATTGCTGCGGGCCGCGAACATTTCGCACATCACCTGTTCAAGCGCGACGAGGACCATCGCGTGCGGCGGGCCGTCCATCGGCGCGCGGTCGGCCATGTCCATCAGCCGGTCGAGCCGGGCCCGGCCGCCGCGGACGCCGGTCAGGGCGCGGGAGACGACGCCACCCATGATGAAGGCGCGCTCCGGCTGGCCGGCGAGGCGATGGGCGAGGTCGGCGAGGGAGTGGTTCTCGAGATCCGGGAACTGCTCGCGGCGGCCGGCCAGCAGCAGGCGCTCGATCGTCCGCTCGGCGAGCTTCTGATAGTGGCGGACCAGATCGTGCACCGGCTGACCGGAGATCTGGCTTTCCGGCACGGCGACTTTCTGGATGGCGTGCTGCAACTCGACGCCCGAGGCCTCGAGCTTTTCCGCCAGGTCGGGGCGATGCAGCAGTTCGAAGGCCGTCACGCCCTGGCGGCTCAGCCACTCCTCCAGCACCCGGCCGACCAGTTCGCGCGACGTCGGGGCGTAGAGGTCCTGGGGCGAGCCGCAGCGGGGCGGCGCGTCCTCGTCGGCCATCACCCGCGGGCGTTTGACCTCGGGCGCGCCCCGCGTCAGCACGGTCACGCTGTTGAAATGCATGGTGTCGGGGTCGAGGGTCTCCTTGGTGACCCGGACGGCGGCGGCCCGGTTGTCGGCCAGAAACTCCTCGGCCGTCTGGATCGCCCTGGCGCGGTCCTCCGTCGCCACCTGCAGACTCCAGGCGGCCGGGGCGGTCTTGCGGATATAGACTTCGTAATGGACGGGACCGGCCATGAAACGCTCGCAGTGCTGGGCCCCCTTCATGGAGCCAAAGGCTTTAAGGTCGGGTTTCATTGCGCATTCAGGCGCGGCGGCCCATTTTAGCGCCGTAATCATCACCCAGTGGATTTAGAACGGTTACGCTTGCCGCGCGTTGAGTGCGGAACGGGAAGCCTGCAAGGAGAGCGCCTTGGCGAACATCACCCTGGTCGACGACGACGAGAACATCGTGGCGTCCGTGTCGCTGGCGCTGGAAAGCCATGGCCACAAGGTCACGGCCTGGCACGACGGCGCGTCCGGGCTCGAGGCGCTGGAGGCCAGTCCGCCGGACCTCGCCATCCTCGATGTGAAGATGCCGCGCATGGACGGGATGGAGGTGCTGCGCCGCCTGCGCCAGACCAGCCAGATCCCGGTCATCATGCTGACGTCCAAGGACGAGGAGATCGACGAGATCCTTGGCTTCAACCTCGGCGCCGACGACTACATCCACAAACCCTTCAGCCAGCGGCTGCTGATCGAGCGGGTCAAGGCGCTGCTGCGGCGCACCGGAGCCGACGGCGGCGAGCCCGAACCCTCGGCCGAGGGTTCGGCCAAGGCGATCAAGCGCGGCAAGCTGTCGATGGATCCGGCCCGGCACGAGAGCACCTGGGACGGCAAGCCGGTCAAGCTGACGGTGACGGAGTTCCTGCTGCTGCAGGCCCTGGCCCAGAGACCCGGCTTCGTGAAGAGCCGCGACAACCTGATGGACGCCGCCTACGACGATCAGGTCTATGTCGATGACCGCACCATCGACAGCCACGTCAAGCGGATGCGAAAGAAGTTCCGGGTGGTCGACCCCGAGTTCGACGCCATCGAGACCCTGTATGGCGTCGGATACCGCTATCGCGAAAGCTGAGCCGGCCGAAACGGCCGACGACGACCGGCCGCGCCGCCCGCAGCGGTTCGGCGGCTCTCGGCTGGGCGGTTTCATCCTCGCCCTCAACCTGCTCAGCCTGCTAATCCTGTTCGTCGGCGCCCTGCTGTTGAATGAATGGACCCGGGGCCTGATCGAGGCGCGCCAGGAGACGCTGACCGCCCAGGCCGAACTGCTGGTCCAGGTGCTGGGCGAGCCGCAGATCGGCGTCACGCGCGGCGAACCGACGCCCTATCTCGACCCGATCGAGGCGAGCCGCTGGCTGCGCGACAATTTCATCCCGGAAGGCCAGCGGGCGCGGCTGTTCGACGTCGACGGCATCCTAGTCGCCGACAGCTATACGGTGACCGAGGCCATTCCGGGCGAGCCCCTGCCGCCGGCCC
>JAHJNW010000127.1 GCA_018820665.1 Alphaproteobacteria bacterium | reverse complement strand
ATCAGGGTGTCGATGGCCTTCAGGCCGGTCTGCATCGGCTCATGCACCGACTTGCGCGGGATGATGCCCGGCGCCTTGACGTCGACGCGGCGACGCTCGGTGAACTGGATCGGGCCCTTGCCGTCGATCGGCTCGCCCAGCGGGTTGACGACGCGGCCCAGCAGGCCCTTGCCGACCGGTACGTCGACGATCTCGCCCAGGCGGCGGACCTCGTCGCCCTCGGCGATCTGCGCATCGGCGCCGAAGATCACCGCGCCGACGTTGTCGCGCTCGAGGTTCAGGGCCATGCCCTTCACGCCGGCCTTGGGGAATTCGATCATCTCGCCGGCCTGGACCTTGTCCAGACCGTGGATGCGGGCGATGCCGTCGCCGACCGACAGCACCTGGCCGACGTCGGACACGTCCGCTTCAACGCCGAAATTGGCGATCTGCGACTTGAGGATGGCCGAGATTTCGGCGGCGCGGATGTCCATGACAGGCTCTCTGTTATCGTCTGCTCAGCGTGCGGGTTGGGCGCGCTGCATTCTTGTTGGTCAGCGCGCTTACGCGCGCTTCAGGGCGAATTTCATCTGGTCGAGCTTGGTCTTCAGCGAGGCGTCGAACAGTTTCGACCCCACCTTGACCTTCAGGCCGCCAAGGATCGACGGATCGACGCGGGCGGTCATTTCCGGATCCTTGCCCAGCGAGGCGCGCAGGGCGGACTGGATGGCCTTCATCTGCGCGCCGCTCAGGGCCTGGGCCGAGACCACCTCGGCGGCGACGACGCCCATCTTCTTGGCGTACAGGGACTCGAAGCCGGCGATGACGCCGGGCAGGTCGCCGGCGCGGCCGTTCTGGCCCAGCAGGCCGAGGAAGTTGCGCGTCACGCCATGGAACTTCGCCGCATCGGCGATGGCGACCAGGCCCTTCTGCTGATCCTCCGCCGCCATGACCGGCGAGGTGGCCAGCCGGCGCAGGTCGGCGCTGTCGCTCCACGCGGCGCGCAGCGACTTCAGATCGGCGCGCACGGCGTCGAGAACGCCCGTTTCATCAGCGAGGTCGAACAGCGCCTGTGCATAGCGCCCGCCGACTTCCGTCGTCCTGTAATCGTCAGCCACTGTCTGGTCCGCGCGGGTTAGCGTTCGGGTTGTCGACCGGCGGCGGAATGCGCGCCGATCAAAGGCCTGAAATGCTTGAAGAAAGCACGCCGGGGACGCGTCTTGCAACGCGCCCTCCGGCTCAGCCGGGCGCCTGATAGCACCCTAACCCCCCCACAGCAACCGGGGCCGTCCGCCGCAGCGTAACGTGAATTGACGTGGCGAAGCGGGCGCGGCGGGGCCAGAAATGGGCCCCCGCTCCCCCGGAAGCCCCCCAATGACCCTCGCCCGCATCGCCTCCACCCTGATGGCCGCCGTCGTGCTTTCGGCCGCGACCGCCCCCGCCGCATCGGCCGCCACCGGCGATCCGGCCGCCTTCCGGGTGATGAGCTACAACATCCGCTTCGACGGATCGTCCGACAATCCGCTGTGGAGCGAGCGGCGCCGGCCGATGGCCGACCAGATCGCCTTCCTCGATCCGGACCTGCTGGGCCTGCAGGAGGCCCTGCCGCACCAGGCCGACTGGCTGGCGGAGCAGCTGCCGGCTTACGACCGCTATGGCGTCGGCCGCGACGACGGCGTCTCGGGCGAGCAGGCGACCCTGTTCTGGCGGCGCGAACGCTACGAGCGGCTGGACGCCGAAACCCTGTGGTGCTCCCCCACCCCGGACCGTCCGTCGAAGGGCTGGGACGCGGCCTACCCCCGCACCCTCACCCGGGTGATCCTGCGCGACCGCCGGGGCGGCGGCCTGCTGGACGTGCGCAACACCCATTTCGATCACGTCGGCGCCGTGGCCCGCGAACAGTGCGCCGGTCTGGTCTCCGGCCTGGCCCCGGCCGAGGTCGACGGCGAGACCGCCCGGGTGGTGCTGATCGGCGATTTCAACGCCGGGCCGGAGACCGCGCCCTATCGCCGCATCCTCGCCTCGGGTCTGCGCGACGCCCGCGCCGTCAGCCCGATCGCCTTCGGCCCCGTCGGCACCTTCAACGCCTTCAATATCGCCAATGACAATGACGGCGTGGCCATCGACCACATCTTCATCGGCCCCGACCTGACGGTCCGGCGTTTCGCCGTGCCGACCGACTCGGTCCGCGGCCGGGTGATCTCGGACCATTTCCCGGTCGTCGCCGATCTGGTCCCGGTCGCGCCCTGACGCCGGCGCCGCACGGCGGCGCGACCGTTTGTCGCCTCTTGCCTGGAACGCCGCGCGCCCCTAGCGCTTTCCGCTGAAGCTTTTCCGACCGGGACCTCCGATGCTCGACTCCATACTCACCCTGCTCGCCGACCCCGCCGCCTGGGCCGCGCTCGTCACCCTGATCGTGATGGAGGTGGTGCTGGGGATCGACAACCTGATCTTCATCTCCATCCTCTCGAACAAGCTGCCGGAAGAGCACCGCTCGCGCGTCCGCCGCATCGGCATCTCCCTGGCCCTGGTCATGCGCCTGGCCCTGCTGTCGATGATCGCCTGGATCGTCAGCCTGACCGCCCCGGTGTTCACCGTCATGGACAACGCCTTCTCGTGGAAGGACATGATCCTGATCGCCGGCGGCCTGTTCCTGGTGTGGAAGGCGACCAAGGAAATCCACCACACGGTCGATCCGACCCCGGCCCATGACCTGCTCGACAAGAAGGACGTGGTCATCTCCAACGTCGGCTCGGCCATCTTCCAGATCATCCTGCTGGACCTGGTGTTCTCGATCGACTCCATCCTGACCGCCGTCGGCATGACCGATCACCTGCCGATCATGGTCGTCGCCGTTCTGGTCGCCGTGACCGTCATGCTGCTGGCCGCCGATCCGCTGGCCAACTTCATCAACAAGAACCCGACCGTGGTCATGCTGGCCCTCGGCTTCCTGCTGATGATCGGCATGGTGCTGATCGCCGAGGGCTTCGGCGCCCATGTGCCCAAGGGCTATATCTACGCCGCCATGGCCTTCTCGGCCGGGGTCGAGGTGCTCAACATGTGGAGCCGAAAGGCCTCCACCAAACGCGAGAGCGCCCAGCAGCTCCGGGCCCAGGCCAATGAGGCCGACGCCCGCGCCCGCGCCGCCGAAGCCGAGGCCGACGCCGCCGAGAGCCGGGTCTGATAGGTCGCCCTCGGCGCCGCCGACGCGGTTGTGGGCCGACCGTAGCGCCCTGCTCACCTCCCCGTCGGCGAAGGCCGATGGGGAGGACAGATCGCGTAGCGATCAGGAGGGGGCGGCTCCGTCAGATGTGGGTTCGCGCCGGACTCCCTCACCACCTGCGCCGCCCCCTCCTGAT
>JAHJNW010000126.1 GCA_018820665.1 Alphaproteobacteria bacterium | reverse complement strand
GCGGCTGTCGTGGCGCCAGGGCGAGGCGCGGCTGGCGGCGGCCGAGGGCGCGACGGCCCGGGTCGAGCGGCTGCTGGCGGCCCAGCCGGGGCTGACGCTGGTGCTGGAACGGTCGGGCCGGGTGCTGGCGGCCTATGGCGCGCCGCCGCCGGCCCTGCCGGTCGATCCGCTGTTCGAACAGGGACTGATCGCGGCGGTGCACGCGCCCGACCGCCCTCGCCTGCTGACCGCCATCGACCGGGCGCTGCAGGGACATGACGCTTCGGCGACCTTCGCCCCGCGGCTGGCGCTGGACCGGCGGGTGCAGCTGATCCTGCGGCGGCTGGATGAGCCGGGGCATGCGGCGCCGCGACTGATCGCCCAGGCCTTCGACGGCACCGGCCAGTATGTCCGCGAACTGGGGCTGGAGACGGCGCGGGCCGAGGCCGAGGCGCGCGAGGCGGGCAAGAGCCGGTTCCTGGCCAATATGAGCCACGAACTGCGGACGCCGCTGAACGCGGTGCTGGGCTTCTCGGACATCATGCGCCAGCGGCTGTTCGGGCCGATGCCAGATCGCTACGCCGCCTATGTCGACAATATCCACGAGGCCGGCGGGCATCTGCTGGAGCTGATCAACGACGTGCTGGACGTGTCGAAGATCGAGGCCGAGCGCTATGTGCTGACGCTGGAGCGGTTCGACGCGCGCGAGCTGGTCTCGGCCGCCATCGCCCTGGTGCGGGTCACGGCCGAGGACAAGGGCGTGTCGGTGACCGGGGTCCTGCCGGCCGAGCCGGTCGATGTCTCGGCTGACAAGCGGGCGGTGCGGCAGATCGCCCTGAACCTGCTGTCCAATGCGGTGAAATTCACGCCGCCGGGCGGGTCGGTCACGGTCACGGTCGAGGCCGTCGGGCCCTATCTGGAGATCGTCGTCGCCGACACCGGGGTGGGCATCGCGCCCGAGGATGTGCGGCGGCTGGGGCGGCCGTTCGAACAGGCCGGGGCGATCGAGCAGCGGCGTCAGGGGACGGGTCTGGGCCTGTCGCTGGTGCGCGCCTTCGCCGAACTGCACGGCGGCCGGATGAGCATCGACAGCACCCTGGGCGAGGGCACGGCGGTGACGGTGCGTCTGCCGGTGGCCCAGGTGGCGCGGGTCGCGCCGGAAGGCGGGGCGCAGATCATTCCCCTGCCGGTGGCGGGCGGGAAATAGGCCCTACCACCCTCTCCGCTTCTGCATGACGAAGCCGATGACCCGGGCGGCGGCCTCGAAATGCTCGCGCGGGATGGTCTCGTCGATGTCGACGGCGGCGTAGAGGGCGCGGGCCAGGGGGACGTTCTCGACGATCGGCACCTTGTGCTCGCGGGCCACCTCGCGGATGCGCAGGGCGAGGGCGTCGACGCCCTTGGCGACGCAGACCGGGGCGGCGTCGCCGGCCTCGTAGCGCAGGGCCACGGAATAGTGGGTCGGGTTGGTGACGATGACCGTGGCCTTGGGCACGTTCTGCATCATCCGCTGGCGGCTGCGCTGGGCCCGGATCTGCTTCAGCTTGGCCTTCACATGCGGGTCGCCCTCGGACTGTTTGTAGTCCTCCTTGGTCTCTTCCTTGGTCATCTTCATCCGCTCGGCGAAGCGGTAGCGCTGCCAGATGTAGTCGGCCCCGGCAGTGAAGCCGAGGAAGATCAGGGCCGAGACCATCAGGGCGATGGCGAGGTCGCGGGCGAAGGGCAGGATCAGGGCCGGCGACATGGCGGCGAGGTTCTCGAGCTCGCGCACATGCGGCCGCAGCACCAGCCAGCAGATCACGCCGACGGCGATCAGCTTGAGGAAGGTCTTGATGAACTGGACCAGGCCGTCGGGGCCGAAGATGCGTTTGAAGCCCTTCAGCGGATTGACCTTGGACCAGTCGGGCTTGAGCTTTTCGGCGGTGAACAGCAGGCCGGACTGGGCGAGGTTGCCGCCGGCCCCGCCGAGGATGGTGGCCAGCATGACGGCGCCGAGGAAGGGGGCGACGGCCCACAGGGCGCGGACGCCGATCTCGACCCCCGCCCCGGCCTCGAGGCCGCCGGTCATGGCGTGCGGCTCGGCGATGAAGGGCAGCAGCTGTTTGGCGATCGAGGTGGCGAACCAGCCGCCGGACATCAGGATGACCGTAGCCGCCCCCATCAGCGACAGGGCGGCGGCGACATCGGGCGATTTGGCGACGTCGCCTTTCTTGCGCGCATCCGCGAGTTTTCGCGGGGTCGCCTCTTCTGTCTTGGAGTCGGGATCCGGCGCGTCAGCCACCGGCGCCTCCGACGAAGACATTGGCCAGGGCGCGGTAGCGGTCGATGAAGACCGTTCCCATCACGCCGAGGCTGAGGGCGAAGATCGACAGGCCCAGGATGATGCTGAGCGGGGCGGCGGCGAAATAAACCTGGAAGGCGGGCATGACCCGGCCGACGAGGCCCGAGGCCAGGTTGAAGATGATGGCGAAGACCAGCACCGGCGCCGACAGCTGGACGCCCAGCATGAAGGCGTCGCCGACGGTCCGCACAGCGAGGGTGGCGAAATCCTCGGTGACCAGCGGCCGGACCGGGGCGATCAGCTCATAGGAGCCGACGAGGCCGGCGATGAACAGGTGATGGGTGTTGGTGGCGAAGATCAGGGTCGTGCCCAGCAGCATCAGAAAGGCCGAGATGGTGCTGCCGGGCTGGGCCTGCATCGGATTGGCGGTCTGGGCGAAGGCCAGGGTGGTCTGCAAGGCCACCACCTCCCCGGCCGTGGCCAGGACGGTCAGGAAGCTGCGCAGCAGGGCGCCGATGGCGAGGCCGACCAGCACCTCGCGGATGATCCAGCCGGCGAGGCCGCCGAGGGTCGCCGGCAGGGCCGGCAGGCTGCCGACGACCAGCGGCCACAGCACCAGCGAAAAGAGCAGGGCGAGGGACAGGCGGATGCGCGGCGGGACATAGCTTTCGCCCACGCCCGGCAGCATCAGCAGGATGGCGCCGATGCGGGCGAAGATCAGGGCCCCTTGCCAGACCTGATCGGCGGTGGCCCAGGGCTCCACGCCCTACATGCCGGCGATGCGCGCGGCGATGGTCCGCATGAAACCGCCCAGCAGCGTCCCCATCAGGGGCAGGAACAGCAGCAGGGAGACGAAGATGGCGATGATCTTGGGGGCGTAGATCAGGGTCTGTTCCTGGATCTGGGTCAGGGCCTGGAACAGGCCGATGGCCACGCCGACGACGAGGCCGACGATGAGGATCGGCGCGCACAGCTGGATGGTCAGCCACAGGGCGTCGCGACCCACGTCCAGAACTTCCGCGCCGTTCATTCCACGCCCCGAGACTACGCGGGCCCATGGCGGGCCCCTCACTACCGGGCAGAAAATGCCGGGAGCGTGGTTAACGGGCCGTTAGCGACGCGCCTCTCCTTGCGACCGAAGGTCCGTCTTCTCTCGCACGGGTCGAAGCATGTAAGGGTGGCCCCATGACCGACACCACCGTCTCCCAGGCCGAGGCCGAAGCCGCCGTTCGCACCCTGATCCGCTGGGCCGGGGACGATCCCGACCGCGAGGGGGTGCTGGACACCCCGGCCCGCGTCGCGCGCAGCTACAAGGAGCTGTTCGCCGGCTATGAGGTCGATCCGCGCGACTATCTGGAGCGGACCTTCGAGGAGGTCGGCGGCTACAACCAGCTGGTGGTGTTGAAGGACATCCGCTTCGTCAGCTTCTGCGAACACCATATGCTGCCGGTCGTGGGCGTGGCCCATGTCGGCTATCTGCCGACCGACCGGGTCGTCGGCATCTCCAAGCTGGCGCGCGTCGTGCGCGGCTATGCCCGGCGGCTGCAGATCCAGGAAAAGATGACCTCGGAGATCGCCCTCGCCATCGAGGAGGTGCTGCGGCCCCAGGGCGTGGGGGTGGTGATCGAGGCCGAGCACAGCTGCATGACGCTGAGGGGCGTCAATGCGCCCGGGGCCAGCCTGAGCACCAGCCATCTGAGCGGCGTGGTGCGCGACGATCCGCGGACGCGCGAAGAGTTTCTGCGGCTGGTGCGGGGCTAGAAGCAGGGAACGTCAGGGCCGCCCTCCTGTTCTGAAGGGATCAGAAACAGGAGAGAGACATGACCGACGCACGCGGGACCGCAGACACGGTGTATCTGAACCTGGCGGACGGCGACGCCCTGCGCCGTCTCGAGGGGATCGACGAGGGCACGGCCCGGGCCCTGATCGAGGCCCGGCCGTTCCACGACTGGAGCGACCTCAAGCGGGTGGAGGGCGTCGACCAGGACCGGATCAATGCGCTGAAGAGCGCCGGGGCCGAGCTGGGCGAGCCGAAGAGCGGCCCGATCGGCGAACCGGGCAGCGGCGGCAGCGGCGGTTCGCCGGGCGGCAATCTCGGTCAGGCCTGACACCGGGCGTCTGACTTCGCCGTCCCGGCCCGGTCCTTGCGGAATTCGCCTCCAAGGAGACGTTTTCAATGGCCTGGACGGCGATTTCGACCCGGAATGAGACACTTCCCATCGTCAGGGGCGGGTGGCTCGACGCCCTGCGTTTCATTGTGGCCGGGCTGATCATCCTGCATCACTTCCAGGGTTCGGGTCCGGCGCCCCTGTCCGACGCGCTGCATCCGGTGTTCCAGCGGGGCGGATTCCTGCTGACGAACTTCTTCCTGATCGACAGCGGCTATGTGCTGATGCGGGTCTATGGCGCCTCGGTGGCTACGGGGCGGATGTCGGGCGGGGACTTCTTCCTCAAACGGTATCTGCGGGTCGTGCCGGCGCATCTGATGATGGGGCTGACCCTCGTCGGCCTGATCCTCGCCAGCACGGCGCTGGGCGTCGCGCCGCGGTCGCCGGAGTGGTTCCGGTGGGACCAGCTGTGGGCGCAGCTGTCCCTGACCCAGGCGTTTGGCGTGCCCGGGGGCTATGGCTGGAACGCGCCGAGCTGGTCGATCTCGGCCCTGATCGGCTGCTATCTGGTGTTCCCGTGGCTGCTGAAGGGCGTCATGCGGCTGGGGCCGTGGAGCGTGCTGGCGCTGGGCGTCGGCGGCTATCTGCTGGCCAATCAGCTGACGTGGAGCCTGCTGGGCCATCCGGTCTATCAGATGCCGATGGGCTATGGTTTCGTCCGCGCCCTGCCGCTGTTCGCCCTGGGCGTGGCGCTGGCGTGGTTCGCGCAGAAGGTCTGGATCTCGCCGCGGCTGGCCGGTTGGGCCGGGATCGGCGCCGCCTTGCTGCTGGCCTTTGTGCAGTATTTCGACAAGCACGCCCTGGTCTCGCTGGCCTGTATCGCCGTCATCATCCTCGCGGCCGGCGCGACGCCGACGCCGCGGCCGTCGAAATGGGTCGAGCGGGCGGCGCAGGTCTCGTTCGCCATGTTCATCACCAATGAGGTGGTGCGGATCGCCTGGTTCGGCGTGGTCAATGTCGCCATCGCCCGCTTCGCCCTGCCGGTCGCGGCCCAGTGGGCGCTGTGGGTCGGCGGCGTGCTCGCGGCCTTCCTGTTCGCCTTCGCCTTCCACTACGCCATCGACAAGCCGCTGCAGTCGCGCATCCGGGACTGGCTGAAGGGCCGGGCGCGGCGGCCGAGCGGGGTCACCCAGCCGGTGGTCTCGCTGGAGGGCTGAGCCGTCAGATCGGCATCCGCATGATCTCCTGATAGGCGGAGATGACCTGGTCGCGGACGGCCATGACGGTTTCCAGCGAGGCTTCGGCCGAGGAGACGGCGGTGACCACGTCGATCAGGCTGCCCTGACCCTGGACCATGGCGGTCATCTGGGTCTCGGCGGCCTTCGAGGTCTGGGTCATGTCGCCCATGACATTGCCGAGCAGTTCGGAGAAGCCGGGTCCGCCGGCCGCCGCGACCGGCGCCGTCGGCGTGGCCCCGCCCTGTATCGCCGCATAGGCCTTGGCCGCCATCAAGGGGTTCATCGTTCAGCCTCTATTGCTTGAGCAGATCGAGGGTGCGGGTGTCCATCGACCGCGCCGTCTCGATGACGTTGAGATTGGCCTCGTAGGCGCGCTGTGCCTCGCGCATGTCCATCGCCTCGACGAGGGTGTCGACATTGGGCCGCAGTACGTAGCCCTCGGCGTTGGCGGCCGGATGGGTCGGGTCGTATTCGCTCTTGAACTCGCCCATGTCAGGGCGGACCTCGGCGAGGGTGACGCCGGTGACGCCGTCGATCTCGCGGGCCTGAAAGACCGGGACCTGGCGGCGGTAGGGTTCGCCGCCCGCCACCAGCGCCGTGGAGTTGGCGTTGGCGATGTTCTCGGCGATCACCCGCATGCGCGACTGCTGGGCCTTCAGGGCGCCGGCGGCGACGGCCATGGCGCTGTTGCGGGGCGGGACGGGATCGGTCATCGACTATTCCTCACGGGGTCAGCGGCCCCTGTCAGCGCCCGGGGGCCCGGGCGGCCATGCGCAGCATCTGCATGGACTTCTGGTAGAGGCCGATGGCGGCGTCATAGGCCATGCGGCTCTCGGCCATTTTCAGCATCTGCTCCTCGACCACGACCGAATTGCCGTCGAGCGTGGTCTCGGAATCGGGGGCCTTGTGGGCGTCGAAACGGGCCGCCGGGCCGGCCGGGGCGATATGCATGGCGCTGGTGGTGGTCATCCTCAGCGGCCCGCCGCCGCGCAGGGCGGCGGCGAAGTCGGTCGGCTGTTTGAGATCGCGGCTGGTGTAACCGGGCGTGTCGGCGTTGGCGACGTTCTCGGCGATGACGCGCTGGCGCTCGTCCAGCCAGGTCAGGCGGCCCTTGATCTGGCCGAGCAGCGGCAGGTCGGTGATGGCCACGGGGTCTGCCTCCCTCTCCACGGATGCGATGACGGGCGCGGGCGCGAGTCGCCCACGGTTCAATGGGCAGAAACTGCCGCCTCCATGGTTAATGGGAGGTTATCTCAACCCGGCGTTAACCATGATCGCCGAAGGCTGGGGCGCCGGACATGCTTCGCCGGCGGGGCTGTCGCATGAATTTCCTCGATCTGCTGCGGGCGGTTTTCGCCCTCGCCTTCACGCTCGGCATCATCGGCCTGGCCGCCTGGGCCGCGCGTCGCTATGCGCCGCAGCTGCTGGCGCGGCTCAGCGCCGAGCGCGGCGAGCGGCGCATGGCGGTGGTCGAGACCCTGGTGCTGGACCCGGTGCGCCGGCTGGTGCTGGTGCGGATCGACGGCGAGGAGCGGCTGCTGATTCTGGGCGAGGGCCGCGAGCTGATCGAGCCACGGGGCCCGGGGGCGGACACGTGACCTTCAGGGACGTCTTCGTCCTGCCCAGCCGCGCCGAACTGAAGCGCGCCGCCGTCCTGTCGTTGCTGGCCACCGGCTTCTGCCTGCTGTGGCCGCTGGCGGCGCTGGCCCAGGAGGCCGCCCAGTCGGGCTCGGCGATCAATATCGACCTCGGCACGGGATCCGGCCTGACCGAGCGGGTCGTCCAGCTGGTCGGTCTGATGACCGTGCTGTCGCTGGCGCCGTCGATCGTGATCATGACCACCAGCTTCGTCCGCATCATCGTGGTGCTGTCGCTGTTGCGCACCGCCCTGGGCATGCAGCAGTCGCCGCCGAACGCGGTTCTGGTGTCCCTGGCGCTGTTTCTGAGCGCCATCGTCATGGCTCCGACGTGGCAGGATTCCTATGATTCGGGCATCCGCCCCCTGCTGGACCAGCAGATGGAGCTGCCCCAGGCCTTCGATGCGGCGTCGGAACCTGTGAAGATTTTCATGCTCGGTCAGGTGGACCCGGACGACCTCGCCCTGTTCACCCGGCTGTCCGATGTCGAAGCCGGCACGGTGGCCGCCGACCTGCCCCTTCGGGTGGTCACGCCGGCCTTCATGATCAGCGAGTTGAAGCGGGCGTTCGAAATCGGATTTCTCCTTTTCGTTCCGTTCCTTGTGATCGATCTGGTGGTCGCCAGCGTGCTCATGTCGATGGGTATGATGATGCTGCCTCCGGTGGTGATTTCCCTGCCGTTCAAGTTGATCTTTTTCGTCCTCGTCGATGGCTGGAGACTGGTCGCCGGAAGCCTCGTCGAGAGCTTCCAGAGAGCCTCCGGAAGCGGTTAAATCCCCAGCCCGTGGGCGTTTGAACGGCAATGCCGCTTGCCAAGGGCAGAAAAACCGGCGTCAATCCGTCCGTCATCGCCCCTGAATCACGGGGCGAGCTTCAATCGGGAAACGACCCACAATGACCACCCAAGCTGAACTCATCGCCGCCGTCGCCAAGGACGCGGGCGTCTCGCAAGCCGACGCCGGCAAGGTCCTGACCGCCATCGTCGAGAACATCCAGAAGTCGCTGACCGCCGGCGGCGACGTGCGCATCTCGAACCTCGGCGTGTTCGACACCGCCGCCCGCGCCGCCCGTGAAGGCCGCAACCCGGCCACCGGCGCGACCATCAAGATCGCCGCCTCCAAGGCCGTGCGCTTCCGCGTGTCGAAGCCGCTCAAGGACGCGGTCAACAAGTAAGACCGAAAGGTCTCAGGCGGCGGGCCTCGCGGGGGCCTCCGCTGCAGCTTGAGGACGGGCGGGGGCCGCGGGTCGGTCTCCGCCCGTTTTCCGTCTGAGGTCGGCCTTCATGGTCGAGACCCAGCCGGCGAAGGTGTCGGCCGAGGCGCTGAGAGCGGCGAAGTCGCCGGCGTCCGGACCCCCGCCCTGCCCCGTGTCGAGGGCGATCGAGAGCGCCGACTTCGCCTTGGCGCCGGCGACGAACGGCCGGTAGTTGCGCGACAGGCGGGTCAGGGCGGCCGCATCCCGTCCCAGGGAGTAGCCGACGCCGGCGCGGATCAGCCGGGCCTCCTCGTCCGCCGTCAGAGCCGTCGTGTCCTTGAAGCGGTCGCCGAGACGGGCCTCGTAGATGGCGGCCGCGCCGGCCCATTGCTGCTGCTTCCACAGCACCTCGGCGCGGACGTCGCGCGCTTCCGGCGTGGCGTCGGCTCCCAGCACCTCCAGCGCATGATCGTAGCGGCCCAGGTCGGCCAGGGCCCGGGCCTCCAGCGCACGGCGCTCGGCGTTGAGGGGCGTCGGCAACAGGGTGGTGCGCGAGCTCCACAGGGCCTGCAGCGCCGCCTCGGCCTGGCGGTCCATCAGATAGACGGTGGCCAGATCGGTTGCGACCTGGGCCTTGGCGACGCCCTCGAGCCGGTTGTCGACCTGGTATTTGAGCAGTTCGGCGGCCTGGTCGAGCAGGTCGACGTCGACCAGCCGGCGGGCGAGGCGACGGACCATCTCGTCGCCGTCGGCGCCGATCGGGGTCAGTTCGCGGAAGTCGTAGAACAGGCCGAGGGCCTGGACCGGCTGCAGGCCGTCGGCCCCGCCCTCGAGGAACAGCATGCGGAAGGCGGCGCCGAGGTCGGCCTGGACCTCCGAGGCGCCGGCGAGGCGCTGCAGGCCCGGCCCGGCGCCCTTGAGGGCAGTCAGGGCCTCGCGATACAGGCCCTGCGACAGGTAGAGCTGGCCGAGCTGGCGAATGACGGCCAGTTCGGTGGCGTCGCCGCGCCAGCGCCAGCGCAGGCTTTCGAGGGCGGCGGCGGCGTCGACGGGCTTCATCGTCCCCTTGGCGAGGGACAGGCGGACCACGCCCAATTTGGCCGGCACGGCGACGGCGTCGAGCGGGGCCCGGCTGACGGCGGTATAGACGGCGAGGGCGCGGTCGGTCTGGCCGTCCAGCTCGAACAGCCGGGCCTGGACGAGGCGGGCGGTGAGCTGGTCGGCGGCGGGGGCGTCCTGGCTGAAGCTGTAGGCCAGCAGGGCGCGGGCGGAATCGAGGTCGCCGGTCTCCATGGCCGAGAAGGCGTGGGCGGCGCCGAAGCGGGCGCGCCAGGATTTGGGGAACTGGTCGACGGCCTCGGCCCCGGCGGCGAAGGCCTGACGGGCGGCGACGTGATCGCCGCGGGCCGAGGCCATATAGCCGCGCCAGACGGCCGAGGCGGGGTCGCCGGCGACGGCGGCGGAGGCGAAATCGCCCTGGGCCTCCTCGAAACGGCCGATCGAGGCGCGGGCGGCGCCGCGCAGGCCGCGCAGCTCGGGCTCGCCGGCCATGTTGGGGGCCTGGGCGACGATGGCGTTGAGCACGCCGATCGCCTCATAGCCGAGCCCCGAGCCGACGAGGAAGCGGGCGAAGGCGAAACGGGCCTCAACCGGCGCGCGCGGATCCTCGCCGGCGGCCATGGCCTCGGCGGAGGCGGCGTTCTGGAGCTGGCGGTAGTGAGCCGCGAAGCCGGCGGGGCCGGGGTCGGCCCATTCGGTCAGGATCAGGCCGGGATGGCGGGCCCGCTGCGGGGCGCCGGAGGTGGCGGGCGCGGCATCGAGTCCGGCCGAGGGCGGCGAAAGGGTCAGGCCGCCGGGCCGACTGAGGGTGACCAGATCCCCGTCGGCATGGACGGCCAGGTCGGTGGCGGCGGTCTCGACCGCCAGGCCGTGGGCGGTGGGCAGCAGACCCAGGTCGACCGTCTTGCGGCGGGCGGCGAAGCCCTTGCCGGGGGCGAGGGCGGTGACGGCGGCGAAACGGTCGCCGACCAGCGGGTCGGTCAGCCAGATCGCCTTGGTGGCGCCGGCCATGCGGGCGACGAGGGCCGGCTTGCCGGTGTCGTCGCGCTCGACCTGGACGCCCTCGACCGCCACGGGCTCGCCGCCGATGGCGACGGTCCAGGTGGAGCCGGTGGACGTGGCGGAGACGGGGGCGCCCCCGGGAACGGCGACGCGCACGGCGACGTGGTCGGGGCCGGCGGTCCAGTGGATGTCGGAGGCGGGGCCGAGCTGGGCGGCGCCGGACATGTCCAGCCGGGCGGGGGTGTCGAAGACGATCCACACCGCCTCGCCGCGGCGGAAGACGGCGGCGCCGACCGGCGTGGACCACTGGAAGGCGAGGCTGACCTTGCCGGGCGTCGCCTGGGCGACGACCGGCACGGGCCGGGCGGGGCTGGCGCCGGGCGCGGCGGCGGGCGGCGCCTCGGCGTAGAGGTTCAGGTAGACGGCGCCGTCGGCGCTGCCGGAGCGGGCGTCGGCCCCCTCGGCGAGGGTCAGGACCAGTTCGGTGGCGCCCGAGACGGCGCGGGTCTCGACCTTGCTGACGCCCCTGGGCGGATCGACCTTGAGGCGGGAGACGTCGGGGGCGGCGGTGGAGCCGATCCGGACGATGACCTGATCGCCCTCTCGCCGCACCCGCGAGCGGGATCCGACGACGCCGGCGAACTCGATGCGGGTGAAGGTCGCATTGGCGCCGATGCGGATGGTGATCGGGTCGACGGCCGCCGTGGCTTCCTGGGCGAGGGGCGCCAGCGGGGCGAACACGACCGCGCCGGCCGCGGCGGCGGCGACGGTGGTTCGCAGGATGCGTTTGGTCGAGGCCCCGGACATGCGCGCGCACCCTCGCGCGAACCGCCTTTCAACGCAGTTAACGGTTGGTGACCGCCTGATCCAGCAGACGCAGGGCGACCCGCAGGCATTCCAGCCGGGCCGGCCCGCGCCCGATGTCGCCGAAATGGTGCTCTTCGTGCCGGGTCGGCGCCCCGATCGCGGCTAGGGCGAAATGCACCCGCCCCGGCTCGTCGTCGGCCCCGGCCCGGCCGGCGAACCCGGTCGCGGCCACCGCCAGACTGGCCCCGGACGCCCGCAAGGCTCCCTCGGCCATGGCCCGCGCCACCGGTTCCGACACGGCGCCGTGCCGGTCGATCAGACGCAGCGGCACCGCCAGCTCATCGGCCTTGGCGTCGTTGGTGTAGACGACATAGCCGCGCTCGAAGACGTGGGAGCGCCCCTCCACATCGGTCAGGACGGAGGCGATCAGGCCGCCGGTGCAGCTCTCGGCCGTGGCGAGGGTGAGATCACGCCGGTCGGCCGCCTCCAGCAGCCGGTCGACGAGGGTCTCGATGTCGTCGGGCAGGGCGGGGCTCAGGGTTTCGGTCATGCTGGCGCAACGGTCGCCCCGCCCCCGCGTTCCCGCGACAATGAGACGGCTTGCCGGGCCGGTTCGCCGGGCCGACATGAAGCCTCCCGATCGTCAGGATCCGCCGTGACCGACCCCGTCTACCCCCGCCTCAACACCCTCTCGACCGGCCTGCGCTGCCGCTGCCCGCGTTGCGGCGAGGGGCCGTTGCTGAAGGGGTATCTGACCATTCGCGAGTCCTGCCCCGTGTGCGGTCTCGACTACAGCTTCGCCGAGCCGGCGGACGGACCGGCCTTCTTCGGCATGAGCCTGGTCGGGGTGGTCGGCATGGCGCTGTTCATGTGGTTCGAATTCAGCGTCCACCCGCCGATCTGGGTGCATATGGTGGTGACCATGCCGCTGCTGGTGATCGGCTGCCTCGGCGTGCTGCGGCCGCTGAAGGGCTGGCTGGTGTCGGAACAGTACGTCCACAAGGCCGCTCCGCCCGAGTTCGAGAGCATCGGCAAGCATGGCGACGGGTCACGCTGGCGGTAAGCCGTGAAACATTCGCGGCAACCTTAACGAATGACCTTCGATTAAGCTCAAACTCTGAAGCCATTGAACTCAGTTTCACTGATCTATTGACTGGATATACAAGCTTGCGCTTCGTCATGATTGCGTTGCGTTGAGTCTCGTTTTCGCCAAGTTTGGAAATTATTTGAATTTATACTGCCCCTAACTGCTTAGCTTGTATTTGCGAATTCACAGCAACAGGCATACCCAATGAGCTTTTGCTTTCCGGGATACCGTCCCAGCGAAAATGATTACTGGGTTAACCATGTTAGTTAACCACGATCCTAAATACGTCTTTAATCGAACGCTGTTCCCCTAGACGCAGAAATTAAGCACATGGGGAAACGGTCATGATTGACGAGGACGGGATGGCGCGGCGGTACGGCAGTCCGCGGCCGGTCGTCGGCCCCGGAGGCGCGCCGGCGCGGCGCGCATTCGGGGCGCCGTACGAGAGCATCACCTTCTCGACCGCCACGCGGGCGCGGACCAATCTGACCATCACCCTGGCGGCCCAGCCGGTGTTCGAGCTGTCCACCTCCACGCCCGTCAGCCGTCGGCTGCGCCGGTCCATTCGCCGCTGCGGCGAGCGGGCCCTGTTCGAACGCAAGACGCTGGAGCTGGCCGATCTGAGGCGGATCGACGCCCTGACCCTGCAGCACGGCATGGAGTTGCTCAGGCTGGGGCCCGGCGACTGCGGCATCGTCCCGGCCTTCTGGCGGTCGCTGACCGAGAACCGCGAAAGCTACGCCCTCATCTGCGCCGAGGCGCAGCACAGCCCCAACCCGGGCAGCCTGCTGGTCGAGGTCGTCGGTGGCCCGGAACAGGCGCCGCTGGACGTGATCGACGACATCATCGGCCGGTTCGAAACCGGGTCGAGGGGCCTGATCCTGCATATCGCGCCGGACATAGACACGGCCCTGCGGCTGCGCGGGGCGCGGGTCAGCTGCCTGGCCATCGACTTCGCCGGCGTGGCCCACGACGGGGCCCGGGACTGGCAGGCCGCGGTCGATCTGATCGCCGCCGCGCGTCAGAGCTGCAGCCAGATCCTGCTGATCAACCTGCGCCCCGAGCGGGCGCTCGGCGCCCAGGCGGCCGGGGCCACCCACGCCGTCTTCGCCACCCTCGAGCCGCGGATGGTCTGACGGCGCGGGGGCCGGCCGGGCCGATTAGAACGGCACCACCAGTTTGGCGGTGAAGGACTGCTCGCGAGTGACGTCGCCGTCGCGCCGCGCATAGTCGAACCGCACCGCCCCGCCCCGGCCATTGGAGATCTCGAGCCCGAGGCCGGTTTCCAGCACCGTCTCGTCCTCCTGGATCCGGGTCTCGAACAGGCCGGTCCCCATCGGCGCGCTGACGAAGCCGGCGCGGACCGCCGACTGCGGCGTGTCGAGCCGATGCGAGACGCCGATCCGGGCGGTCGGGCGCAGGATCATGCCGTCGCCGAACGGCAGGCCGGCGCCGGTCTCGACGCCGACGCGCACCCGCCAGTAGTCCTCACGCTCCCCCTCGACCGACAGGGCGCCGGGGCCGCCGCCCTGTTCGACATAGGCCTCGCGATCGACCGCCATGCCGTCGACCTGGGCTGTCGGCCGGATCCAGCCGGACTCGTCGCCCCAGTTGCCCGTCGCGCGGACGCCGACGCCCCAGGCGGTCGCCGCCTGTTCAGACCGGGCCAGCGACGGCGTCGGGATCGCCACGCCGCGCCGCAGGTCGGTCTCCGACCAGCCGACGGTGGCGAAGACGGCGAGATCGGCCAGACGACCCGGGGCCTTGATCACCGCACCCAGCTGGCTGCGGCGGATGTCGCCCGTGCCGGTGTGGTCGGCGAGGGTGACCTTTTCCCGTTCGGCGCCGAGGGCGACGCCGGCGCGCAGCCCGGCCCCGACCGGCGATTCGACGCCGAGGGCGAAGGTGTCGATGGCGCTGTCGTAGCCGGACGCCGAGGCGTCGGCCTCGCGCTCGACGTCGCGCCGGCCGCCGCGGGCCCAGACGCAGCGTCCGTCGGCGGCCTCGACGCGCGCGGCGCCGCTCATCGGCGAGCAGCTGAACAGGCTGTCGGAGAAGCGGGCGTGCGAGCCGAAGTCGGCCGAGGTCGAGGCAGTGTTCAGCTGCGGCGACAGGTTGTCGTACAGCGCCTTGAGCTGTTCGGGATCGACCACCTGAAGGATCAGATTGGCGATCGGCCGGAAGGCCGGCGTCCCGCCCGCATCCTGGATGCGGCCGATGTAGTCGCCGAGCGCCGCGCGGTTGCCGGAGAGCCCCGGCAGGTCCGGCGAATAGTCGATGTCATAGAGCAGACGCAGGGTGTCGCCCTGGCTGTGCTGGACATCCTCGAGCGAGAACTGGACCACCAGCGACTGCGGGGCGATCAGCGAAACATTCGACAGGTTCATCTGATCGGCCGAGATCAGGTCTGTGGCGTGCCGCCCGGTCGCCAGCTGGTCCAGATTGGCGACGTCGGCGACGACGGTTCCCTGAAGCGCCGCCGTGCCGACGACGCGCAGGGTGTCGCCGAGGCCGGTCAGGGCGTCGTGCTGGAACAGCAGACGGCCGTCGGCCGACTGGGCGTAGTCGCCGGTGATCACCGTCGCGCCCACGTCGTCGCCCCGGATCGAGACCACACCCGCGTTGTGCAGGGTATTGCCGGCCCCGAGGCGGAGCACCAGCCCGGACCACAGGACGCCGTCGACCTCGTTGATCAGCCGGTTGACGCCGTCGCCGAGGTCGATGTTTCCGGAGATCAGACCCCGGTTGAGGACTGAATCCTGAGCCGTGGAGCCGCGGACGGCATAGCCGGCGACGCCTTGCGCCGAGGCGATGACGCCGTCGTTGCGCAGGCTGTTCCGGCCGTCCGCCGCCTCGCCGTCCATGAACCAGACGGCGGTCGCCATCGTCCCGGCGCCGCCGAAGACCCGGGCGCCGCGCGCGACCTCGACGAGGATGTCGCCGTCGCCGGCGAGGCCGGCGCTCTGCACCCGCACCCCGTGGGCGCCCTCGCCGAAGGCCATCACGTCGCCGTCGACCGAGACGCGGACATCGCCGCCGACGCCGGTCCCGCCGGTCGACTGGGCGAAGACGGCGTCGGCATAGGCCCCGCGGGTGACGACCTCGCCGGTAGTCACCCGGACCGCGCCCGCGTCGCCGGCGCCGCCCATGCTGCCGATCCAGTTGGCGAGGCTGTCGAAGATATCCGGCGTCACCGGCGTCTGGATGCCGACCCGGCCGCGGACGCCGCCGCCGCCGCCGACCGACTGCGCGAAGATGCCGACGGCGCCCTCACCCTCGGTGAGGACCGAACCGGTGTTGGTCACGGTGACAGCCCCGCCGTCGCCGCCAGCCCCGCCGGCGCCGCCGATCGGAACCGCGATGCCGAAATTGTAGAAGCCGAGGCGCGGATCGTCGCTGAGGGGCTCGGCCATGGCGCGGTTGATATTGCCGCCGATGCCGCCGCCGCCGCCCACGGACTGGACGAAGATGCCGGTCGAGCCGATTCCCTTCGTCGACAGGTCTCCGTCGTTGACGACCTCGACGGCGCCGCCGTCGCCAGAGGCGCCGCCCCGGCCGCCGACGCCGACGCGGCCGGTGGCGCCGGTCGCGCCGACACCGCCG
>JAHJNW010000125.1 GCA_018820665.1 Alphaproteobacteria bacterium | reverse complement strand
TGCCAATGGTCTCGAGCAGCAGGGCGTAGGCCGCGATGTGGATGGTCTCCTTGTTGGCGAAGCTCGCCAGCATCATCTTGACCTCGGTCGGTTTGAACACCCGACCGTATTTTTCCATGTAGTTGTCCTGCACCTCGATGTCGGCCTGGGTGAAAAAGCGGAAGATCTGCGTCAGCAGGTTGCGCTCGTTGTCGGTCAGATTGACCGCCCAGTCCTTCATGTCCTCGCCCAGCGGCACCTCCTCGGGCATCCAGTGGACCTGCTGCTGCTTCTTCCACATGTCGAACGCCCACGGATAGCGGAACGGCTTGTAGGCCGCCGACGGCGTCAGCAGGCCGGCGGTGGTGGCGCCTTTGGGGGTCGGGATCGGGGCGTGCGCGTTCATCGGGGGCAACTCTGTCGGCGAATCCGGAAGGTGGTTCACCATGCGACTCCGGAGGCCGGGCGCCAAGCCGCAATACGGCTATATTGCGATCACTTTTTCTGCGACCGCTAGATGTGGTAGGCGCGCCCTCGATATCTGGGGAGCAAGCTGGGGATCGCCCGTGGCCGCCTCGACCGCCGGCCGTCAGATCAGCTTCACCGCCACGACGGCGCCGACCAGCACGACGATGCCGATGATGCTCCACATCGCCAGCCGTTTTTCGACCATGGCCAGCATGGACGGACCCCAGCGCTTGAGCACCCAAGCCTCGGCGAAGAAGCGCCCGCCGCGGGTGATGGCGCACAGGGCGACGAAGAGGGGGAAGTTGAACTGGAAGATGCCCGAGGCGATGGTGATCAGCTTGAACGGGATCGGCGTCAGGCCCTTGACCAGGATCACCCAGGCGCCGTGCTGCTGGAACAGGGCCTTGGACGCCTCGAAGGTGTCGGCCTTGCCCAGCCACGACAGGATGGTCATGCCGACGTCGGTCAGGAAATAGCCGATGGCGTAGCCGAGCATCGCGCCCAGCACCGAGGCGAGGGTGCAGACCCCGGCGTAGAAATAGGCCCGGTCCGGCCGCGCCAGGATCATCGGAGCCAGCATGACATCGGGCGGAACCGGGAAGAAGGAGCTCTCGGTGAACGACACCACCGCCAGCGCCGGCGTGGCGTGTTTGCTGCGGGCGAGCGAGAACACCCAGTCGTAAAGCTTGCGAAGCATGCGAGTCCCGGTATCGGCCCATGGGGGCGACGGAGCCCCCGGCTCTAGCAGGCGGCGACCGCCCGCGCACCTGTCGAAACAGGGCGTGAGTCGCCGACGCGGCCATCGGTCGCTATAGAGGCCGCCTCGCCCCTCCCCCCGGGACTGAAGATCATGCGCTATCTCCACACCATGGTTCGCGTGACGGACCTCGACGCCTCGTTGCGCTTCTACGACCTGCTGGGTCTGCAGGAGGTGCGGCGGATGGAGAATGAGGCCGGTCGCTACACCCTGGTGTTCCTCGCCGCCCCGGCCGACCGCGAGCGCTCGGCCGCCGAACGGTCGCCCGAGGTCGAACTCACCTTCAACTGGGATCCGGAAGTCTACGCGGGCGGCCGTAATTTCGGCCACCTGGCCTATAAGGTCAACGACATCTACGCCGCCTGCCAGCGGCTAATGGACGGCGGCGTAGTCATCAATCGGCCGCCGCGCGACGGCAATATGGCCTTCGTCCGCTCGCCCGACGGCATCTCCGTCGAACTGTTGCAGGAGGGCGCGGCCCTGCCGCCCGCCGAACCCTGGGCCTCCATGCCGAACACCGGGAGCTGGTAAGCTGAGACTCCTGACCCTCGCCTCGGCTGCCGCACTGAGCCTGCCGCTTGTCGCGGCCTGCGCCTCGACCTCCGAGACCTATCCTTCGCGCACCGCCACGGAGCAGCTGCTGGTCGCCCGCGCCGCCGACCGCGCCGTCGAGGGCCTGACCCTGCCGATCCCCAGGGGCACCCGGATCTTCATCGACGACGCGTATTTCCGCGCCGAGAACGCGCCCTATGCGGTCAGCGCCATCCGCTCGGCCCTGTCCGAGGCCGGCTATTTCCTCGCCGCGTCCAAGGGCGACTCCGAGGCGGTGCTGGAGCTGCGCGCCGGCGCCCTGTCGCTGGAGCAGATGCGCCGCGTATTCGGCATCCCCGAGATGCGCATCCCGATCAACGACACGTTCAACGTCGTCTCGGTGCCCGAGCTGTCGGTCTACAGCCGCCGCGACCGGGTCGGCGTCGCAGAGTTCTCGGCCTTCCTCTACGAGCCAACCACCGGCGCCCCGCTGGGCGCCGTGATGCCTATGACCGGCGAATTCCGCATCCGCAGCCACAAGCTGTTGATGATCGTCGCCTGGGGCCAGCAAAGCGTCGAGCCCGGCGAACGCGACCCCGGCGACAGCTGGCGGGAGTTCTAGGGCGAAAGCCGCGGCCTGAACCCGCCGTAACTTGCGCCCCGCCTCGCTAGCGTCGATGGTCCCGGGCTGAAGTTTCCGGGAGGGTTTCCATGCGTCGTCTGCTCGTCTCCGCCGTCTGCGCCGTCGCCGTGCTGACGGGCGCGCCGGTCGCGGTTCTGGCCCAGGAGGCCGCGGCTCCGGCGGCGGCCCGGAGCGAGGATGAGCGGCTGGCGGCCTTCTTCGAACAGGCGTTCCAGGAGCGGATCGCCCTGTCGCCGCAGTCGATGACCTCGCTAGGCATCAAGCGCGACTACGACAAGCTGGATGAGGTCACCGACGCCGCGGCCGAGCGTGGGCTGGCGCTGATGGAGCGGCAGGTCGCGCAGCTGAACGACCAGTTCAATCCGCGGACGCTGAGCGAAGAGAGCCGGATGTCGTGGCGGCTGTTCGAATACGGCGTCGAACAGGCGCGGCTGTCGAGCCGCTGGCGCGACTGGGGCTATCAGTTCGCCGCCAACGGCAATCCGACTACCGGCCTGCCCGCCTTCCTGATCAACAACCACCGCGTCGACAGCGTCGGCGACGCCGAGGCCTATGTCTCGCGCCTGAAGGATTCCGAACGGGTCATGGGAGAGATCGCCGCCGAGCTGCGCCAGCGGGCGGCGGCGGGGGTGATCTCGCCCAATTTCGTGTTCGAGCCGTCGATCGCCAACACCCGCAACATCATCGCCGGGGCGCCGTTCGACGACGCGGCCGACAATCCGGTCTGGGCCGACTTCCAGAAGAAGGTCGGGGCGCTGGAGACCGATCAGGCGACGAAGGACCGGCTGCTGACCGAGGGGCGCGCAGCCCTGACCGGCGAATGGAAGCGCGGCTATGAGCATGTGCTGACGGCCCTGGCCGAGGTGCAGCAGCAGGCGGCGGCCATGCCGGACCGCGACGGCGGGGTGTGGCGTCTGCCCGACGGCGAGGCCTATTACAACGCCCGCCTGCAGCTCTCGACCACCACCGACCTGACCGCCGACCAGATCCACCAGATCGGTCTGGCCGAGGTGGCGCGGCTGCAGGGCGAGATGCAGACGATCATGGATCAGGTCGGGTTCGAGGGCTCGCTGCAGGAGATGTTCGCCCTGCTGAAGACCGATCCGCGCTTCCAGTATCCGAATACGCCCGAGGGCAAGGAGCAGTATCTGAGCGACAGCCGCGCCTTCATCGCCCAGGTGATGGCGGTCGCGCCGCAGTGGTTCAGCGACCTGCCCGAGGCGGCGCTGGAGGTGCGGGCCGTCGAGGCGTGGCGCGAGGCGACGGCCTCGATCGCCTTCTACAATTCCCCCGCCCCGGACGGCTCGCGGCCGGGCATCTATTACGTCAACCTGTCGGACATGACCCAGGTGCTGAAGCCGCAGATCGAGGGCATCAGCTACCACGAGGGCGCGCCGGGCCACCATTTCCAGATCGCCTACGCCCAGGAGATGCAGGGCCTGCCGTCGTTCCGGCGCTTTGGCGGCTATGGCGCCTACGCCGAGGGCTGGGGGCTGTACGCCGAGCGGCTGGGCAAGGAAATGGGCTTCTACCAGGACCCGTATTCCGACTTCGGCCGGCTCTCGACCGAGCTGTGGCGGGCGGTGCGGCTGGTGACCGACACCGGCCTGCACGCCAAGCGCTGGAGCCGCGAGGACGCGATCGCCTATTTCCGCCAGAACTCGCTGCTGAGCGAGCGCGACATCGTCAAGGAGGTGGAGCGCTACATCACCAGCCCGGGTCAGGCGACCAGCTACAAGATCGGCGAGCTGAAGATCATGGAGCTGCGTCAGAAGGCCCAGACCGCGCTGGGCGAGCGGTTCGACATCAAGGACTTCCACGCCGTGGTGCTGGGCTCCGGCTCGGTGCCGCTGGACGTGCTGGAGGATCAGGTGGACGCGTGGATCGCGGGTCAGTCGTAAGGCGCTAACGCTCGCAACGCGGTCGCTCGCTGCCTGAGCGAAGGTTGCGCGCTAACGCTCGCGACGCGGTCGCTCGCTGCCTGAGCGCGATTGCGCTATGAGCCGCGCGATGACCCGCCCGCCCTTCACCGCCACCGTCCTGACCATGTTTCCCGAGGCCTTTCCGGGCCCGCTCGGCGTCTCGCTGATCGGCACGGCGTGGCGCGAGCGCGGGCTGTGGAACCTCGAAACCCTTGACATCCGGGCGTTCAGCGAGGATAGGCGCGGCTTCCTGGACGACACCCCCGCGGGTGGCGGGCCGGGAGCCGTGCTTAAAGCGGACGTGGTGGCCCGGGCGCTCGACAGCGTATCGGGACCGGCGCGGCCGCTTTTGTACATGAGCGCCCGGGGTCGGCCCCTGACCCAGGCGCGCGTCAAGGAATGGGCCAAGGCGGACGGCGTCACCGTCCTCTGCGGCCGGTTCGAGGGGGTGGATCAGCGCGTGCTGGACGCGCGCGGGTTCGAGGAGGTCTCCGTCGGAGACGCGGTGCTCGCCGGCGGCGAGGCGGCGGCGATGGTGGTGATCGAGGCGTGCGTGCGATTGATCCCCGGAGTGCTGGGCCAGGCCGAGAGCCTGAGTTCGGAGAGCTTCGAGGACGGTCTTCTGGAGCATCCGCAGTACACGCGACCGCGGACGTTCGAGGGGATCGACATCCCGGAGATCCTGTTGTCCGGCGACCATCGCAAGATGGCGGCCTGGCGTCAGGAACAACGGGAAAAGACCACGCAGGAACGCAGACCGGATCTCTGGGCCGCGCATCTTGCGACAAGACCCGCGGAATCTTCCGCCAAATCAAAGCTAAAGGGCGACAAAGCCCGAGGAGAATAAGACTATGGCCAACATCCTTCAGACGCTCGAAGCGGAAGAAAAAGCCCGTTTGATCGCCGTGCGCGCGATCCCGGTCTTCCAGCCCGGCGACACGCTTCGCGTCAACGTCAAGATCAAGGAAGGCGAGCGCGAGCGCGTCCAGGCCTTCGAGGGCGTCTGCATCGCCCGCGCCGGCGGCGGCGTGAACGAGAACTTCACCGTCCGGAAAATCTCCTTCGGCGAGGGCGTCGAGCGCGTCTTCCCGATCCTGTCGCCGAACATCGAGTCGATCGAGGTGAAGCGTCGCGG
>JAHJNW010000124.1 GCA_018820665.1 Alphaproteobacteria bacterium | reverse complement strand
GGGCCTGATCACCCCCTCACTGGACGAGATGGTGTTCGTGGCGCGCGAGATGGAGCGACGCGGCTTCGACATTCCCCTGCTGATCGGCGGGGCGACCACCAGCCGGACCCATACGGCGGTCAAGATCGAGCCGGGCTATCGCAAGGGCTCGACCACCTATGTCGTCGACGCCAGCCGCGCCGTGGGCGTGGTCTCCGGCCTGCTGTCCAAGACCGAGCGGGCGAAGAACGAGGCCGCCACGCGCGATGAATATGTCCGCATCCGTGAGCAGTATGCGCGCGGTCAGGAGGTCAAGGCGCGGGCGTCCCTGCCCGCCGCGCGCCAGAACCGGTTCAAGCCCGATGCGGCGACGCCCCTGCCCTGCGCGCCATCCTTCCTCGGCGTGCGCGCCTTCGACAGCTGGGATCTGGGCGATCTGGCCGACCACATCGACTGGACGCCCTTCTTCGCCAGCTGGGAGCTGATCGGCCGCTATCCGCTGATCCTTGAGGATGAGATCGTCGGCTCGGCCGCGCGCGACCTGTTCGCCGATGCACAGGCGATGCTGAAGCGGATCGTCGACGAGAAGTGGTTCACGGCGAAGGGCGTGGTCGGCTTCTGGCCAGCCAACGCCGTCGGCGACGACATCGCCGTCTATGCCGACGAGAGCCGCAGCGAGGAGATCGCCCGCCTCCACACCCTGCGCCAGCAGATCAAGAAGTCGAACGGCAAGCCCAATCTGGCCCTGTCGGACTTCGTCGCCGAGACGGGCCGGGACTATATCGGCGCCTTCGCCGTCACCGCCGGCCACGGCGAGCTGGAGATCGCCAAACGATTCAAGGACGCCGGGGACGACTATTCGGCCATCATGGCGACAGCTTTGGCCGACCGTCTGGCCGAAGCCTTCGCCGAGGCCCTGCACAAGCAGGTGCGGACCGAGCTGTGGGGCCATGCCGCGGACGAACAGACCACGGTCGAGGACCTGATCGCCGAGAAATACCAGGGCATCCGCCCGGCGCCCGGCTATCCGGCCCAGCCGGACCATACGGAAAAAGCCACCCTGTTCCGTCTGTTAAAGGCGGAAGCGAACGCGGGAATGGCGCTGACGGAGAGCTTCGCCATGACCCCCCCGGCCTCGGTGTCGGGCCTGTATTTCGGCCATGCCGAGAGCCACTATTTCGGCGTCGGCAAGATCGATCCGGACCAGGTCGAGGACTATGCCCGGCGCAAGGGCTGGGACGTGGCCACCGCCGAACGCTGGCTGGCGCCGATCCTTAACTACGAGCCGGGCGCGACGGCGCGCAGCGACGCGGCCTGACGCTCTCCCGCCGTCATCCCCGGGTTTGACCCGCGGATGGCGGCCGTGGATGCCGGCCTCCCCTGCCCGCCAATTCGTCCCGGGCCGTCTCCGAATTCACCGGAAATCCGTCGTCGAATTCTCGCCTATTCCAACCCCACCTCTTCCGGCGTCGCCGGCGGGGTGGTGATGTTGTCGCGAATGCGGCGCGCGGCGTGTTCGCACCGACCGGGCAGGCCGAAGAAGAGGCCGAAGGCCTGGCTGCGCGCCGCCTCGTCCTGATCGGCCAGCGGAGCCCACAGGGCCGTCGCCGCGGCGGCGGCTGAATCGGCTGTGGCGCGGGCGGCGGCGGACTGACGCGGGGCCGCGGCGTCGAGCGCCGAGCGGAAATCGGCCGCCTCGAGCCGGCCCAGCCGGATGATGTCGCGATCGAGGTCGTCAGCGGTGGTCAGGGTCTCGCCGAGGGCGACATGGCCGTTCACCAGCGCCTCGCACCAGGCCACCAGCGGATAGTCGGCCTCCGGCGCGCCGCGCGGAAGGGGCGGCGCATAGGCCAGGGCCTCGCGGTAGCGCACGGCCTCGGCGGTTTCGCCGGCGGCCGGCGCGGCGGTGACGATGGGACCGTCCTGGGCGGCGGCGGCAGGCGCGGTCTGGGTCAACAGGGCGGCGGCGAGGGCGAGACTGGCGATCATGGGGACTCCGGAGAACAGGCGCCGCGAGGACGGCATCGGATGACGCAAGGCATCACGGGTCGCGAGGGCTTTTCGATGGCGTGATCGGGCGCGAACGGCGCCGCGGCCGGGGTCGCCGGAAGGCCGCCACGCCGCCCGGCCGGGCCCCTTGGGCGTGGCGCAAAAAGAAATGCCGGCGCTTTCGCGCCGGCATTAGTTTTATCCGTTGGGTGAAACCCGCTGGATCAGAACGAGTAGCGAATGCCCAGATAGGCGCGACGCGGGTTAACCCAGTTGTTGGCTTCCTGGAAGGAATACTGACCACTGCCCGAGATGAGGGGCATGACGCTGGTGGCGGCCTGGTTGTTCAGGACGTTGAAGACGTCGAGGAACAGTTCAACGCCACCGAACGGCAGGTCGTACTCATACTTGGCGCGCACGTCGAACGTGTAATACGCCGGGTTGGTTTCCGTCCCGGGCTTCGAGGCCAGGTAGGTGTCGGTGACGCCCCAGAACGTATAGGCCGGCGACATCGGCGCGAAGTTACGGCTGGAGATCGACTGGGCCGGGGTATAGAGCGACCCGCTGTTCCAGTTGAACACACCGCTCAGTTCCAGGCCGAAGTCGAACTCGTAGCCGGCATAGGCCTTGAACTGGTGTTTGATGTTGCCCGGCTGGTCACCGTAGGTGTTCGGAGCGCGCGGATCGAGCGCAATCCAGTCACCCTGGAAGTCGGCGTTGCTGTCCGAGTTCGTATTACCCTCGGCGATGTTGTGGGTGTACGAGGCCTGGCCGAACCAGTTGTCGGTGCGGTACTTGGTGACGGTCAGTTCGAAGCCGGTGTAGTTCCGCTCGCCGCCCGGCAGGGTGCCGATGACGTAGTTCGAGTTCGGCGTGGTGTCGTAGCCGAAGTACGAAAGCGGGATGTAGAACGGCGAACCCGGGAAGGCGTGGCCGATGGCGCCGTCAGCCGCAGTGGCGTTCGGATCCGAATAGAGGGCCAGGTCGAAGTCTTCCAGGATATCCCGGGTGGCGCGGTGCGTCACCGAGGCCGTCACGCCGATGCTCGAACCGATCGTGGTCGAGTAACCAAGCATGTACTCGTCCGTGTACGGCGTCTTCGTGGTCGGGGAGAACAGGGCGTCGGGCGTGGTGGCCCCGCCGCGGACACGGAAGGTGACCCACTCGCCGTTGACGTTGATCTGCTCTTCGTTCACCGGGCCGGTCAGGGCGCCGGCGAAGTCGGACATGTTGTTGCGGACCGGGTCATAGTAGCGACCGACGAAGCCGAACACCTTGCTGCGACCGTCGCCGTTCAGGTCATAGACCACGCTCAAACGGGGAGCGATTTCCCAGTCGAAGGTGGCGGTCTTGGAGCCGTCGGAGGCGTAATGCTCCCACTTCTCGGCGCGCATACCGGCTTCCAGGGTCAGCTGGCCCTGGGTCCAGGTGTCCTGGATGTACAGGGTCTGGCCTTCGCTATTGACCTCATAGGCGCCGCTCTGGGTGCGCAGGACGCGGTAGGCGTTGATGTTGCCGTACGGGTTGCCCGTGGTGTTCGAGAACGTCAGGGCGTTGATCTCGGACGCCTCGGCGATGCCGTTGTTGTTGGTGTCAATGGACGCCAGGGCGGCGGCGTTGCCTTGGATGCCTTCGGCGATACGGGGAATGTCCGCCTGGGCGAACGGACGGGCGGTCCAGCCCGGAGCCGCGCTGGTGAAGTCAGCGAAGGTGCGGCCCGGCTCGCCGGCGTTGATCGAGTTGTAGGTCACGTCACCCGGGACCGTCGAATCTTCGGCGTAGCTGTTCTCGCTGGACAGATAGCCCGCCTTGAACGTGTGGGTGCCGAAGCTGGTGTCGAGGAAGTACTCGAAGTTGACGCCGTACTCTTCGCGGTTGCGGAAGGTTTCGATGTCTTGGCCGCGTCCGCCGAGCGAACGCTGGGCGAGGGTCGAACCCGGGCCGCGGAAGATGACGTTGTCACGGATCGACGAGTCGGCCGCGAGTTGCGACACTTCGCCTTCGTGCTTGAACCAGTAGGCGTTGAACAGCAGGTCGCCCATGGTCCGCGAGTAGTCGACCTTGTAGTTGTCGCCGCCCTGGATTTGCACGAAGTCGCGGTTGTTCAGAGTCGCGGACGAGTTCGAGCCCGTGGTTTCGTAGGGATCATTGAACCAGCTGACCGACAGACGATCGTTGTCGGTGACCTGCCAGGTCGCCTTGGCGAAGCCGTACTCGCTGTTCGCCTCAACCGTGCGCAGCAGGGTGTCGGTCGTCGGATCGAGCACTTCGTCTTCACGGAACTTCTTCTGGTACGAACCGAAGATCCACAGACGATCGCGAATGATCGGACCGCCGAGCGTGACGGCGGTGTCGTAGGTCGAGAAGCCGCCCGAGGTCGAGTGTTCGTCTTCGGCGACCAGGGAGTCGTTCTGGAGGTAGTAGTTGATCGAACCGCGCCATTCGTTGCTGCCCGACTTGGTGACAACGCGCGAGATCAGGCCCGAACCACCGGCGTATTCAGCCGGCACGCCACCGACGATGACCGACTGTTCCTGAATGATTTCGGAGTTGAAGTTGGCGCCGAAGGTGCCGGTCGACGGGTCGGTCACGTCAACGCCGTCCAGGTAATAGACGTTGTCCGTCGAGGAGCCGATGGTGCCGCCGACGTCGGAATAGTTGACGCCCGAACGCGACGAGGGGTTGGAGCCGGGCTTCGTGCCCGGGACCAGCTGCAGGAAGCTCTGATAGCTACGGCCGGTGGGCAGCGAGTCCACGGTGTCCAGCGTCAGGGTGGTGCCGACGGTGGCCGAGGTGACGTCGACAGCGGCCAGCGAACGGCCGGTGACGATGACGTCGTCGACGGAGCTGGCGCCGCCGGCGCTGGTTCCGCTGACGAGGACGTAGCCGAGGCTCAGGTCACGGCCGCTGACGACGGCGACGTTGTTGACCCGATAGTCGCTGTAGCCGGGAGCCGACACGACGACGGTGTAGTTGGTCGCCGGGTCAAGGCCGGCCAGACGGACGCGGCCGTCGGCGTCGGTGACGCCGGTGCGGGACACGAGGCTGTCCGGCGAGCTGACGGTGACCGTGGCGCCCGGGACGCGCTGGCCGTTGTCACCCGTGACGTCGATGCGCAGGGTGCCGGTCTGAGATTGAGCGAGGGCGACGGTCGGCGTGAGCAGGGTGACGGCCGTGGCGGCCGTCAGCGTCATGAGCGCCGCTCCGCCGATCATGGTTGAGCGCAACAGGCGCTGCTTGATGGTCTGGGTCTTCAAAGGTCATCCTCCTGAGACCGCCAGGCGTCTCCGACAGGAGACGAACATCGACGGCAACCAAACTCCACGCACCCCAATGCACGTAGATTAACCTGACCCTAGACTTGGCAGTGAGCGAACGCAGCATAATTACGGTGCGGTAATCCAATCGTGGCGAGTCTGTCGCAATCCCGCCACACCCCACCACCAACACCCTGGATTCCCATAGTAAAGCTGCGCCACAATTGCGGCTGTTCACTGCCAGCCGGGGCCGGCGCGGGTCGCGGGAGGCCGCGCCGACGTGCGGGTCGGCGGCGCAAAGGCCTCCGGTTCGCCCGCCGGATGAATCAGCCGGCAGATCAAAGACGCCCGGAAAGCCACTGTTCAGAGCCGCCAGTCAGACGGATTGGTCCGGTGGCCGGTACGACCTTTGTCGCGTTCGGTTATAGAGGCGGTCAGCGCACGATCGCGACCCGGGCCAGATAGGGCTCCGGATCAGGCGTGCAGGACGCGACGGCCAGTTGCGCCGCCATGAGACACAGCAAGGCCGCCGCGACCGGCTGGAGCCGTTTTGAGACAGCCAGGGTGATGGAAATGGCCATGCCGGACACTCAGGAGAGGGATTTCCGCCCCCCGACGCAAACCCCGCGCCGGGCGGGATGGTCGGTGTGATCCCCTTTGTCCGCGATCTCGAGGTGGACTACGGCCGGGTCGATGCGGTGTCGCCGCTGATCCGCCGGGTCATCGCCGCCAACCCCGGCCCCTTCACCTTCACCGGCACCGGCACATACATCGTGGGCCGCGGCGCGCCCGGCGCGGGCGTGGCGGTGATCGACCCCGGCCCGCCCGACCAGACCCACCTCGCCGCCCTGCTGGCGGCGGTCGAGGGCCAGAGCGTCAGCCATGTGCTGGTGACCCACACCCACCGCGACCACTCTCCCCTCGCCCGCCCGTTCGCGGACGCGGTCGGGGCGCCGGTGCTGGCCGCCCGGCCGCCGGCGCGAATCGCCCACGCCTCGGGCGCTTTGGACGAGGACGACGACGAGGCCTTCGTCCCGGACACGATCCTGACCGGCGGCGAGGTCGTGACCGGCGACGGCTGGACGATCGAGGCGATGGCGACGCCTGGCCACGCCTCGAATCACATGGCCTTCGTGCTCCGCGAGGAGAACGCCCTGTTCAGCGGCGACCATGTGATGGGCTGGTCGACCACCGTGGTCGCCCCGCCCGACGGCGACATGGCGGCCTATATGGCCAGTCTGGAGGCGGTGATCGCGCGCCGCTTCGCCACGATCTGGCCGACCCATGGCGCGCCGGTCACCGATCCCGAGCCATTCCTGGCCGCCTATCGCGCGCACCGGCTGGAGCGGGAGGCGCAGATCCTCGCGCATCTGTCGGGTGGCCCGCAAAGGATCATGGAGATGACGCCGGCGCTCTACGCCGCGGTGGACTCGCGGCTGTGGCCGGCGGCGGGCCTGACGCTGTGGGCGCATCTGATCGCCCTGGAGCGGGCCGGGCGGGTGCGGGCCGAGCCGGGTCCGGAGGTGGACGCCGTCTGGCGCCTGTCCTGACGCCTATTCGACGACGCGCAGCCGCTCGCTGAGTCGCGTGGCCAGACGGCAGGCCTCGCCGCCGTGCGAGCGGCCGTCGCGGGCGGCGACGCGGACATCGGTGCGTCCGGGGCGGATACGGACCGCCGCGTCATGCGCCGAGCCGAACCAGAAGCCGCGGTGCGTGCCCGCCGCCCGGCCGACGTTGACGCGGCCCTGCACCGAGAAGCCGGACTCCTGAAGCGCCCAGACGGCCGCGGCCGGGGCGACCTGGGTCATGACCGGCGCGGCCCCGGGACAGGCTTCCGGACCGCCGGTGGCGGCCGGGCCCGCGCCGCCGCGCCGGGCGGCCAGATCGCCGAAGCCGGGGACTTCGGCCAGATCGGTGCTGATGTCGTCCGGGGGCGCGGAGGTCAGGCGCGAGGCCTGCCAGGCGTAGCCGCCCACGGTCAGGGCGGAGATGGTGATCGCCACCGCCGCCAGCCACGGCGACGCGCGGCCGCGCAGGGCGAACACCAGCAGCATCACGGCGGCTATGGCGCCGATCGCCGCCAGCCCGATCCCGACCCGCATGGCCAGCAGATCGTGGCCGATGGCATAGGTCCACAGGCCCGTCCGGGTCCCGAGGGCCGCGATGAGAACGAACACCGGGGCGAGAACGACGAGCGCCGCGAGCCGCGAGCCGCCTCCTGTCGACGCCCGTTTCAGTCTCGCCATGGTGTGTCAGCCTCCGGTGGGCAGGCGGTAGTCCTTCATCTGCTCGCGCACCAGCTTCTTGTCGATCTTGCCGGTCGCGCCCAGCGGGATGTCGTCGACGAAAACGACGTCGTCCGGCATCCACCATTTGGCGATCTTGCCCTGCAGGAAGTCGAGGTGTTCCTGCTTGTCCTGGTCATGGCCTGGCTTGAGCTTGATCACCAGCACCGGCCGCTCGTCCCATTTGGGATGGGCGGCCCCGATAACGGCGGCCAGCTCGACCTTGGGATGGCCCATGGCGAGGTTCTCGATCTCGATCGAGCTGATCCACTCGCCGCCGGACTTGATCACGTCCTTGGCGCGGTCGGTGATCTGCATGAAGCCCTGCGGATCGATGGTCGCCACGTCGCCGGTGTCGAAGAAGCCCTCGTGGTCGAGGATGTCGCCGCCCTCGTCCTTGAAATAGGCCCCGGCGATGGTCGGTCCCTTGATCATCAGCCGGCCGTAGGTTTGCCCGTCGTGCGGCAGCGTCTGGCCGGCGACGTTCTTGAGCTTGAGTTCGACGCCCAGCGGCGGCGTGCCCTGTTTGACCCGCCACTTCATCTGCTCGTCGTACGGCAGGGCCTTCAGCTCGGGCGGCAGGTTGGACAGGGTGCCGATCGGCGAGGTCTCGGTCATGCCCCAGCCCTGCAGCACCTCGATGTCGAACTCTTCCTGGAAGGCGCGGATCAGGCTTTCCGGCACGGCCGAACCGCCGATCAGCACGCGCTTGACCGTGGGGATCTTCAGATTGTGTTCGCGCAGGTGGGCCAGCAGCCCCTGCCAGACGGTCGGCACGGCGGCCGAGAAGGTCACGCCCTCGCTCTCGATCAGTTCGTAGATCGCCGCCCCGTCCATGCGGGCGCCGGGCATGACAAGCTTGGAGCCGGCCGCCGGGCCGCCGAAGGCGATGCCCCAGGCGTTGGCGTGGAACATCGGCACCACCGGCAGGATCACCTCGCTGGGCGTCGCCCCCAGCACCGTGGTCTGCAGACCCAGCAGCGTATGGATGAAGTTGGACCGGTGCGAATACAGCACTCCCTTGGGATTGCCGGTCGTGCCCGAGGTGTAGCAGAGGCCGCAGGCCGTCTGTTCGTCGAACCCGCCCCAGACCACGTCGTCCGAAGCCGACGCCAGCAGCGCCTCATAGCATTCGGCGCCCGGCAGCTTGGTCGCCGGCATATGCAGTTCGTCAGTCATGACCACGACCCGCTGGACCGAGGGGCAGTGCGGCAGGATGGCTTCCAGCAGCGGGATGAAGGTCAGGTCGACGAAGATGATCTTATCTTCGGCGTGGTTGATGATGTAGATCAGCTGCTCGGGGAACAGGCGCGGATTCAGGGTGTGGCAGACCGCGCCGATGCCCATGACGCCATACCAGGCCTCGATGTGGCGACCGCTGTTCCAGGCCAGGGTGGCGACGCGATCGCCGACCTGGACGTCCCAGGCCTTGAGCACGCCCGACACCCGCCGGGCCCGGGCGTGGATCTCGGCATAGGTGGTGCGCACGATCGGCCCTTCGACCGAGCGGGTCACGACCTCGCGGTGACCGTGCCAGTTTTTGGCGTGGTCGATGATCTTGTCGACCGTCAGCGGCCAGTCCTGCATCATTCCCAGCATTGGTATCCCTCGCTTGCACCCGCTGCCCGGGGCGCTTGAGGCAAGGAGTATCGGGCCGTCCGCCGTTAGGCAACGTGACGCTAGGTCACCCATGGCCGGCGTCTGGCGGCTTGGCGGCGGGCCCGCTCTGGCCCTAGAAGGCCGGCATGTCCATTCTGATCGCCATCACCGGAGGCTCCGGCTCCGGCAAGAGCACCCTGGCGGAGACCCTGCTGGCCGCCCTGCCCGGGGGCGCCGCCGTGCTGGTGCGCGAGGACTCCTACTATCGCGACGCCGCCAGCCTGCCCGGCTTTGACGCCGCCACCTTCGATTTCGATGACGTGGCGGCGCGCGATCACGAACTGATGATCGCCGATCTGGCCGCCCTGAAGGCCGGGCGCGATGTCATCGCCCCGGTCTATTCCTTCATCCACCACGGGCGCGAGCCGGGCGGCGAACCGGTGCGCGCCGCCGATGTGGTGATCGTCGAGGGCACCCATGTGCTGTGCACCCCGGGTATGGTCGAGCTGTTCGACATCCGCGTGTTCGTCGACACACCGGCCGACATCCGCTTCATCCGCCGCCTGCTGCGCGATCAGGCCGAGCGCGGCCGGACCGCCGATTCGGTGATCCAGCAGTATCTGGCCACCGTCCGGCCCGGGCATGAGCGGCTGACCGAGCCGTCGCGGCTCAACGCCGACTTCATCATCGCCGACGCCACGGCCGCCGTGCGGCTCGAGGATCCGCAGGCGGTCGTCCGGCTGGCCGCGCCGGTGCTGGCTCACCCGCTGCTGGCGGGCCTGCTGGCCGGCTGATCAGGGCCAGAGCCGCGTCCGTGTCCACCCTGCCCCGGCCCGCTCGAAGCGCAGCCGGTCATGCAGGCGGAACGGCCGGTCGCGCCAGAATTCGACGCTGTCGGGAATGACCCGCCAGCCGATCCAGCGCTCGGGGCGCGGCACGTCCGTTTCGGCGAAGCGGGCCGTCTCGCGGGCCACGGCCTGCTCAAGCATTTCTCGGCTGTCCAGCGGGCGCGACTGATCCGAGGCCCAGGCCCCGATGCGGCTCTCGCGCGCCCGGCTGGCGAAATAGGCGTCGGCCTCGGCCGCGCTGACCGGCTCGACCGTCCCGCGCACCCGCACCTGGCGCCGCAGCGACTTCCAGTGGAACAGCAGGGCCGCCGACGGATGCGCCGCCAGCGCCTCGCCCTTGGCGCTCTCGCGGTTGGAGTAGAAGGTGAACCCGAGGTCGTCGACGTCCTTGAGCAGCACGATCCGCGCGTCGGGGATGCCGGCCGCGTCGACGGTGGCCAGGGTCATGGCGTTGGCGTCGTTCGGCTCCGTCGCCCTGGCGTCGGCCAGCCAGTCGACGAACAGGCCGATCGGCTCGGGCCGCTCGAAGGCGGCTTCGTCGCCGTTTGCGGCGAGGGCGGCGGCGTAATGCTCCGCATATTCTTCGCGGGTCGGGCTGGGCGGGATCACGGGTGCGGTCATGGCCTGCAGATAGACCCTTGAGTCCCGCTTGGGGAGAGGCGTCACGGTTAACCGGACCTTGACCATGTCGGGCGCCTAAATGGGCGATGCGCGCCCGTTCCCGATCCGAGGTCGCCTCGCTCAGCGAGGCCCACGCCCTGCTCGGCCTGAGCGGGCCGACGGCGGAGCCCGTCCTGACGGCGGCCTTCCGGGCGGCGGTCAAGGCGGCCCATCCCTCGGCCCCGGGCGGAGACGCCGAACGCTTTCGCAAGGTCATCGCCGCCTGGCGACTGATCCAGAGCCATGATCGTCCGCTGGCCCTCGCCGGACCGACGATCCGGCCGCCCTCCCCGCCCGTCGTGACGATCGGCCCGATGGACGCGCTGAACGGCGGGCATGTCGCGGTGCGGCTGGCCGGGCGGACCCTCGATGTCCGACTGCCGAAGGGGATGCGCAGCGGCGAACATCTGCGTCTGCGCGGCGCGGGGGCCGGCGGGGCCGACGTCTATCTGCCGGTGCTGGTCCGGGCGGCCGACGGCCTGAGCGTGCTCGGCGACGACCTGTTCATGGACTGCCCGGTGCCGAGCCGGCTGCTGGAAGACGGCGGCCGGCTGGAGATCGACACCCACGCCGGGCCCCGCTCGGCCTGGATCGTCGCCGGACAGGCCCCGCTGCGGCTGCGGCTCAAGGGGCTGGGCCTGCCGGCCCGCGGCGGCCGCGCCCCGGGTCATCTATTCGTCGCCCTGCAGCCGTCGGAAGACATCCCCTCGGCGGCCGAGGATCTGCTGGTCCGCTTCACCCGCGTCTGGACGCCGGACCGGCTGGCGGCTTAGGTCGCTTCCATGTCGCACAATACCTTCGGCCATCTGTTTCGCGTGACCACCTGGGGCGAGAGCCACGGGCCGGCCATCGGCTGCGTCGTCGACGGCTGCCCGCCGCTGATCCCGCTGACCGAGGCCGATCTGCAGCCTTGGCTGGACCGGCGCAAACCGGGCGGCAGCCGCTTCGTCACCCAGCGGCAGGAGAGCGACACGGCGCGCATCCTGTCCGGCGTGTTCGACGACGGCGACGGGCCGGTCACCACCGGCACGCCGATCGCCGTCCAGATCGAAAACGAGGACGCCCGTTCGAAGGACTATGGCGAGATCGCCCGCGCCTTCCGCCCCGGCCATGCCGACATCACCTACCAGGCCAAATACGGCGTCCGCGATCACCGCGGCGGCGGTCGCTCGTCGGCGCGCGAGACGGCCGTGCGGGTCGCCGCCGGAGCCGTGGCGCGCAAGGTGCTGGGCGACGGCGTCCGCATCCGCGCCGGGGTGGTCCAGCTGGGTCCGCACCGGATCGCGCCGGAGGCGGTGGATTTCGACGCGGTCTACGACAACGCCCTGTTCGCCGCCTCGGCGGAGGTCGTGCCGGCGTGGGAGGATTATCTCGACGGCGTGCGCAAGGCCGGCTCCTCCATCGGCGCCGTGGTCGCGCTGGAAGTCACCGGCGTGCCGGCCGGCTGGGGCGCGCCGGTCTATGGCAAGCTGGACGCCGAACTGGCCGCCGCCCTGATGTCGATCAATGCGGTCAAGGGCGTCGAGATCGGCGCCGGCTTCGGCTCGGCCGAGCTGTCCGGCGAGGATAACGCCGACCAGATGCGGATGGGCGACGACGGTCTTCCGGTCTTCCTGTCCAACCACGCCGGCGGCGTGCTGGGCGGCATATCGACCGGCCAGCCGCTGACCGCCCGGGTCGCCTTCAAGCCCACCTCCTCGATCCTGACGCCGCGCCAGACCATCACCCGCGACGGCGCCGAAACCGACCTGCGCACCAAGGGCCGCCACGACCCCTGCGTCGCCCTGCGCGGCGTGCCGGTGGTCGAGGCGATGGCGGCCTGCGTGCTGGCCGATGCAATGCTGCGGCACAGGGCGCAGGTGGGTTGAGGCCTGTCGTCGCCTATCGGCATAAGCTCTCATGGCGAATCTGGCGCGCCTGGTCTTGGGCCCGGAATGCGATGTTCGAGGCTGCGCCTCTGGTCGCTGGCGGCCTATGCATGGTGTTGGTCCTGGCATCCGCCTTTTTTCTATCCTTGAGGGAAGAGGTCCGTCCTGGGCAGGTCGTGGCCACCGGGGAGTTCACCGAAGCTGGTCGAGCCAACGCAGTCGCGCTGGTCAGGCTTTCGGACTCCGGGAAAGTCGTGCGTGTCGAGTCCCCGGCGCTGGCCGACTGCCTCGAAGGCGACCACCTCAAAATCCGGGAAACCCGTTCCCTCAGTTGGCGCGGACAGGGCTATTCCCGAATTCGGTCGCGGCCGGAAGGAAGATGTAGCCGCCCCCTTCCGTAACCGACACTGTTGCTTACATAGGCCGCAGCGAGGTTTATAACCCTCGGATTCCCGGGAGCATCCCCATGATCGACGTCAGACCCTTCAACAGCCTCGGCGGCGCGAACCACGGCTGGCTGAACGCCAAACACCATTTCTCCTTCGCCAACTACTACGACCCGAGCCGCATGAGCTGGGGCCGGCTGCGTGTCTGGAACGACGACGAGATCGCCGCGAAGTCGGGCTTTCCGCCTCACCCCCACGCCGACATGGAGATCATCACCTATGTCCGCACCGGGGCCATCACCCATGAGGATTCACTGGGCAACAAGGGCCGCACCGGCGCCGGCGACGTCCAGGTGATGAGCGCCGGCACCGGCGTGCGTCACTCCGAGTTCAACCTCGAGGACGAGCTGACCACCATCTTCCAGATCTGGATCGAGGCCGATGTCCGCGGGGCCAAACCGGCTTGGGGCGCCAAGGCGTTTCCCAAGAGCGACCGCACGGGTCAGTTCTCGGTGCTGGCCTCCGGCGACGCCGCCGACCACGCCCTGACCATCAACGCCGACGCCCGGGTGCTGGGCGCGACGCTGAACGCCGGCGAGAGCCTGACCTACAGCCTCGCCGCGGGCCGTCACGCCTATCTGGTTCCCGCCGTCGGCGCGGTCGAGGTCAATGGCGTGGCCCTGAACGCCCGCGACGGCGCCGCCATCAAGGACGAGGCCGAGATCACCATCACGGCCACGGCCGACGCCGAACTGGTGATGGTGGATTCTCTCTAGGTCTCCTCTCCCAATCGGAGACGGAAATCAAAAAACCCCGCCCGGATCGCTCCGGGCGGGGTTTCTTTTGTCGGCTTCAGACCGTCAGTGCGTCGCCGGAACCGTGCCGATGTCCTGGATCGGCGGCGGGGCCGGCAGCGGATCGGTCGCCTCGTCCCATTCCACCGGAGTCAGCTCGCCGGTCAGGGCCCATTTCAGGGCCTCGTCGGCGGTCTTGATCGGGATGATCTCCAGGGCGCCCTTCACATTGTCGGGCACCTCGGCGAGGTCCTTCTCGTTCTCTTCCGGGATCAGCACGGTCTTGATGCCCGAGCGCAGGGCCGCCAGCAGCTTCTCCTTCAGCCCGCCGATGGCGGTGACCCGGCCGCGCAGGGTGATCTCGCCGGTCATGGCGATATCCTTGCGGATCGGGATGCCGGTCAGGACCGAGACCATGGCCACGGTCATGGCCACGCCCGCCGAGGGACCGTCCTTGGGCGTCGCGCCGTCCGGCACGTGCACGTGGATGTCGGTCTTCTCGAACGCCGGCGGCTTGACGCCGATGCTGAGCGACCGGGCCCGGACGTAGGAGGCGGCGGCGGAGATCGACTCCTTCATCACCTCCTTCAGGTTGCCGGTCACGGTCATGCGGCCGCGGCCCGGCATCTTGATCGCCTCGATGGTCAGGATCTCGCCGCCGAACTCGGTCCAGGCCAGGCCGGTGACGATGCCGACCTGATCCTCCTCGTCCGTCTCGCCGTAGCGGAACTTACGCACCCCGGCGAACTCGGCCAGCTTGGCCTCGTCGATGGTGATCGACAGGGCCTTGGTCTTCGACATCTCGCGCACCGACTTGCGCGCCAGACCGCCCAGGGCGCGTTCCAGCGACCGAACGCCGGCCTCACGGGTGTAGTAGCGGATCAGATTGCGGATCTGCTCGTCCGGCACGATGAATTCGGCTGGCTTGAGACCGTTCTCTTCGGTCACCTTGGGCAGGACGTGCCGTTTGGCGATCTCGACCTTCTCGTCCTCGGTGTAGCCCGACACCCGGATGATCTCCATCCGGTCCATCAGCGGCTGCGGCATGTTCAGGCTGTTGGCCGTGGTCACGAACATGACGTTGGACAGGTCGTAGTCGACCTCCAGGTAGTGGTCGCCGAACGCATTGTTCTGCGCCGGATCCAGCACCTCCAGCAGGGCCGAGGACGGGTCCCCGCGCCAGTCGGCGCCGAGTTTATCGATCTCGTCCAGCAGGATGAAGGCGTTGGTCGTCTTCACCTTCTTCATCGACTGGATGATCTTGCCCGGCATCGAACCGATGTAGGTCCGGCGGTGGCCGCGGATCTCGGCCTCATCGCGCACGCCGCCCAGCGACATGCGGACGTATTCCCGGCCGGTGGCCTTGGCGATCGACTTGGCCAGCGAGGTCTTGCCGACGCCCGGAGGGCCGACGAGGCACAGGATCGGGCCCTTGAGGCTGTTGGTGCGCGACTGCACCGCCAGATACTCGATGATCCGCTCCTTGACCTTCTCGAGGCCGTAGTGATCCTCCTCGAGGATGGCCTCGGCCTTGTCGAGATCGATGGGCTTCTGCTTGGCCTTGCCCCACGGGATCGACAGCAGCCAGTCGAGGTAGTTCCGCACCACCGTCGACTCGGCCGACATCGGGCTCATGTTACGCAGCTTCTTGACCTCGGCATCGGCCTTGGTGCGCGCTTCCTTGGAGAGGCGCGTCTTACGGATGCGCTTCTCCAGCTCCATGATCTCGTCACGGCTGTCGTCGGTCTCGCCCAGCTCGCGCTGGATCGCCTTCATCTGCTCGTTCAGATAATATTCGCGCTGGGTCTTCTCCATCTGACGCTTCACGCGCGAGCGGATCTTCTTCTCGACCTGCAGGACGGAGATTTCGCCCTCCATCAGGCCGTAGACCTTCTCCAGCCGGGCCGGGACGTCGATGGTTTCCAGCAGGCCCTGTTTGTCGCCGATCTTGACCGACAGATGGGCCGCCACGCTGTCCGCCAGCTTGGACGGGTCGGTGATCTGGGGGATCGAGCTGAGGGCCTCGGGCGGCACCTTCTTGTTCAGCTTCACATAGTTTTCGAACTGTTCGATCACGGCGCGCAGCAGGGCTTCCGACTGGGCCGGCTCGCCGATGTCGTCGGCGATCTCGACGGCCTCGGCCTCGAAATACTCCGTGCGGTCGGTGAATTTGGTCAGGCGGGCGCGGCTCTTGCCCTCGACCAGCACCTTGACGGTGCCGTCAGGCAGTTTGAGCAGCTGAAGCACGGTGGCCAGGACGCCGATCGGATAGATGGCGTCGGCGGCGGGATCGTCATCGACGCTGTTCTTCTGGGTGGCCAGCAGGATCTGCTTTTCGCCCTTCATGATCTCGTCGAGCGCCTTGACCGACTTTTCGCGGCCTACGAACAGCGGCACGACCATGTGCGGAAAGACGACGATGTCTCTCAGCGGCAGGACGGGCAGGGTTTTGGTCGAACCTGGGGTCTCGGGCATGATGCAACTCTCACGGGGTCCTCGTTGATCTCGGACCCGCCGCGGCGGCGTGCGGGGCGCCTGTGCCCCGCCGTTTCGACTCGGCCCGCCATTCGGCGGCCTTCGGATGAGTATGTGGTTCTGCGCGCGCCGGGTTCAAGCGGGACGGGTGAGGACCCGGTCCTTCCATCCACAGGCGGTCAAGCTGCATGGGCGTGCCCGGCCAACCCGCCCGGGCGCGGGCCGTCGTGCCCGAAACCTCTCGAACCGGGGGAATATCCGGTCGCTGCGTGATGTGGCCCGGACGCATCATCGCGCCCATGGAAAAGGGCGGAGCCGCCTGCGGCCCCGCCCTCGTTCAGTTCAGCCGGATCAGGCGGCGCTGTCGGGCGCGGCCTTCTTGGACTTGGTCTCGGAATAGATCAGCAGCGGCTGGGCCTTGCCCTCGATGACCTCGGCGTTGACGACGACTTCCTCGACGCCCTCGAAGGTGGGCAGTTCGAACATCGTCTCCAGCAGGATGCCTTCCAGGATGGAACGCAGGCCGCGGGCGCCGGTCTTGCGGGTGATGGCCTTC
>JAHJNW010000017.1 GCA_018820665.1 Alphaproteobacteria bacterium | reverse complement strand
CGGGCCCAGCAATGGACCCGGCGGTGATCCGGCAAGGCCCGAATGCCAGGGCCGCCAGCCGGAGGGCGTGTGGAAAACGACTGCGCGGGGCGGCCTGTCTCGTCGAAACGGTTATCTATCAAAGCACCGGGCGAGGCCCGGTCGCCCCGCTCTCTCCCCACCCGCTGCGACAGCGGTAACGACTCATGCCTGCTGCGTGCTGCCTGCTGCCTGATCCCTCTTGCCATTAGCCATTTCCCTAATTAGCCTCTTCCCTATGAACGCCCTGTTCAAGGCCCTCTCGCACCCGGTCCGCCGCCGCATCATCGAGATGCTGCGCCGCGGCCCGATGGCGTCCGGCGACATCGCCGCCGCCTTCGACATGAGCTGGCCGACCATCACCGGCCACCTCAACGCCCTGAAGGAGGCCGGCCTGGTCTCGCCCGAGCGCGACGGCGCCTCGATCCGCTACCGGCTCGAAATCTCCGCTGTCGAGGAGGCCCTCGCCTTCCTGTTGCAGATGACCGGCGTCCGCGCCCCCAAACCCGACCCAGATCAGGAGCCCTGCCCATGACCGCCGCCGATCGCGCCACCGTCGCCGTCACTCTCATGATTGTCGGCGCCGGAGTGTGGATTTTCGTCGCCGGCCCGACCGAGGTGATGCCCTACCACTACGGTTTCGACGGACAGGCCGATGCCTGGGCCGGGCGCGAGGCCATCGGTCCAGGCATCGCGGGACTGGGCTTGCTGACCGGCGTCCTCGCCGGCGGCATGGGTCTCGCCGCCGGCCGGGCCGATACGCCTGCGCGCGCCCGCGCCCTGCGATCCGCCCAGTTGCTGGTCCTGCTGACCCTGCTCACCCTCACCCTGTTCGCCGGCGTCGCCGCCGTGACCGGCCTGACCGAGATGGGCCGCGCGGGCCCGATGGCGGGCCTCTCCCTGCTGTTCCTGATCGTCGGCGCCTTCGCGGGCCGGGTCGGCCCCAATCCCTTCTTCGGCGTGCGCACGCCCTGGAGTCTCAAGAGCCGCCTCGCCTGGGACCGCTCCAACCGCCTGGCCGGACGGCTGTTCTTCATCACCGGCCTGCTCGGCCTGGTCGCCGCCCCCGTCGCCCCGCAGCCGCTCGGTTATCAAGGTCTTATCATTGCGGTCGTGGTCGCCGCCTTTCTCGCTGTCGTCGAAAGCTGGCGCGTCTGGCGCACCGACCCCGACCGCCAGCCCTTCTGACCCCCAGCACCGGAGACCGCCATGCTCAGCCTGATCCTCGCCGCCGCCCTGCTGTCCGACCCGACGTCCACGCCGGTGACGCTCCCCGCCGAACCCGCGCCCCTGCACGGAACCCTGCTGACGCCGGACGGCCCGACCCGCGCTGTCGCCGTCATCCTGCCGGGCTCCGGACCGACCGACCGCGACGGGAACAGCCCGCTGGGCATCCGCGCCGCCACCTATCGGCTGCTGGCCGAGGGCCTCGCCGGACAGGGCGTCGCCACCGTCCGCATCGACAAGCGCGGCATCGGCGAAAGCGCCGGCGCGGGCGGCCGTGAGGAAGACCTGCGCTTCAGCCATCTGGCCGCCGACGCCCGCGACTGGGCCGCCGAGGCCGCCGCCCGCACCGGCCGGCCCTGCGCCTGGCTGATCGGCCACAGCGAGGGCGCCCTGGTGGCCCTCGCCGCCGTCGAGGACGAAAGCGACGCGGTCTGCGGGCTGGTCCTGCTGTCCGGCGCCGGCCGCCGCGCCCGGGTGGTGCTGGAGGAGCAGCTCGGCCCGCAACTGCCCGAACCCCTCCGCACCCAGGCCTTCCACGCCCTCGCCGAGCTCGAGGCCGGCCGCACCGTCGCCGACACCCCGCCGGCGCTGGCCGCCCTGCTGCGCCCGTCGGTCCAGCCCTATCTGATCTCGTGGCTGGCGCTCGACCCGGCGGCGCTGATGGCCGCCTGGGAGGGGCCGGTCATGGTCGGTTCGGGGACCACCGACATCCAGACCCCGCCGGTCGAGGCCGAGGCCCTTGCCGCCGCCCGGCCCGGCGTGCATCTGGTCCTGTGGGACGGCGTCAACCACGTGCTCAAGACCGCCCCGGCGGACCGCGCCGGCAACGCCGCGACCTACGCCGACCCGACCATGCCGCTCGCTCCCGGCGTGGTCGAGGCCATCGCCGGCTTCATCCTTGAGCCCCGCTAGGCGCGGCGGTCGCCGCGATCGCCCTGGCCCTTCGGGGCCTCGTGCTTCGCGTCCCGCTTCTGGTCTTGCGCCAGTGACTTGCCGACATCGGCCATTTCCGAAAAGCGCCCCTCGTCGTCCCGGCGCGCATAGCGCTTGTCGCCGGGGGTGGGCTCGATCAGTTCGCGTTTGCTCATGGCGGACACTCCTTTCACCCGGGATGAATCGCCGGGAGTCCGGGAGGTTCCCGTCAGGCCAGCGTCTCCTGGAACCGCACCGGCCGCCCATGCGCCGACCCGACCAGCTCGCCGTCCTTCATCACCAGCCGGCCGCGCACGATCGTCGCCACGGCCTTGCCGGTCGCCTCGAAGCCGTCGAACGGGGTCCAGCCGCAGCGGCTCGCCATGTCGGCGTGGCTGATCACATGTTTCGCCTTCAGGTCGACGATCGTCAGGTCGGCGTCATAACCCTCGGCCATCCGCCCCTTGCCGGCGATGCCGAACACCCGGTTGGCCCCGTGGCTGGTCAGGTCGATGAACCGGTCCAGGCTCAGCCGTCCGTTCGCCACATGAGTCAGCATCACCGGCACCAGGGTCTGCACCCCCGGCATGCCCGAGGGCGAGGCCGGATAGGGCTTGGCCTTCTCTTCCTTCGTGTGCGGCGCATGGTCCGAGCCCAGCACGTCGAACACCCCCTGCTCGATCCCGCCCCACAGGCCGGCGATATGGGCCGCGTTGCGGATCGGCGGATTCATCTGGGCGTAGCCCTTCAGCCGCGCATAGGCCTCGTCCCCGTCCAGCGTCAGATGCTGCGGCGTCACCTCGGCCGTGGCCACATCCTTGTGGTCGGCGAGGAAGCGCACCTCGTCGGCGGTCGAGACGTGCAGCACATGGATCCGCGCGCCCACTTCGCGCGCCAGCCCGACCAGCCGCCGGGTCGAGCGGATGGCGCTCTCGGCGTCGCGCACCTCGGGGTGGCTGGTCCAGTCGCCCGTCCGGGCCAGCGGCCGCCGCTCGACCAGCCGGTATTCGTCCTCGGAATGGAAGGTCGCCCGCCGCTTCACATGGCGCAGCACCTCGCGCACCCCGTCGTCGTCGGCGACCAGCAGGGTCCCGGTCGAGGCCCCCATGAACACCTTGACCCCGCAGCAACCCGGCAGCCGCTCCAGCTCGGCGAGATATTTCGCATTCTCGTGCGTGCCGCCGATGTAGAAGGCGTGGTCGGTCCACATCCGGTCGCGCGCCCGCTCCAGCTTGTCGGCCAGGGTGTCCGGGTCGGTCGTGTTGGGCTCGGTGTTCGGCATTTCGAACACCGCCGTGACCCCGCCCAGCGCCGCGGCGCGCGAGCCGGTCTCGAGGTCTTCCTTCCACTCCAGCCCCGGCTCGCGGAAATGCACCTGGGTGTCGATCACCCCCGGCAGGACGGTCAGGCCGGTCGCATCGACCACCTCGCCGGCCGAGGCCTGCGACAGGTCGCCGACGAAGGCGATCCGCCCGTCGATCACGCCGACGTCGGCGAGGCCGCGCCCCGCATGATTGGCCACTTCGCCGCCGCGGACGATCAGGTCGTATGTCTGGGTCATGGCCCGGCCCTATACCCGCTCCGCCAGAACCTTGCGAGCCGCCTTCAGCACCCGCTCCGCCGGCAGGTCGTTCATATGCTCGATGGCCTGGTCCAGCCGCGGATCGATCTTGCGATACTCCTCGACCGAGCGCGGGCCGCGTACGGCGATCCCGCCCCACGGCCCCCGCTCGGCCTCGTCGGACGGGCCAAAGGCGGCGACCACCGGCGTGCCCGAGGCCACCGCCAGATCGGTCCACAGCGAGTCGCCGCCCAGATACAGGGCGCAGCGCCCGACCGCCGCCACGGCCTGCAGCGGACTCAGCCGGCCGTGAAGATCGATGGTCCGGTGGCGCGGCAGGGCCAGACGGATGGTGTGGGCGGCGTCCCGATCACTCTCGTCGCCGATCACCAGGACCCGGCCGCCTTCCAGCGCCCCCCCATCGCCGACCAGGGCCGAGGCCACCTTGGCGAAACGCTCGGGCGGCCAGCGTCGGCCCATCCACGCCGCCCCCGGGCCGATGGCCAGCAGCGGTCCCTCGCCCGCCGGGATCAGGGCCTCGACCGCCGCCCGCGTCGCCTCGGAGACGAACAGTCGCGGGGCCGGGACCTCGTCCAGTTGCAGCACCCGCGCCGCCAGTTCGACCGCATGCACCCCGGCCTCCGGCTCGCCGCGCACGGCCCGCTTCTGCCGCTTCAGCTTGCCGGACAGGGCCGAGCCGCGCATGTCGACCACCAGCCCCCAGGACGTCGCCCGCACCTGATTCCACAGACCCAGCCAGTCCAGCCGGCTCTCCTTGTCCAGCACGATCAGCCGGTCGAGGCGCGGCGTGTCGGCGAACAGCGGCGCGCTGGCCGGCGATCCGACGATCGTGAAGCCCGCCTGCGGCATGGCCTCGACCAGATAGGCCAGCACCCCGCTGGACAGCACCGCGTCCTGCGCGCCCGCCTCGGCGATATAGAGGATGGGGAACCGGACGCTCATGATTGGACCGTATACGGATTCTCCAGTTGCATCAGCGGCGAAGGGGTGTGGTCCACAGGGGCGGGACGCCCTATCTGCACTGGCATGACCGTCCGCATCGCCCGCCTCGACAGCCGCGCCCTGATCCGGGTCTCGGGCCCCGACGCCCGGCCCTTCCTGCACAATCTGCTGACCCAGGACGTCGAGACCCTGAGCGAGGGCCAACTGCGTTTCGGCGCCCTGCTCTCCCCGCCCGGCCGGCTGCTGTTCGATCTGTTCCTGTGGGGCGAGGCCGACGGCGTGCTGCTGGACGTCGCCGCCGACCGCCGCGAGGCCCTGCTGCAGCGCCTGTCGATGTACAAACTCCGGGCCCAGATCACGGTCGAGGCCGACGACCGGCCGGTCTTCGCCTCATGGCCCGGCGTCGCCGACGGCTTCACCGCCGACCCGCGCGTCCCCGACCTCGGCGGCCGACGCTACGGCGGCGCGGTCGAGACCGATGCGACCGAAGCCGACTGGCAGGCCCATCGCCTCGCCGTCGGCGTCCCCGATCCGGCGACCGACGCCCCCTCCGACAAGACCTACCCGATCGAGGCCGATTTCGACCTGCTGAACGGCATCGACTTCCAGAAGGGCTGCTTCGTCGGCCAGGAGACTAGCTCGCGCATGAAGCGCCGGGGCGCGATCAAGACCCGCATGCTGCCGATCGCCTTCGACGGCCCGCCCCCGCCTTTCGGGACCGAGGTCCTGAACGGCGAGCTGCGCGCCGGCGAGGTGCTCAGCGGCCGCGACGGCGCGGCCATGGCCCTGCTCCGCCTGGACCGGACCGACGGCGCCCTGACCGCCGACGGACGGCCCGTCACCGTCCGCCGCCCGGACTGGATCGGACCCTAGAATCAAAAACGCGCCCGGAGCGGACCCCGGGCGCGTCTCCGATGGACAGGGCCGTCGACTAGTGGGCCGCGGTCTCGGCCGGGGTCTCGATCGAGGCGTCGACATCCTCGGCGGCTTCGTTGGTCGCGGCGGCCGTGTTGTCGGCGGCGGCGTCGACGTTCTCGGCGGTGTCTTCCGCGGCCGAGGCCACGGTGTCGCCGGCGGCGTCGGCGGTTTCGGCGGCGTTGTCGCCGGTCTGCTGCGAGCAGGCGGCGAGGGTCAGGGCGGCGGCGGTGGCGGCGAGCAGGGCGATACGCATGGGGAATCCTCCGTGATGGGTCTCCCTTTGTTGAGCCTTGAACCGGCCTTGTCCAGCCCCGCGACTACAGCGGCGCCCCTAGCCCTCCGGCGTCACCGGCAGAACGACCTCGATCGTCTCCCCGACCGGCTCCAGCGCGGGGCTCTTCATCTCCGACCACGCCGACCCCGCCGCGCCGGCGCCCCGGCCCAGCTCGAACAGCGCGGCCATGGACCCGGGATCGAAGTCGAGGCTCGACGCCTCGATCCCCTCGGGCATGGCCGCAACGTACAGGCTCAATCCGTTGCGCTCGGCGAAGGCCAGATTGACTGCCAGGCTGGTGCGCAGATTGGCCTTGCTCATCGTGTCATAGGACCGGGCCAGAATGGCCGGCAGGGTCCCGCGCGTAATCACCTCGGTGCGACCAAGTTGGCCGTTGATCAACACATAGAGGGCGGTCCCCTCCGGCGCGCGGGTCGGCGTCGTCACCGTCAGCAGGCTCTCCGGAATGCCGAGGAAGGGCGTGATCACGCCGCCGTCGACGTGCATCTCCTGCACCAGCCGTCCCTCGCCGTCGACGCCCGGGATCATCACCGGCGGGAACACGCCGGGAATGCTGGCCGAGGCCAGCAGGACCTGACGAAACAGTTCGACGGCCTGGTCCCCGCCCTGTTTCGCCAGCACGCCCATGTCCCAGATCACGGCTTCCTCCGCGTCCAGATTGGTCGTGACGATCAGCAGCCGCCGGCCCTTGTCGTGCTCGACGGCGATCTGGCGCAGCAGCTCCGGCGTCACATAGTCGTCGACCAGATCCTTCAGGACCCCCGAGTCGAACAGGCCGGGCGCGGCGAGGGCGGCGAAGCTGCGCCAGCCCAGCAGGCCGCCGGTGCGGCCCTCGGCATAGGCGCCGCGCAGTTCGTCGTCCCATTCGGGACCGAGGAAGGCGAAGGGCGCCGCCAGGGCGCCGGTGCTGACGCCGGTGACGACGCTGAACTCGGGCCGGCTTCCGCTCTCGGTCCAGCCGGTCAGCAGGCCGGCGCCGTAGGCTCCATTGGCCCCGCCGCCCGACAGGGCGAGGATGGACCGTCCCTCCGACGCGGCCCACAGCCGGTCGGCGATCTGGGTCGCCAGGGCCTCGACCTGAACCCGGTCGCTGGCGCGGATCCGCGGGTCTTCAGTCGGGCGCCAGGTTTGCGTGGTCAGGCGAAGAACGCCGTCGTCGGGCCGGTCGATGGTGCCGCAGCCGGCCAGCCACAGCGCCGCCAGCAGGACGGCGACGATCTTGGCGGGCTTGCGGGTCATGGGCGGATCGTCCGGTGGATGGTGAAGGCCAGCCTAGCACGGAGACGCGCGCTCTTCACGACGGGGCCGAAGGCGCTACCCTCGCCCCATGCCCGACTCACTCCATCGCTGCGCCTGGTGCGGGACCGATCCCCTCTATGTCGCCTATCACGACGAGGAGTGGGGCGTGCCCGAGTACGACCCCCGCGCCCTGTGGGAGAAGCTGGTGCTGGATGGCTTTCAGGCCGGGCTGGCGTGGATCACCATCCTGAGAAAGCGCGAGGGCATGCGCGACGCCTTCGACGGCTTCGACCCGGAGATCATCGCCCGCTACGGCGAGGCCGATATCGGGCGGCTGCTGGGCGACGCCCGCATCATCCGCTCGCGGGCCAAGATCAACAGCGCCATCAAGGGCGCGAAGATCTGGCTGGAGATGCGCGAGAGCGGCGAGGATTTCAGCGAATGGCTGTGGTCCTTCGTCGGCGGGGCGCCGATCCAGAACCAGTGGGCCGACGGCGGCGCCCGGCCGGTCTCCACGCCGGAATCGGAGGCCATGTCGAAGGCCCTGAAGAAGCGCGGCTTCACCTTCGTCGGCCCGGTCATCGTCTACGCCTTCATGCAGGCCGTCGGCATGGTCAACGATCACGGCGTCGAGTGCTTCCGTCACCGGCAGGTTCGTGCGATGGCGGCCCGGTGAAGACGCCCGTAAAGACCCCCGCCAAGAAATCCGGCAAGGCCAAGGCTGCGGCGAAACCCCCGCGCGGCTTCCCGACGCTGGCGCTGGAGACGGTGCTGATCCAGTCGTGCGGCGGCCTCGTCTGCGGCGTCGACGAGGCCGGACGCGGGCCGTGGGCCGGGCCGGTGTCGGCCGGGGCGGTGATCCTCAACGCCGACGACCTGCCCGAGGGCATCGACGATTCAAAGGCCCTGACCCATGCCCGGCGCGAGGCGATCGAGATCGAGATCAAGGCCCGGGCCGTGGCCTGGGGCGTCGGCTTCGCCTCGGTCGAGGAGATCGCCGAGCTCAACATCCTGCACGCCACCGGCTTGGCCATGTGCCGGGCCATCGAGGCGATGGCCGTGCAGCCGGTCGCGGCGCTGGTCGACGGCAACTACCGGTTCAAGCTGCCGTGCGACGTCCAGACGGTGGTCGGCGGCGACGGGCTGTCGCTGTCGATCGCGGCGGCCTCGATCCTGGCCAAGACGGCGCGGGACCGGCTGATGGTGGAACTGGACACGGAATATCCGGGCTACGGCTTCGCCGGGCACAAGGGCTACAACGCCCCGGTGCATCAGGCCGCCTTGCAGAGCCTCGGCCCCTGCCCGGCCCACCGCCGCGGCTGGGCCCCGATCCGGGCGCTGCTGGAGGGCTGATCGGTCCGCCTCAGACCTGCAGCATGCCGCCCATCAAAGCGCCCGCCAGGGCCGCGACCAGGCCGCCGGCGACGACGGCGATCCAGCCGGGCAGTTCGGCGGTCCACTCGCTCACGCCCGGCGCCGGTCCCTTGGCGTCATTGGCCACGCGGCTGTCGAAGCGTGTCGCGGACGGCGGCCGCCAGGCGACGGTTTCAAAGGCGTCGATCGTCCGGCCATAGGCCCGGTTCGCTTCCAGACGCCGCGCGGGGGTGAAGGTCATCTGTTCCATAGCCGACACAACGGTCATATTTCCGTCGCGTTCCCGACGCCCACGCTCAGGCCGCGTCCGCCAGGTCCACGCCGCGCTCGCTGACCACGAACAGATATTCGACGTTCCTCAGCCGGCCGACGGTCCCGACCTTGTCGCCCTTGGGATTGTGGATGCCGATACGGGCGCCGACGTAGCGCGGGCGGGCGATCTCGATGACCTGCACCTCGCCCCGGCCGGACAGCATCTGCACCAGCTGGTCGCGGCCCAAATAGCCCTCGTCGTTGAACGAGACGATCAGGTTCGGCGCCTTCAGCCCCTCGATCACCGCCTGCAAGGCCGGGGCGATGCCGGGGCGGCTGTTGAAGGCGCTCTTGCGGGTGCGGACGTCGATCCGCTTGTTGGCGATCCCGTAGGTCTCGGGCTTGTCCCACAGCACCAGACTCTCCCAGCAGTGGTAGTTGCCGAGGTAGGAATGCTGGTTGTAGGGCGGGTCCAGATAGACGAGGTCGGCCTCGATCTGCGGCGCCAGTTCGACGGCGTCGGCGCGGGTGGCCTTGCATGGCCCCGCCGCCACGCCGGGCAGGATGTCCGGCATCCGCAGCTCAAGCGGCTTCAGCGCCCGCGCGGCCCACGACTTCATATAGGCCATCTGCAGGCCGGCGGTGGAATCGACCCGGTCGGCCGCCTCCATCAGGCTGACCAGGGCGATGGCCTCCAGCTCGGGCTCCAGCGCCATGGCCGCGATGCGGTCGCGCATGGCGTCGATGCGGGCGCCGTTCTCCGGGGTGAAGTAGCGGGCGTCCTCGCAGAAGCTCTTCGTGAACCAGCCGGCCTCCGGCGCCACGGCGCGCAGTTCGGCCAGCACCGCCTCGGCCTGCTCCAGCCAGCGCTCGCGGTCGGCCTGGACATAGGCCGTGGCCAGTACATGGGCGTAGGCGTTGTGATCGTTCGACCAGACCCGGAAGCCCTGCTTCTTCAGCGCATGGCCGACCCGGGCGGAGCCGGAAAACAGGTCGCAAACCGTCCCGCCCTGCGGCAGCACGCCGGAGATGGCGGTGACGATCTCCGCCAGCAACGCGCGCTTCGAGCCGATGTATTTGATCATGCCGAGCCCTGAAGGGTCAGCCCTTTTGGCCGCGCCCCTTCATGGGAACATGCGCCAGTCGCAGCAGATTCGCAGCCCCCGGGGCGCCGAAGGGCGTGCCGGCGAGGATCAGCAGCCGCTGGCCCGGCTCGGCGAGACCGAACTCGACCGCCTTGGCGACCGCGTCGTCGGTGACCTCTTCCAGCGAGGCGGGCTCGCGGCTGAGGCGCGGCTCCAGCCCCCAGACCAAGGCCAGCCGTCGCGCCGTCTCGGGCTTGGGCGTCAGGGCCAGCACCGTCTGCAGCGGCCGCTCGCGCGACATCCGCCGCGCCGTCCCGCCGAGGGTGGTGAAGACCACGATGGCGGCGGTCGACTGCGCCTCGGCCGCCTTGCGCGCCGCCGCGACGAGGGCGTCGACGTCATGCTCGTCCATGCCGGCGTGTTCGGCGTCCATCAGGCTGGGCCACAGCGGATCGCGCTCCACGCGCTCCATGATGCGGTTCATGATGCCGACCGACTCCAGCGGATAGTCGCCCGAGGCCGTCTCGGCCGACAGCATCAGGGCGTCGGCGCCCTCATAGACGGCGTTGGCTACGTCGGACGCCTCGGCCCGGGTCGGGGCGGGCGACGACGTCATCGATTCCAGCATCTGGGTCGCGACGATCACCGGCACGCCGCGATGGCGGGCGGCGCGGATAATCTGCTTCTGCGCCACCGGAACCTCTTCGGGATCCAGCTCGACGCCGAGGTCGCCGCGCGCGACCATGACGCCGTCGCAGTAATCGAGAATGCTCTCCAGCTCGACCAGGGCCTGGGGCTTTTCGATCTTGGCGAGGCAGGCGGCGCGGCCCTTCACGATCTGCTTCAGCTCGGCCATGTCCTCGGCCTTCTGGACGAAGCTCAGCGCCACCCAGTCGACGCCGATGCGCAGGGCGAAGGCGAGGTCCTCGCGGTCCTTGGGCGTCAGGGCCGAGACCGGCACCACCGCCTCGGGGACGGCCACGCCCTTGCGGTCCGACAGTTTCGAGCCGCTCTCGACCGTGACGTCGGCCCAGTCGTCGGTGCGCTCATTGACGCGCAGCCGCACCCGGCCGTCGTCGAGCAGCAGCAGCATGCCGGTGCGCAGGGCGCGGAAGATCTCCGGATGCGGCATCTGCACCCGCGTCGCGTCGCCCGGCGTCGGGTCGAGGTCGAAGCGCATTTTATGGCCCGGCTTGACGTCGATCTCGACGTCCTTGAACCGGCCGAGGCGCAGCTTGGGCCCCTGCAGGTCGGCCAGTACGCCCAGCGGCCGCTTCAGCGCCATCTCGGCTCCGCGCACGGCCTTCAGCGCCGCCGCGTGGTCTTCATGCGAGCCGTGGCTGAAGTTCAGACGGAAGACGTCGACCCCGGCCTGGGCCAGGGCCTTGACCGTGCCGGGCGCCCGACTGGCGGGTCCGAGGGTCGCGACGATGCGGGCGCGCCGGGCTCTTTTCATACGATATCCGTGGCCTGTGAGGGAGCGTTCGCCCCTTGTGCCAACGAAACGCCGCAGGGGTAAGGCCGCGTCGCCCGGCGAAACACGAAGTTATGCCGGTCGCCGGTCCTCAGGCCAGCGCGCGCAGGGCTCCGGCCAGCAGGTCGTTGGCCAGCGTCGGCGATCCGGGCGCCTCGCCCTGCCGCACGACGATCAGCTCGCGCGACGGGACCACCAGCACCATCTGCCCCCCGGCTCCGAGCGCGGCGACGGTGTCGCGCGGGGCGTCGGGGAAGCGCAAGCTGGCCCCCCGCCCGAAGGCGTCCGCCCCCCGCCGGGCGTTCGACCACCACAGCAGACCGTAGGACGGATTCAGATCCTGCGACGGCGCGAGCAGGGTCCGCAGGTTCTCCGCCCCGATCAGGCGGCGGCCGCTCCAGACGCCGTGCCCGAGGATCAGTTCGCCGAACCGGGCCAGGTCCCGCGCCGTCGAGGCGGCGCTGTACCAGTTGGTGACGGGTCCGGCCGCGCCCGCGCCTGTGGAGGTGACCCAGCGGGTGTCATCCATGCCCAGCGGTCCGAACAGCCGGGCCCCGGCGAAGGTCTCGACCGACTGGCCGGTCGCCCGCTCCAGAACATGGAACAGCAGATGGTAGGCGGCGGTGTTGTAGGCCCAGCGCGTCCCCGGCGGATGGCGCAGCGGCGCGCCGGCGTTGATCGCGAACTGGTCGCCCGCAACGCCCCGCAGCGCCAGACCCGTATCGTCCAGCCCCGAGGTCATGCTCATCAGATGGCGCAGGGTGATCCCGGCCCGCGCATCGCCCCGCCACGCCGGGATGAAGTCGGCGGCCGACTGGTCGAAGCCGGTGATCGCGCCGGCCTCGGCCGCCATGGCGATGAGCACGGCGATCACGCTCTTGGCCACCGAGGCGACCTCGCGCGGCCGGTCCGGGCCCCATCCGGCGGCGTAGCGTTCCGCGAGGATCGTCCCGTTGCGGCTGACCAGAACGCTGGTGCTCGCGTCAGCCATGGCGAGATCGAGCACCGGCTCGAAGGCGTCCGGCGAAGGCGTCGGACCGGGAAGAGCGGCGCATCCGCCCGCCACGGCCGCCGTCCCGCACAGGACGGCGCGCCGCGACAGGGCGGACATCCCGCCCCCGCCCATCAGGCGACCGCCGCCGCCGCGTGCGCCCCGGCGCTGGCCACCTCACGTTCGGCCTGGGTGAAGCCATAGTCGGGGACGATGGCGCCGGCCGGATCGGACACCGAGGCCCAGGCCGCCTGCAGCCGCTCGCCCGCCCCGGCCCCGCCGCCGATGTATTCGCCCTCGGTCAGGGTGACATAGGCGCGGGCGAAATGGCCGGCCCCGGCGCAGACGATGGCCCGCGTCGGGGCGTCCTCGACCACCAGCGGCAGCAGTCCCGGGCTGACCAGCGCCGGATCGAGCTGGGTCAGGCTGGTCTCCGACAGCACGCCCTGCGTCATCTGGGTGGCGGCCGTGGGCGCGAGGCAGTTGACCCGGACGTTGTATTTCTCGCCCTCGATGGCGAGGGTCTGCATCAGCCCGACCAGGGCCATCTTGGCGGCGCCGTAGTTGGCCTGGCCGAAATTGCCGTAGAGGCCCGATGACGAGGTGGTCATGACGATGCGGCCGTAGTTCTGCCGGCGCATGATCTCCCATACCGCCTTGGAGCAGACCGCCGCCCCCATCAGGTGCACGTCCAGCACCAGCCGGAAGTCGTCGAGGCTCATCTTGGCGAAGCTCTTGTCGCGCAGGATGCCGGCGTTGTTGATCAGGATGTCGATCCGGCCCCACGTCGCAAGCGTGCGTTCGACCATCGCCTCCACCGCGGCCTCGTCCGTCACCGAGCCGGCGACCGGGAGGGCGTGGCCGCCCGCCGCGACGATCTCGGCGGCGACGGCGTCAGCGGCCTCCTGACCGAGGTCGTTGACTGTCACATGCGCCCCCTGACGCGCCAGATACAGGGCGTGCTGGCGTCCCAGCCCGCCGCCCGCGCCCGTCACGATCGCCACCCGCCCCTTGAGCGTCATGCCTTGTCTCTCCTTGTGTGTGATTGGATCGTTCAGAGCGCCGGACGCGCCGCGCCCGGCTTGCAGATATTCAGGAAGCCGGCGGCCATGAAGCTGGCCATCCGGTCCTTCACCGCCTCGAAATCATCGGAGTCGCACAGACCGCCCGACAGCCGGTTGATCCGGCCGGTGCGCGCCAGCGTCAGCATCAGGGCCCCGGTGACGAAGTGATAGCCCCAGAAGATGTCCTCCTCGGCGCAGTCCGGCAGGGCCTTCTTCAGCAGGCCGATCAGCCGCAGCACCAGCGGATCGAAATGCAGGTCGAACAGCTCGGCCCCATAGGGGGTGTTCGACACCTGGGCGCCGAGGGCGCCGTAGTTCTTCCAGTTCTCGCCGCCCTGGCTGTAGAGGTCGAGGTCGGTATTGAGGAAGGCGCGCAGGGCCCCCTCGACCGTGGGCTGTCCCTTGGTCTCGGCGTCGTACTTGTCCAGCGCCTCCATCCGGTAGGCGATGGTGACCCCGGCCCGGCGGGCGATGACCGCGTCGAACAGGCTCTTCTTGTCGGTGAAATAGTAGTTCAGCAGGGTGTGGTGGACGCCGACCCGCTGGGCCACGTCCTTCAGGGTCACGCCGTACAGGCCGTGGACCGAGAACAGATATTCGGCCGCGTCGAGGATCTGCTCCATCTTGTCGGCGCGCTGCTCGACCTTGGTGCGTCGACGACGCGGTTTGGCGGCGTCGACCGCCTCGCCTCGCGCCTTGGGGGCCTTGGCCCCGGCCTTCTTTTCAGCAACCGCCATAGTCCACTCTCAAACGCATCTTGTCGATCTTGCCGGTGGACGCCAGGGGCATCGTCGGCAAGCGTATGACTTCATCGGGAATCCACCACGGGGCCACGCGCCCGCGCAATGGCGACAGAATGTCCTCGTCGCTGACATCCTGCGCAGCCCGGGTCTGTATCACCAGTACGGGCCGTTCGCCCCATTTCGCATCGGGCCGGCCGATCACGGCGGCGAGGGAGACCGACGGGTGCTCATTGACCACGGCCTCGATCTCGGCCGGATTGATCCACTCGCCGCCCGACTTGATCAGATCCTTGGCCCGGCCGGTGATGACCAGATCGCCGTCCGCGTCTATCCGGGCCAGGTCGCCGGTGCCGAACCATCCGTCGGCGTCGGTGGCGCTGTCGGTCTCGCCGAAATAGCGTTCGAGGACGGCCGGGCCGCGCACGCGCAGGTGCCCCTCGACGCCGCGCTGTTCGGCCAGTGGGCGGCCGTCCGCGTCGGTCAACAGCAGGTCGACGCCGAAGGCCGGACGGCCCGAGACCTGGGCCGAGCGTCCGGGATCGTCAGGCGGGGCGCAGACTCCCAGCGGCGACAGTTCGGTCATCCCCCAGCTGGTCTGGAGGGTCACGCCCAGCCGCCGTTCGATCCGCTCCATCAAGGCCGGAGCCATGGGCGCCCCGCCGACGATGACCCGCTTCAGGGTCGGGGTCTCGTCGCCGGTCGCCTCCAGATGCTCGACCAGGCCCAGCCAGACGGTGGCGATGCCGACCGCCAGGGTCACCCCCTCGGCGTTGATCAGCCGGGCGAGGCTGGCCCCGTCCAGCTCGCGACCCGGCAGCACCAGGCGGGCGCCCGCCGCAGGGGCCGCAAAGGGCAGGCCCCAGGCGTTGGCGTGGAACATCGGCACCGCCGCCAGCACGGTTTCGGCGGCGGTGATGGCCATGACGTCGGCCTGCAGCAGCCGCAGCGTGTGCAGGAAGCTGGAGCGGTGGGTGTAGGTCACGCCCTTGGGCGCCCCGGTGGTGCCCGAGGTGAAACACAGGCCGCAGGGCGCGGTCTCGTCGAACCCGCCCCAGACCGCATACTCGCCGGCCGCGGCGATCATCGGCGCGAGGTCGTCGGCCGCCGGTCCGTCCTCGCCGACCGGGGCGTCGATGGTCAGCACCGTCTCGAGCGACGGCGTGCGCGCCGCGACCCGCCGCGCCAGCGGGGCCAGATCGGCGCTGGCGATCAGGATGCGGGCCTGCGACTGCCCGACCATGGCGGCCAGCTGCGCCTCCGTCAGGCGCGGGTTCAGCGTGTGGCACACCGCCCCCATGCCCATGACGCCGTACCAGACCTCGACATGGGCCTGGGTGTTCCACGCCAGGGTCGCCACCCGGTCGCCCGGCCGCACGCCAAGGCCGGCCAGCACGTTCGAAATCCGCAGGCTGCGCCGCCTGAGGTCCGCGTAGCCGATGCGCTCGACCCGCCCCTTTCCGACCGCCGTCACGACCTCGACGGCGGGACGCCATTTGGCGGCGTGATCCAGAAACTTGTCGAGCGTCAGGGCGAAGGCCTGCATTTCTCCATCGATCATGGGCAGGGCGACGCAGCAGGCGGCACGGGGGCGGCGACCACGCCGACGGCCCAGTTCCACGGCGTGCCCCCGGTGACGCGGCGACGGCAGACCTCGGTTTCGCGCAGGTCGAACATCCCGGGCATCAGGTCGTCGCGCGCCACCGGTCCATCCTCGAGGGCCATATAGGGCCGGGTCCGGTCCCAGGCCGGCCAGACCGGCTGGCCAGGGGCGCTGGGCGCGCCGTCGCGGGCGAACGCCCCCCACCAGGCCATCATCGCATCGGACAGGTCCCGCTCGACCGGCGTGTCGGGAATGACCGGCCAGCGCGGCGGAAGCCGGTCGAGACCGCCGAAGACATAGGGGATTTCGGCCGCGTGGAAGGCGTGCAGGTCCGCCTCGTCCGCCGCCGGATAGCCATGGTCGAACAGATAGACGAAGGCCGGCTGGCCCAGCGCGGTCTGGCGGCGCGCCATCCGTTCGGCGGTCCAGCCGTACAGGGCGTCGCGCGGCGCGGCGAGCACGCTCTGCGCGATGTCGCTGGACGGATAGACGGCGAGAAAGGCCTCGGCGAGGTCGCCATAGCGCTCGCGCACCGCCGCCTCATAGTCGGCCGCGGTGGCCGGCGCGGGCGGCGCGAGGGCGCGCAGTGAGCGGATCTCACCCTGATTGAAGCCGACCAGCAAGGGCACGGCCGCCTGCTGGCCGCGGTCGAAGATCTCGACCAGTTGTTCGGGCAGCACCTCGCCGTCGATCGTGCCCCACGGCTGGTATCCCGTCCGCACCGCCGAGGTGGTCAGGGTCTGCGGGTCCATGGCGCGCAGGTCGGCGAGGTTGGTCAGGCCGAGCTGGCTCTGCAGCCAGACGCCGACCGCCTCGGCCGGCGGATCGCCGTAGCGGCTGGAACGCAGCTCGGGCGTCGAGATCATATAGGCGCTCTGGGCGATGGCGCGGTCGAACAGGTCGTGCGCCTGGGGCGAAGCCATCAGATACAGGACGCTGAGCGCGCCCGCGGATTCTCCGGCGATGGTGACCTTGTCCGGATCGCCCCCGAAGGCGGCGATATTGGCCTCGATCCACTTGAGGGCCGCGATCTGGTCCAGCAGGCCGTAGTTGCCGGAGACCTTGCGGCGCGACTCCGCGCTCAGTTCCGGATGCGCCAGATAGCCCAGCACGCCGAGGCGGTAGTTGATCGACACCACCACCATGCCCTGGGACGCGGCCAGCCGCGCCCCGTCATACATCGGCTCGCTGCTGGCGCCGGTGGTCAGGGCGCCGCCGTGGATCCAGACGAACACCGGCGCGTCGGTCGCGCCCTCGGGGGACCAGATGTTGAGCGACAGACAGTCCTCGCTCATCTCCGGCGGCTCGGCGGCGGCGTAGATGCTGGTCCCGCGCGCGGTCGGCTGATGACAGGCGGGCCCGAACGCGGTCGCATCCCGGGTCTCGCTCCAGCGGGACATCGGCGCGGGCGCCCGCCAGCGGCGCCAGCCCGTCGGCGGCAGGGCGTAGGGCAGGCCGCGGAAGACGTTGACGCCCTCCGCCGCCTCGCCGCGCACCGCGCCCGCCGGCGCGTCGACGACCGGTTGCGCGGGCGCCGCCGTCGGCATCAGGGCGCAGCCGGCGATCGCCAGGGCGGCCAGAACGCCCGTGGATATCCGCATCATGTCCGGGCCTCCTTGGCGGCCTGCCGCCGGATCGTCGCCGCCAGACCGACGAACATGGCGATCGCCAGTCCGTAGAAGGGCAGCAGGGTGTACATCGCCATCTGCAGCGAATTGTCGGGATAGCTGGCGCGGAAGAAGTCGCTGGCGGCCCCCAGATAGGTCGGGCCGAGGCCCAGGCCGATCAGGTTCATGACCAGCAGCAGCAGGGCGCCGGACAGCACCCGCTGATCGGGCCGCACCTCTTCCTGGACCATGGTGATCGCCGGCGAGAGGTAGAAATAGTTCAGCCCCATCGGCAGGATCAGGAAGACCAGCCCGAGCTGCCAGCTCGGGGCCCAGACGAAGGCGGCGAAGAAGGGCGCCGCGATGGCCAGGCCGACGGCCGGCAGCCAGGCGTAGGCCGTCTTCGAGCGCCGACTCAGCCGGTCGATCAGCCAGCCCGAGGCGAACATGCCGGCGCTGACGCCGACGCCCACGACGAGCGCGTACCACAGCGCCACCTCCGGCAGGGTCATGCCCTTCTCGCGCATCAGGAACAGGGTGGCGAAATTGAGCAGGGCGTAGGTGATGAACTGGGTCGCGCCGCAGGCCAGGGCCATGCCGCGCAGCACCGGATCCCCGAAATACATCTTGCAGGTCGACATGAAGCCGGCCCGCGGAATCGGGGCGGCGTCGGCCGGCGGATGGGTCTCCAGCTTCTGGTCCAGCCCGCCCTTCTTCGGCTCCTTGACGAAGAACCAGACGAAGACGGCGGTGAACACGCCCACCAGCCCGACCCAGAGGAAGGCGTCGCGCCAAGAATAGGCCGAGGCGATCGAGGCCCCGAAGGCGACGCCCAGGGCTGAACCGATCGGCGGCCCGAGGTTGAACAGGCTCAGCGCCCGCCCCCGCATGCCCGAGGGGAAATAGTCCGAGATGATCGCATAGGACGGCGGCACGCCGCCGGCCTCCCCGACACCGACCGCCATGCGCGACACGGCCAGCTGGCCGAAGCTGGTCGACAGGCCGCAGGCCGCCGTGGCCGCGCTCCACAGGGCGCAGGAGAAGGCCAGCACCCTGACCCGGTTGGTCCGGTCGGCCAGCCAGCCGACCGGAATCGCCAGGACGCAGTAGAACAGCGCGAAATAGAAGCCCCCGAGCAGCCCCAGCTGGCCGTCGGTGACGCCCAGCTCGTCCTGGATCGGCTTGGCCAGGATCGACAGCAACTGCCGGTCGAGGAAGTTCAGCACATAGACGAAGCACAGGACGGCGAGCACGAACCAGGCCCGGGCCCCCGGGCGCGCGACCGGCGCGCCCGGGGTTACAGCGTCAGCGGATCCCGCCACCTCAGTACTCATAGCCGACGCGCACGCCGATGGTGCGCGGCCGCAGCCGGCCATACCGACCGTCGAGGAAGGCCTCGGGATGGATGTAGTTGACCGACCGGTCGTCGAACAGATTCTCGACATAGGCGGCGACGGTGAACTGGTCGAAGGCGAAGGCGAGGTTGGCGTTCACGAAGGTGTAGGCGTCGGTGTCGTCATAGGTCGGCAGCGGCACGAGCGGCTGACCCGGCGTGTTCGGGAAGCTGTTGGGGAAGCTGCCCACGTGGGAGACCGCGACCGAGGCGTTGGCGAGGATACCCGCCGTCGGTTGCCATTCGTAATTGACCCGGACCGAGCCCTGGGCTTCCGGCCCGGCCAGTCGCGCGTCGAGCACGGCGCCCGAGATGGCCGCTTCCGCCGGCGTCAGGTCGTCGACCTTGGCCTCGTTGAAGCCGGCGGTCAGGGCCACCGTCCAGCCGTCGGCCGGAACGGCGATGACCGACATCTCGACCCCCTTGCTGGTGGCGCCGCCGATGTTGGTGGCGAACTGGACCGAGTCCGAGACGCGGTTGGCCTGGACCTGGATATCGTTCCAGTCGATCCAGTACACGGCGGCGTCGGCCACAAGGCGGCCGCCGAACCAACGCCCCTTCACCCCGATTTCGTAGTTGGTCAGATTGTCCGAAGAAGCGCCGTCGGGAATGATGATGTCGTCCGGGAACCCGGCGGGCGGGGCGGCGCCGGCGCGGGCGTTGACGATCGGCGGCCGGAAGCCCGTGGACACCGCCGCATAGGTGGTGACCGACGGCGCGGGCCGCCACGACAGGCTCAGGCGATGCGACAGACCGCTCTCCTCAGCCTTGACACCCGTGACCGGCGGCACCGCAAAGACGGTGAGCGGACCCGGGGACGGTAGGTTGAAGACCGTCGCGAGGTAGGCCCGGGTCAGATAGTCGGAATTGTAGCCGCCGTCCTCGGTGAAGCCCTGGGCGTCGGTCGTGCCGTAGCGCAGGCCGCCTGTGATCCACAGGTCCGGCGAGAACCGGTAGGTCAGCTGGCCAAAGGCCGCGACCTCGTGGGCGATGAAATGCGAGCCGAAGCGCAGATAGTATTCATCGGGAAGGCCGGTGAACCCCTGCTGGGCGAGGAATTCCTCGCTGGAGCGGTAGTTGTAATCCACGTCCCGCCGCTTGCGGAAATAGAAGCCGCCGACCGACCAGTCGAAGCTGCCGCCCGGATCGGACACCAGCCGCACCTCCTGAACGAAGGTCTTGTCCCAGGCGTCGGCGTCGAGGGCGAAGGGGAAGGCCTGGGCGTAGGTCCCGGCGAGATCGACATAGAACAGGCCGGTATAGTCTGACTGGGTCGTCGAACTGGTCAGCGACGCGCCATCGAACTGGTACTCGAGCGTCAGATTGTAGTTGGCCATGTCGCTCTGGAACAGATCGGGCCGATCCGTCAGCCGGACGTATTCACCCCGGTCGGGGTTGGTCAGCGAGGAGTCATGCGGATTGCTGATCTCCTTCGAATACATCAGCCGCGCGGAAAACCGGTCGTTCGGCTCCCACATCAGGATCGCCCGGCCGCCGTACTGGACGAGGGAGTTTGAGTTCTCGATCCCCGTGCCGACGTTGTCGACCCAGCCTTCCTCGTGCCGCGAGAAACCGACGACGCGCAGGGCCAGCTCATCCTTGATCAGCGGGACGTTGACCATGGCGTTGTAGCGCTGGCGCAGCCCGCCCTCCTCGGTCGTCCCGAGATCAACCAGGGCCGAGGCGTCGAAGCCGGTCGGGTCCGGATCGTGCGTCAGGATGCGCAAGGCGCCGGCCAGCGAACCCGAGCCGAACAGCGTCCCCTGCGGCCCGCGCAGGAATTCGATCCGCTCCACGTCGTAGAGGCTGGGATCGAGGATGGTGGAGTTGCCGTTCGACGAGATCGGCAGCTCGTCCAGATAGATGGCGACAGTGCTCTGCAGATTGGCGCCATAGCCGTTGGTGGCGATGCCGCGGGCGGTGAAGTTGTTGAAATTGGCCGAGGCCCGGTTCAGCACCACGCCCGGCGTGGCGGTGGCGAGACCGTCATAGTTGACGATGCCGCGCTCGTTCAGATCCTCCTGCGACAGGGCCGTGATGCTGACCGGCACGTCCTGCAGACGTTCGGCGCGCCGCGTGGCGGTGACGATGACGTCCTCGATGCTGGTGGCCTGACGATCCTGGCGTTCGTCTTCCGACGCCGGGGCCGCGGGTTGCTGTTGTTGCGCCTGGGCCAGAGCCGGCGCCGCGACGACCATCTGCGCGACGGCGCAGGCGGAAGCGAGCAGTATCGCTCTCATGTGATGTCCCTCCCATACGCCGATCATGAACGTCAGCGCTTGGAGGGAAGAGGGACACGCAACGCCGGGGTTGTCAATATTCCCTCTCGCGTGCGTGAATATCTTTCGCGGGCTGCATTGTGCCGCAGCTCAGTGGTCCGCGGCCCCCTTGCCCAGGCGCTGGCTTCTGCCCTCGCGCCCGGCAGAGCCCGATGAAATGGAGGATGGCCCCGTGGTGGTGCGAGCGGCGGGGATCGAACCCGCATGACCGAAGTCGAGGGATTTTAAGTCCCTTGCGTCTACCAGTTTCGCCACGCTCGCGGCGGTGCCCCCTAAGACGCCGGCTTCAACGCGCGGAAGTCCACGTCGGAGTTGGCCAGCAGCCACAGGAAGGCGGCCCAGGCGGCGACGTTCTGGTCCATCGCCTCGGGATCGATCCGGTCCAGCACGTCATCGGCCGTGTGGTGGGTGTCGAAATAGTCGGTGCCGTCCTGGTTGAGGCGGAAGGCCGGCGCCCCGGCGGCCACCGTCGGGCCGGTGTCGGGACCGCCGCCGGTCGCCGGCGAACCGTCGAACAGCACGCCCAGCGGCGTCAGCACGGCCTGGGCGGCGCGGCGGAAGTCGGTGTCACTGGCGCCGGCCGGCAGGGCCAGGCTGTAGATCGGCCCGGCGCCGAAGTCGCTTTCGCTGACCGCGACATGGTTGGCCATCTCGGCGGCGCGGCTGGAGGCGTAGAAGCGGGCCCCGGCCAACCCTTGCGCGGGCGGCGGCTGGCTGACCTCTTCCGATCCCCACCAGACGACGCGGATGGTCCGGCGCGGCTTGCGCGGCATGTCCTCGATCAGCTTCAGGGCGGCGGCGGTGATCGCCACCCCGGCGCCGTCGTCGATCGCCCCGGTGCCCAGATCCCAGCTGTCGAGGTGGCCGCCGATGACGATGACCTCGTCCGGAGCGCCGGACCCGCGCACCTCGCCGATGACGTTCTGGCTCTGGCTGTCGGCGGTGAAGCCGGCGCTCGAGAACAGCCGCATCCGCACCGGTTCGTCGGTCAGGGCGACGATGCGGCGCAGCTGGTCGGCGTCGGGCGGGCTCATGGCGAAGGACGGAACCGTCCCCTCCCCGACCCGCGTCGCGCCGGTGTGGGCGAAGCGGTGATCATGGGTGCCCAGCGAGCGCAGCACATAGCCGACCGCGCCGCGCTTCGCCGCCTCGGTCGGGCCGTTGCCCCGCACCGGCGAGGTGGCGCCATAGCCGCGACCATCCTGGGCCTGGACCGTGTCCTGCAGCACCACGGCGATCTTGCCGGTCAGCGAGCCCTCGGGCTGGTCCAGCAGTTGCTGGTAGGTCTCGAAAATGGCGGCCTCGCCCTCGATGCCCTGCGCCGGCGTGGCCATCGACCCGCCGAGGGCGACCACCTCGAGCAGCTGCGGATAGGGCGACAGGATCTCGACGCGAGCATCCCCCCGCGTCCACAGGGCCAGCGGGAATTCCTCGATCGAGACATTGTCGAAGCCCAGTTCGCGGAACTTGTCCGCGCCCCAGCGGGCCGAGGCCTGTTCCGAGTCCGAACCCGCCAGACGCGGTCCGAACCGGGTGGTCAGTTCGGACACCAGCTCATACGCCACATTGTCCTGAAGCGCCCGGTCGCGCAGCTGTTCGGCCTCGCGCACGGTACGGGAGTCCTGCGCCAGGGCGGGACCGGCGGCGAGGGTCAAAGCCAGGGCGGTGGCGGTGAGAAGGCGGACGGACAGGCGCATGGACGGCTCCGGGACTCAGAAGGAGCCGGAACCTAGCCCGCGCGCGGCGGGGCGAGAAGCGACCTTGGACGGAGTTTTGTCAGCAGAGCCACAAGGCGGCTCGAAGCTATTCGCCCTTGATATAGGGCTCGACCGGACCCTGCAGCTTGACCGTCAGGGCCTTGCCGCGGCGGTCGACGCGGTTGCCGACGGCCAGGCGCACCCAGCTTTCCGAGACGCAGTATTCCTCGACATTGGTCTTGTCCTCGCCCTTGAAGCGCACGCCGATTCCCTTCGCCAGCAGGTCGGCGTCGTGGAACGGGCTGTCGGGATCGACACAGAGGCGGTCGGGAAGGACGTCGGACATCGGGGCGCTCGTTCGAAAATCAGGCGAAAACTCAGGCAGCGGCCTTTAGCCGACCGCCGCCCCGGTGTCCAAGCCGTCCTTGCCGGGGAATCGCCGCAATCCGCCGCTGTCCTCCCGTTCCCCGTACAGGAGGAGACGCCCCATGCTCGCCGCCCTCGCCGCCGCCCTCGCCCTCGGCCAGGCCCCCGCCTGCGGCCCCCTGCCCGGCTCCGACGCCCTGTGGCGCGAGGAAACGCGCTTCATCTTCGTCGGCGAGACGCACGGCACGGTCGAGGCGCCGGCCGCCTTCGCCGATCTGGCGTGCCTCGCGCTGGAGCAGGGACCGGTCACCGCCGCGCTGGAATTCCCCACGGCCATGCAGCCAACGCTCGATGCCTTCATGGCGGCCGAAACGGACGCGGCCGCCCGAACCGCGCTCCTCGACTACCCCTACGGCCCCTTCCGCTTCCACGACGGCCGCGGCAGCGAGGCGATGATGGAGATGCTGCTGCGCCTGCGCGCCCTGCGCCGCGACGGTCGCCCCCTGACCGTCGTCGCCACCGTTCCGGACAGCCCGCGCCTGCCCGGCTTCGGCCAGTCCTACGCCGAGCTGGATCGCGCCGCCGTCTGGGTCGAGGCCGCCCGCGCCCGCCCCGATGACCGCGTGCTGGTGTTCGTCGGTCGCGTTCATGCCGAAAAGACCCGCCGCGTCGGCTCCCCGATCGGCCTGCCGGCGGCGGCCCATATCCGGCCCGAGGACAGCCTGTCGCTCGCCGTGGCGCGGCAGGGCGGTGAGGCCTGGCTGTGTCGCGACGACTGCGGCGTGGCGGCGGTCACGCCGGTGGACGACGCCGCCGTGCGCGGCGTGGTGCTGTCGCCGGACCTCGACCCGGCCTTCGACGGCCTCCTCGCCCTCGGCCCGTGGACCGCCTCTCCGCCGGCGCCGCGGGAACCCGGCCCGGACTGAAGGAACGGGGAAGCGGGAGGTCAGCGCGAGCACGATCTTCGACGGACTGGTTGAACCTGCGGCGGCGGCCCCCAGTTAAACCCCTCCCCAGTCCGGAGCCTTTCATGACCGACCAGCCCACGATCACCGTCGACGGCCATTCCATCCCCCAACTCGGGTTCGGCACCTGGAACCTGACGCCCGAGGTGGCCCGCACCATGGTCGCGGAGGCCCTGCGCATCGGCTATCGGCACATCGACACGGCCTGGATCTATCACAATGAAGCCGCCGTCGGAGACGGCATCCGCGACGCCATCGAGGCCGGCCACGTCACCCGCGACGACCTCTGGCTGACCACCAAGATCTGGGTCGCCCATTTCGACCGCGAAGGCCTGCTGAACCAGGCGAAGGAGTCCGCCGCCAGCCTCGGCTTCACCCCCGACCTGTTGCTGCTGCACTGGCCCAAGCGGGAGCCGTCGTTCGCGGAAACCCTCGGAGCCCTGAACGAGGCGCAGGATCAGGGCCTGACCCGCAGCATCGGCCTGTCCAACTTCCCCTCGGCCGAGTTCCGCGAGGCGCAGACCCTGTCGAAGGCGAAGCTGATCACCAACCAGGTCGAATACCACCCCTACCTCAAGCTCTCGAAGCTGAAAGCGGCCGCGAAGGACCTGGACTCCTCGATCACCGCCTGGTCGCCGCTGGCCCAGGGCGCGATCGCCGACGACCCGACCCTGGTCGAGATCGGCAAGGCCCACGGCAAGACGCCCGGTCAGGTCACCCTGCGCTGGCTGATCCAGCAGAACGTCATCGCCATCCCCCGCACCTCCAAGGTTCACCGCGCCGAGGAAAATTTCGACATCTTCGACTTCCAGCTGTCGGAAGAGGAGGTCGACCGCGTCCACGCCCTCGCCCGTCCCGACGGCCGTCTGGGCGACTGGATTGATCCCGCGTTCAAATGGGATGAAGAATGGGCCTGAAGCGCCGCGCGTAGTCGGCGCGCTTAGGGAGTAAACGCCATGGGCTCGGTGCTGGGGTTTCCCGGCGTCGATCCGCTTGACGCAGCGGTCGGCGCCAGACTGAAGCGGTGGCGAGAGGATCGCGGCCTGTCCATCGAGGACGTCGCGGCCCTGATTTCCATGTCGGCCGAAGAGGCCCGCCGCGCCGAGGCCGGCCGCGCCCATCTGACCACTGCCCAGATCGGCGCCGCCACGAGCGCCCTGCGCCTGCCGCTGTGGGCGCTCGTGTCCGATACGCGGGCCTACTGAAAACGCCGCACCCGCCATGGCGTGACACGACGCGCGCGCCCGCCTAATCCATGACGCTCTGACGGAGCGTTACCTTGGCCTATAAATCCCTGCGCGACTTCATGGCGATGCTCGAAGCCGAGGGCGAGCTGGTTCGCGTCTCCGAGCCCGTCTCGACCCACCTCGAGATGACCGAGATCCAGACCCGGCTGCTGCGCAACGGCGGCCCGGCGGTGCTGTTTGAAAAGCCGGTCATGCCCGACGGCTCGATCAGCCCCATCCCCTGCCTCGCCAATCTGTTCGGCACGGTGAAGCGCGTCGCCATGGGCGTGACCATGGAGAAGAAGACCCGCACCACCGCCGCCGAGCTGCGAGAGGTCGGCGAGCTGCTGGCCTTCCTGCGCAATCCGACCCCGCCGCGCGGCCTGTCCGATGCGATGGAGATGCTGCCGCTGATGCAGACGGTCATGTCGATGCGGCCCAAGGTGGTGAAGACCGCGCCAGTGCAGCAGGTCGTGCTCAGGGGCGACCAGATCGATCTGACGTCCCTCCCCGTCCAGGGCTGCTGGCCCGGCGAGCCCGCGCCGTTGATCACCTGGGGCCTCGTCGTCACCAAGGGCCCGTCCGAGGACCGGGAGGACGACTTCAACCTCGGCATCTACCGCATGCAGGTGCTGGGCAAGGACCGCGCCATCATGCGCTGGCTGGCCCACCGCGGCGGGGCCCAGCACTACGCCCGGCACAAGAAGGCCGGAAAGAAGGGGCCCCTGCCCTGCGCCGTCGTCCTCGGCGCCGACCCGGGCACCATCCTCGCCGCCGTGACGCCCGTCCCCGACACCCTGTCCGAATACCAGTTCGCCGGTCTCCTGCGCGGTGCCAAGGCCGAGCTGGTCCCGTGCAAGACCGTGCCGCTGATGGTCCCGGCCAACGCCGAGATCGTGCTGGAAGGCCACGTCCTGTTCGACGAGCACGCGCCCGAAGGCCCCTACGGCGACCACACCGGCTACTACAACTCGGTCGAGACCTTCCCGGTCTTCCACGTCACCGCGATCACGATGCGGAAGGACCCCATCTATCTGACCACCTTCACCGGCCGGCCGCCCGACGAGCCCTCGGTGCTGGGCGAGGCGCTGAACGAGGTCTTCATCCCCCTGCTGCGGGCCCAGTTCCCCGAGATCACCGACTTCTGGCTGCCGCCCGAGGGCTGTTCCTACCGCATCGCCGTGGTCAGCATGAAGAAGGCCTACCCCGGCCACGCCAAACGGGTGATGCTGGGCGTCTGGAGCTATCTGCGCCAATTCATGTACACCAAGTGGGTCATCGTCGTGGACGACGACATCGACGCCCGCGACTGGAAACAGGTGATGTGGGCCATCTCCACCAAGATGGATCCGGCGCGCGACATCACCGTCATCGAGAACACCCCGATCGACTACCTCGACTTCGCCAGCCCCGAGAGCGGGCTGGGGTCGAAGATCGGCCTCGACGCCACCGACAAATGGCCGCCCGAGACCAAACGCGAATGGGGCGAGGAAATCCGCATGGACGAGGCGGTGGTCGAGCGCGTCTCCGACATCTGGGACCGCCTCGGCCTGCCAGGCGACGGCGCGCCGATCTGGAAATCGCGTTGAAGGCGTCTAAGGTCCGCGGCAGTTTCTCATGGCCCTCGGGAGTCTTCATGCGTTTCGTCATCGTCCTGATCGCCTCAGTCCTGTCCGCAGCGAGTCCCGCCATGTCCCAGTCCGTTTCCAACGCCGCTCCGTGGGACCAGCCCTTCCTGCCGCCGGCGCCGGATTGGGACGGCGCCTCGAAGGCTCTGCTGCGCGACGCCTCGGACCCGTGGGTGACGCCGTTCGAGGCCGATCCGGCGCATGATTTCAGCCCGACCTACGCCGACACCCGGGCGTGGTTCGACCGCCTCGACGCCGCCTCGGATCTGATCCGCATCGAACAGTTCGGCGTCTCGCCCGAGGGCCGGCCGCTCTACGCTGTGATCGCCTCGCGCGACGGCGCGGCCTTCGACCCGGCCAAGCCCGTGCTGCTGGCCCAGGCCGGCATCCACCCGGGCGAGATCGACGGCAAGGACGCGGGCATGATGCTGCTGCGCGACATCGCCTTCAACGGCAAGGACGCCCTGCTGGACCGGGTCAATCTGATCCTGATCCCGATCCTGTCGGTCGACGGCCACGAGCGCGCCTCGGCCTACGCCCGGCCCAACCAGCGCGGTCCCCGCATCCAGGGCTGGCGCAACACGGCGACCAACCAGAACCTCAACCGCGACTATCTCAAACTCGACCAGCCCGAGATGCGGGCGGTGCGCGGCCTGATCCTCAAATATACGCCGGACCTCTATGTCGACATCCACGTCACCGACGGCATGGATTACCAGTACGACGTCACCTACGGCTACAACGGCGAGAACGGCATCTACTCGCGTTCGCCGGCGACCGCGGCCTGGCTCGATGCGGCCTTCAAGCCGGCGATGAATGCGGCGCTCGAGGCCCAGGGCCACATCCCCGGCGAACTGGTCTTCGGCGTCGGCGACGACCCGAAGGCCGGCCTGTCCGACGGCGGGCTCGGCGAACGCTTCTCCAACGGCTGGGGCTCGGCCGCCCACGTCCCGACCATCCTGATCGAGAACCACAGCCTCAAACCGCACGAACAGCGCGTGCTGGGCACCTATGTCTTCCTTGAAGAGGCGATGCGCCTGCTGGCCGCCGAAGGCCCCGACCTGCGCGCCGCCATCGCCGCCGACAGCGCCCTGCGCCCGGCCGAGATTCCGGCCAATTTCGTCCAGGACGACCAGCCCTCCACGACCCGCGCCTTCAAGGGCATCCGCTACGAAATGTACGACAGTCCCGCCTCGGGCCGTCAGGAAATCCGCTGGCTCGGCCAGGCCGATCCCGAGCTGTGGCAGCTGCCCTTCTACTCATCCCACCCGACCCTGACCCTGACCCGGCCCGCAGCCTATTGGGTGCCGTCCTACCGCACCGACATCATCGAGCGGCTGCGTCTGCATGGCGTGTCGATGGAAACCCTGGACGCGCCGCGGACGGTCCCGGTCGAGATGCTGCGCCTCGACGATCCCAGGCTGTCGACCCGCCCCAATGAGGGCCATGTGCCGGTCACGGTCACCTCGGTGACCCCGCAGCGGCGCGACTGGACCTTCCCGACCGGCTCGGTGCGGGTGCCGACGGACCAGCCGCTGGGCGACGTCGTCGTCCTGCTGCTGGAGCCGCAGTCCTCCGAGAGCTTCTTCGCCTGGGGCCTGTTCCCCGAAGTGCTCAGCCGCGTCGAATATATCGAGGGCTACGCCATCGCCCCGCTGGCCGAACGCATGCTGGCCGCCGATCCGGTCCTGAAGACCGAGTTCGAGGCCAAACTGGCCGCCGAACCCGACTTCGCCGCCAGTGGCGACGCGCGTTTGCAGTGGTTCTACGAGCGAACCCCGTTCTATGATGATCGCTACCGCCTCTATCCGGTGGCGCGCGAGAACTGAGGGATCCCATGGCCGCGATGACCTCTCTTCAGGCCGCCGCCCTGTGGAGCGGTTTGTCGATCCTGCTGCTGGTCTTTCTGTCGTTCCGGACCATCTTCACCCGTCGGCGGCTGGCGGTGTCCTTCGGCGACGGCGGCCATGCCGAGCTGACGGCGGCCAGCCGGGCCTTCGGCAACGCCGCCGAATACATCCCGCCCTGCCTGGTGATCCTCGTCCTGCTGGCTCTGCTCCGCTTCCAGCCGGTCTGGGTCCATCTGATCGGCGGCGGCATGCTGCTGGGCCGCATCCTCCATGCCTGGGGCCTCAGCCGGCCGAAACAGCCGTCGTTCGGCCGCATGGCGGGGATGATCCTGACCCAGGCGGCGCTGGTCTTCGGCGCCGGCGCCCTGATCGGACACGCCTTCGGCGCTCTGTGAGGCCCGGGGCGTTGCACGGGACCGTTCGCCCGGCCATATCGGGGCATGTCCGATAGCCTGCCGACCTCCCCCTCCCCCGACATCCTGCCCGAACTGGTCGCCGCCGCGCTGAAGGCCGGCGCCGACGCCGCCGAAGCCGTCTCGGCCGAGCGCGCCGCCCTGTCCGTCGGCGTCCGCAATGGCGCCCTCGAGGACGTCGAGCGCGAGGAGAGCCGCGACCTCGGCCTGCGCGTCTTCATCGGCCGGCGTCAGGCCACCGTCTCCGCCTCCGACCTGTCGGACGCCACCCGGACCCGCCTCGTCGAGCGCGCCGTGGCCATGGCGAAACTGGCCCCCGAAGACCCGTACGCCGGCCTGGCTCCGCAGGACCGCCTCGCGCACGGCCCGTTCGCCGACCTCGACCTCTACGATCCGTCCGAACGCGGCGCCGCCGAGCTGGAAGCCGTCGCCGCCGAAGCCGAGGCCGTCGCCCTGGCCGTGCCCGGCGTCGCCCGCTCGGAAGGCGGCCACGCCTCGGCCTCGTCCAGCCGCTGGCGGCTGGTCACCTCGCACGGCTTCGACGGCGCCTATCACGGCTCGGCCTTCTCGCTCGGCGTCGGCGTCATCGCCGAGAAGGACGGGGCCATGGAGCGCGGCGGCGAGAACCGCGCCGCCCGCCACCTGTCCGACCTGCCCTCCGCCGACAGCATCGGCGCCGAGGCCGGCCGCCGCGCCGTGGCCCGCACCGGCCCGCGCAAGATCGCCTCGACCACCGCCCCGGTGATCTTCGAGAACCGGCTGGCGATGCAGATTCTCTCGCCCCTGATCGGGGCCATCTCCGGCCCGTCGATCGCCCGCGGGACCTCCTTCCTCAAGGATCGCTTGGGCCAGGCCGTCCTGCCCAAGGGCGTCAATCTGATCGACAATCCCTTCCGCCCGCGCGGCCTCGGCTCGACCCCGTTCGACGACGAGGGCGTGGCGGTGACGCGCCGATCAATCATTGATGACGGCGTCCTGACCAGCTGGCTGCTGAACAGCGCCGCCGCCGCCCAGCTGGGCCTCGCCTCGACCGGCCACGCCTCGCGCGGCCTCGCCGGTCCGCCCGGAGTCTCGACCCACAGCCTGCATCTGGAGCCGGGCGAGCGCAGCCTCGACGGGCTGATGGCCGACGCGGGGACCGGCCTGCTGGTCACCTCCATGTTCGGCCCGTCGCTGAACGCCAACACCGGCGACTGGTCGGCCGGGGTCTCCGGATTCTGGTTCGAGAACGGCGCCCTCGCCTACCCGGTCAGCGAAGTGACTGTGGCCGGCAAGCTGACCGACCTCTACGCCCGCATGCAGCGCGGCTCGGACCTCGAATTCCGCGGCGCCAACAACAGCCCGTCGCTGATGTTCGACGCGGTGGCCATCGCCGGCAAATGAGCGACCTCGCCTCCGACCTCGACCTGATCCGCGTCGCCGCCCTCGCCGCCGGCGACCTTGCGCTGGCCGAGCGCGAGGCCGGGCTGAAGATCTGGTCCAAGTCCGGCGGCTCCCCGGTCACCTCGGCCGACATCGCCGTCGACACCCTGCTGCGCGACACCCTGCTGGGCGCCCGCGCCGACCACGGCTGGCTGTCCGAGGAGACCGCCGACACCCCCGACCGTCTGTCCGGCCGCCGCCTGTTCGTGGTCGATCCGATCGACGGCACCGTCGCCTATATGAAGGACAAGCCGTGGTGGTGCATCCCGATCGCCATCGTTGAGGACGGGCAGCCGGTCGCCGCCGTCATCCACGCCCCGGCCCTGGGCGAGACCTTCACCGCCGTGCGCGGCGGCGGCGCCTTCCTCAACGGCCAGCCGATCACCGCCTCGGACACCGCCGATCTCGACGACGCCTCGGTGCTGGCCGATGCCCGGCTGATGGAGGGCCCGCACTGGCCCGAGCCTTGGCCGGCCATGCGCTACGAAAAGCGCAACGCCCTCGCCTACCGCATGGCCCTGGTGGCGGCCGGAGCCTTCGATGCGGCGATCAACCTGACGCCCAAATGGGACTGGGACGTCTGCGCCGGGGCCCTGATGGTCGAGGAAGCCGGCGGCAAGGTCAGCGACCACCACGGCGGCGCCTGGCGCTTCAACCAGCCCGACCCGCGCCAGAACAGCCTGGTCTGCAGCGCCCCGGCCCTTCACCCGTTGATCGTAAGGCGGACCCTGTCGATCCCGATGGGCTAGGCGGCGGGCTCGTCGGTCAGATCGAGACGACGCTCGATACGATCCACGTCCTGTCGAAGCTTGTCGAACGACGATTGCAGGCGCGCATCGGCCTCCGCGAGATGGCCGAGATCACGGCGGACCGCGGCCAGTCCCGTTTCCACCGCGGACATGCGTTGCGTCAGATCTTCGACACGAAGAGCCAGCGCGTCGACCTTTGCATCGATGCGGCGCAGGTAGACCAGAACCAGATTGTCGGGATCGTCGGCCATCCCGCGATTATGCCAGACCGCCGGGAAGGCGCCAAACCCGTTGATCGGCCGGCCCACAACGCCTATTCGGCAGGCGCCCCCGCCAGTTCCCGCCTTGGACGTCCCATGACCACCGAAAACGCCCCCCAGCTGCTGCACCTCGTCATCGGCGGAGAGCTGCGCCATCTCGACGCCCCGGTGTTCCGCGACCTGTCCAAGGTCGAGTTCGTCGGCGCCTTCCCCAACTATGAGGAAGCCCGCAAGGCGTGGAAGGCCCGGGCCCAGGCGACGGTCGACAACGCCCACATGCGCTATTTCATCCTGCACGCGCACCGGATGATCGACCCGCGCGGCGACGCCCACGAGCACTAGGGGGAACCCCCGCCCCGGCTGGAGCGCTTCGGTAGAGACCGTCAAGCCTGAACCCGGAGAGACCCATGTCGACCCCCGCCCTGATCATCCTCGCCCTGCTGATCCTCGGCGCCGTCATCGTCGTCTGGATCTCGCGCCGCAAACCCGATCAGCCGACCGCCGGACCGGTGGAAAACGACACGGCGTGGAGCGACCCGGTCACCCCCGGTGATGTCGCCACCCCGCGCGACACCTTCACCCATGACGACGCCCCCTCGGCGTCGGCGCAGGAACCCCGCCCTTGACCCTGTTCGGACGCACCTTGGGCGGCGAGGAGATCGCCAGCCTGGTCTTTCTGCTGACCGCCCTTGTCCTGTGGGTGATGGCGTGGCGCGGCGAGCGTAACTGGACCCGCTGGTTCCGCGGCTGGGAGGCCGACCGCAAGGCCCGGCGCGAGGCCGAGCTGGCCGCCGAACAGGGCGGCGAACCATCCTCGTCCACGCCGCCGTCGTCCGGAACCCCGCGCGGCCCGTGGGGCTGAGCCCTATTCGCGCTTCAGCAGCTTTTCGGTCAGCAGCGTGCCCCACCACTGGGCCTTGAACTCGGTCCGGATCGCCTTCGGATCGTACGCCTCGCTGTCGACCCATTCGAGGAAGCCGACCCCGGTCGGCTCGACCTCCTTCAGATATTTCTCCAGCGTATAGTCCAGCACCCCGGTCAGCCCCTCGCGGTGGTGCAGGTATTTCTTGTCCAGTTGCCGGATCGCCTCCGAGATCGGCTCGCCCAGATGGAAATGCCGGTACAGCACCGCCATCATCCCGGCCCGGTCAGCGCCCGACTTGCAGTGGATCAGCACCGGATACTCGATCGTCCGGAACAGCTCCCGCGCCCGGTGGATGCGGTCCCTCTGCGGCGGGTCGCGCGAATCCAGCGGCGCGTCGATCAGGGTCAGCCCCAACTGCTCGCAGGCCGCCTTCTCCAGCGCATAATAGGCCTCGTCCCGCGCCCCGCGCAGGTTGATGACCGTCCGGATCCCCTGCGTCTTCCAGTACGCCAGCTGCCGCGGCGACGGCTGGTTGGTCCGCACCAGATCGGGGCCCAGCCAGTGGGCGTTCATGAACCACCGTCGCAGGAAGGCATGATCCTTCCAGACATAGTCCCACCTCGCCCTGAAGCGGCCGGCGCGGGTGGAGAGGTCGTAGCGGGACATGGCGGTGGAGATAGAAGCTCGACGGGCCCGCGTCACCCCGCATGGTTTGGCAATCTTTGCCAGGACGACCGCCCTGCGCTAATCTGCGCTCATGGCCACCATGAATGTCTCACTCCCCGACGCAATGAAGGACTGGGTGGAAGGCCGCGCCGGAACCGGCCGCTACAGCAATTCCAGCGACTATGTCCGCGACCTGATCCGCCGCGATCAGGAGCGCGCCGAACGCATCCAGTCCATGCAGCACCGCGTCGACGAGGCGCTTACGGGTCCGCGCGGCGAACGCACCCTGAGCGAGCTTCGGGCCGAAGCGGGTCGCAGGCTTGATGAGGGGTGAGGCCCAGGCTCACCCGGGCCGCTGAAGAGGACGTCATCCACGTCTATCTGGAAAGCGCCCGCCTGTTCGGACGGCTGCAGGCGGACCGCTATCTCGACGGCCTTGAGTGCGCGTTCGATTTCGTCGCCCACCACCCGCTGGCGGCCCGCGAGCGACAGGAGATCAACCCCCCGGTTCGCATCCACGCTTATGGCGCCCACATCATCGTCTATCTGGTCGAACCGGACGGCGTGCTGATCCTTCGCATCCGTCACGGCCGCGAGAACTGGCAGGACTGACCGGCGCCATCCCCGCTTGACTTCCCCCCCCAGCCGTCCGACCTCGGACCGATGACGACGCCCGCCCCCGCCGCCGACCGGAAAGAGCCGTTGCGTCCCCTGCTGGCCCGCATCTGGCGCGACTACCTTTCGCACCACCGGGCGGCGCTGTTCCTGTCGATCCTGTGCGCCGCCGTGGTCGGCGTCATGGCCGCCACCGTGCTGCAACTGCTCGAGCCGGCCATCGACGGCCTGTTCCTCGGCGAGTCCGTGACCATCTGGGGCGTCATCACCGTGCCGCCGGGCCAGGCGCTGACCGCCATCCCCCTGATCATCATCGGCGCCGGCCTGATCTGGACCGTCGCCGCCCTCGGCCAGGCCGCCCTCGTCAACCGCCTCGGCCACGGCATCGTCGGCGACATCCAGGTCAGGCTGTTCGGCTCGATGATCCGCGCCGACCTCGCCCGCCTGCGCAGCCAGCACTCCGGCGGCTTCGTCTCCTCGGTGCTGTTCGACGCCAATCTGGTGCGCGAGGCCTTCACCAATGGCGTGGTCAACTACACCCAGCACGCCCTGACCCTCGTCGCCGTCATCTCCTACATGGCCTGGACCGACTGGCGGCTGACCTCCATCGTTTTGCTCGGGGCCCCGATCATCGCCTTCGTGCTGCGCCGCTTCGGCAAGCGGATGCGCAAGGCCACCACCGGGGCCATGGTCGAGACCTCCAACCTCTCCACCGCCCTGATGGAGAACCTCGACGGCGTCCGCCTGATCAAGATCGAGAACCGCGAGGCGGCCGAGGAGGCGCGCGTCGGCGAGGTCGTCGCCCGCCGCCAGCGCCATGTGATCAAGAGCGCCGACAGCCGCGCCTTCGCCGGCCCCTTCTCCAACCTCGTGGCCATGTTCGTCGTCGCCGCCGTCATGGCCTACGCCGGCTGGCGCGCCCGCGACGGGGCCATGAGCGTCGGCGCCTTCGCCGCCTACATCGGCCTGCTGATGGCCGCCGGCCAGTCGCTGCGCCAGGTGACCAATCTGCAGACGGTGATGGCCGAGGGTCTGACCGCCGCCCGCCGCCTGTTCGCCGCCCTCGATATCCAGCCCGAGATCCGCGAGGCCGCCGACGCCGCCCCCCTGCCCGACGGCCCGCTGACGGTGGCCTTCGACCACGTCAGCTTCGCCTATGCCGGCGGCGGCGCCGGCGGGGCCCCGACCCTGTCCGACGTCTCCCTGACGGTGCAGCCGGGCGAGACCGTCGCCCTCGTCGGCCCCTCGGGCGGCGGCAAGAGCACCCTGCTGTCGCTGCTGCCGCGCTTCTACGACGTCACCGGCGGGGCCCTGACCGTCAACGGCCGCGACATCCGCGACCTTCGGCTGCACGACCTGCGCGCCCGCATCGCCCTGGTCACCCAGGAGCCCTTCCTGTTCGACGACACCATCGCCGCCAACATCGCCTACGGCCGCCCCGGCGCCGCCCAGGCCGAGATCGAGGCCGCCGCGGACGCCGCCGCCGCCCACGACTTCATCACCGCCCTGCCCGAAGGCTATCTGACCCGCGCCGGCGAAGCCGGCCTGCGTCTGTCCGGCGGCCAGCGCCAGCGTATCGCCATCGCCCGCGCCTTCCTCAAGGACGCCCCGATCCTGCTGCTCGACGAGGCCACCTCGGCGCTCGACACCGAGAGCGAGGCCCTCGTCCAGGCCGCCCTCGAACGGCTGATGCAGGGCCGCGCCACCCTGATGATCGCCCACCGCCTGTCGACCGTGCGCCACGCCGACCGCATCCATGTCGTCGACGCCGGTCGCATCGTCGAAACCGGCTCCCACGCCCAGCTGGTGAAGAAGGGCGGCCTCTACGCCCGCCTCGCCCGCCAGCAGTCGCTGGACGGCGATCCGGTCACGGTGGGGACGGTCTCGTGAGACCGCTGCGCAATCCGGCCGTCCAGTCCGCCCTCGCTTGGTGCCTCGCCCGCTGGCTGCGCTTCTGCTACGCCACCATCCGCTGGGAACACCGCAATCAGGAACTGGCCGAGGGCGTCTGGAAGCAGGGCGGCGGCGTGCTGGTCGTCTTCTGGCATTCGCGCACCTCGCTGGGCCCCTACAGCTGGCCGCTGGATCGCGCCCAGCCGATCAAGGGCGTGATCTCACGCAGCGTCGACGGCGAATTCGTCGCCAAGGCCGTGTCCCGGCTGGGCATTCCCGCTGTGCGCGGCTCGACCGCCAACAGGGACAAGGGCGAAGTCGACAAGGGCGGGACACAGGCCCTTCGCGACGGCCTGCGCCAACTGAAGACCGCCGCCCTCTGCATCACGCCCGACGGCCCGCGCGGCCCCGTGCGCAGCATGGCCGAGGGCCTGCCGCTGATGGCCAAACTTTCAAAGGTCCCCGTCCTCTTCATCGGCCTGTCGTGCAATCCCGCCATCCGCCTGAACAGCTGGGATCGCTCGCTCATCCCCCTGCCGTTCGGCAAGGGCGCCGTCATCTGGGATCTCGACACCTTCCCCGAAGGCGGCGACCTGTCCGAAGTGGCCGACCGTTGGCGGGAGAAGACCACCGCCCTCGAGGCCGAGGCCGACGCCCTGACCGGGCTGGAGCGCATCTGACGTGAGCCCCGCCCTGATCGTCTACCGGCTCCTGACCCGCCTGATCGAGCCGCTGGCCCCGCGTCTGCTCGACGCCCGCGCCAAACAGGGCAAGGAAGACCCGGCCCGGGTCGACGAGCGGCTGGGCCTCGCCTCCGTCGCCCGGCCCGCCGGCGATCTGGTCTGGCTGCACGGCGTCAGCGTCGGCGAGACCCTCTCCCTGCTGCCCCTCGTCGAGCGGCTGCGCGAGCGCCGCCCCGACCTGACCGTGCTGGTCACCTCCGGCACCCTGACCTCGGCGACCCTGCTGGCCAGCCGCCTGCCGCCCCGCGTCATCCACCAGTTCGCCCCGGTCGACACGCCCGGCGCCGTCACCGCCTTCCTCGACCACTGGCGGCCCGGGGCGGCCGTCTTCGTCGAGAGCGAGCTGTGGCCCAATCTGATCCTTGAGGCCCGCCGCCGCGAGGTCAGGCTGGTGCTGGCCAGCGCCCGCATCACCGAAAAGACCGCCGACGGCTGGCGCCGCGTCCCCGGCGCGGCGCGTCAGGTCCTGACCGCCTTCGACCGCGTCCTGCCGCAGGACGCGGCCTCGGCCGGCCGGCTGGAGAGCCTCGGCGCCCGCATCGACGGCCATGTGAACCTGAAGCTGGCCGGGGCCGCCCCGCCGCACGATCCGGGCGCCTTCACCCGCCTCAGCGCCGCCATCGGCGACCGCCCCGTTGTGGTCGCCGCCAGCACGCACGACGGCGAGGAGATCGCCCTCGTCCGCGCCCTCGACCGGCTGGCCGACCGCCTGTGCCTGATCCTCGTGCCCCGCCATCCCGAGCGGCGCGGCGACATCGCCGCCGCCCTCGGTCGCGACGGCTACCGCTTCGCCCTGCGCTCCGACGGCCGTGAGCCCGACCGCGACACCGACCTCTATGTCGCTGACACCCTCGGCGAGATGGGCCTGTTCCTGCGCCTCGCCGATGTCGTGGTCATGGGCGGCAGCTTCTCCGCCGCGCTGGAGAAGCCCCCGGTCGGCGGTCACAATCCGCTGGAGCCCGCCCGCCTCGGCAAGCCCGCCGTCACCGGCCCCGACATGAGCAACTGGGCCGCCATCACCGACGCCCTCGTCGCCGCCGGCGGCCTCGCCGTGGTCGAGGCCCCGTGGGACCTGCCCGCCGTCATCACCCCCCTTCTCGCTGACGAACGGGCGGCCAAGGCCATGGGCGAGCGCGGCCGCCGCGCCGCCGCCGAGGCCGGCTCCGGCCTCGACCGGCTGTGGGACGAGCTGACCGCCCTGCTGCCGCCCCCGCCCGCCAGAACCGCCACGGGCGGTCGGCGATGAAGCTCAACACCCCCCGCTGGTGGTACGACCGCGAGCGCCGCCACGCGCCGATGACGCGGATGCTGCTCAAGCCGCTGTCGTGGGTCTGGGCCGCCGCCACCGCCCGGCGCATCGCCCGCGCCGAGCCGGTCGACCCGGGCGCCGCGGTCATCTCGGTCGGCAATCTGACCGTCGGCGGATCGGGCAAGACCCCGGTGGCGCGCGAGGCCCTGCGCCTGCTGCACGAGGCCGGCGTCTCCGCCCACGCCCTGTCGCGCGGCTATGGCGGCCGGCTCAAGGGCCCGGTGCGGGTCGACCCCGCCGTCCACAGCGCCGCCGACGTCGGCGACGAGCCGCTGATGCTGGCCCTCGGCGGTCCCGCCTGGATCGCCCGCGATCGCGTCGCCGGGGCCCGGGCCGCCGCCGAAGCCGGCGCCGAGGTCGTGGTGCTGGACGACGCCCACCAGAACCCGGCCCTGAAGAAATCCCTCAGCCTCGTCGTCGTCGACGGCGAGACGCGCGACGGCGAATGGCCGTTCGGCGACGGCGGCGTCTTCCCCTCCGGCCCGATGCGCGAGCCGCTACGGGCCGGTCTCGCCCGCGCCGACGCCGTCGTGCTGCTGATGCCTGCCGACGCCCCGGCCCCCGATCCCGAGCTGCTCGCCGCCTTCGGCGCCCTGCCGGTCTTCGTCGCCCGGCTGGTTCCCGCCGCCCCCCCGCCGCGCGGTCCGCTGCTCGGCTTCGCCGGCATCGCCAAGCCGTGGAAGGTCGAGCGCGCCCTCGACGCCGCCGGCGCCGAACTGGTCGACTTCGCCCCCTTCCCCGACCACGCCGCCTTCCGCGACAGCGACCTGGCCTTCCTCGTCGACCGCGCCGGACGCTCCCACGCCCAACTGATCACCACCGAAAAGGACTGGTTCCGCCTGCCGCCGGAATGGCGCGCGCGCGTCGTCTCCTGGCCGGTCAGGGCCCGCTTCGACGACGAGGGCGGCTTCCAGGCCCTGCTGCTGCGCGCGGTCCGTTGCGCCGGCTAGACCCGCCTGGCTCCCGCGCTCCGGGCCATATCCAGCGTTGAGGCTCTGGGTTCCCTGCGATCACGAGAGTTTTACCGCACTGCACAACGCCGGTCGCTGGATCCGCTGTCGGTCGCCCCAATTGCGCGAACAGGGTTCGCCGACGTAGCGAAACGGGCGTAGTGGCGGGCTTCGCGCGAAACGTCGTGCGCCGGGAAATAAGGCGACCGCCACCGCCGCCGACACGAACTCCGTGATACAGCCCCTCGAAACGGCCTGTTCACCCCGTTGGGCGCACCGTCGGGGTCACGTCGCAGGTTGCTACCCACGTCATCATTTGAAACAACCTGTGACTTCCTGAAACCGCGCGAGGGGCGTCGCATGCGGCTTGCCAGACGAGGCTTTATTTTTGGCGGCGCGGCCCTGATGTCGGGCTGCGCCACGGCGGCGGTCAAACCGCCGGTCACCCTCGCCCACGGACAGGTTCCGCCGGCGCCGGCGCTCCAGGTCGCCCGCCCGCCCGAAACCATCACCGCCCAGCTCAACTCCACCCGCCCGCTCGACCCGCGTGGCGCGGTGCGCAAGGAACTGCTGGAGCGGGCCACGGCCGCCCTCGACATCCACGCCGGCAAGATCACCCAACGCGACCGCATGTATCTGGTCGACTTCAAGAAATTCTCCGGCGAAGAGCGGCTGTACGAGGTCGACCTGCACGGCGGCGCCGTCACCCTGATGCGCACCAGCCACGGCCGCGGCTCCGACCCGGCGCACACCGGCTTCGCCACCAGCTTCGGCAACACCCCCGACAGCCACATGTCCTCGGTCGGCGCTTACGCCACCGCCGGGGCCAGCCACGGCGCCCAGCAGGGCCCCAACGTCCTGCTCGACGGGCTTGAGTATTCCAACGACCGGGCGCGCGAGCGGGCCATCATCATCCACGGCGCCGACTACGCCGACCCGGCCTTCCTCGCCCGCGAAGGCAAGCTGGGCCGCAGCTACGGCTGCTTCTCGGTGGCCCATCACGACCTGCCGGCCCTGCGCGAGCGCATGGGCGAAGGCCGCCTGCTGTTCGCCTGGGCCTAGGGTTCAGGTCGCCGGGCCGCGTGTCGGACCGACAGGATCCGCACCCTCGTCTTCCACGACTGCGTAGCAGAGCAGGTAGGTCGGCGTCACCGCGATCACCCGTCTTCCCCGGCTGACCGGCCGACCCCGGTCCGGCATCATGACGAGGCTGTCCGCCTTCCCGACGATGCGGGCTTCCAGGCGCGCCGCGGCCGCCGGGCTGTCAGTACGCACATAGGTCGTGTTCGCCTCAAGCTGTTCGAGGGCCTGATCGGACCAGATTACTCGCCGCACTTCGGGCGCGGCAGCGGGTTGTCGGTCGACAGGGACAACAGCCAGCGTCTGACCGCCTCGTGCGTCACGAACCGGCCGGCGTCCATCTCCGCCATCGCCTTCTCGTCGCGCGCGTCCAGTTCGGCGGCCTCTTCGAAATCGAAGACGCCCGGTTCCTCATTCAGTTCGTTGCCGGGATCGCTCATGAGCCGACACTACCACGGCCGCTCTCCCGCCCCACGCGGCTTCAACCTGGCCGGCGGCCGGACGACGACTTCAACCCGGGGAGCTTCCCTGCTCCCCCACGTCAGAACGCCTCCCAGCCGTCTTCGGCGGCGACCGGGGCGGGTTTGCGGGCGGCGCCGCCGCGACCGACCGTCTTCATGGCGGTGACGGTGCGGTGGACCGGGCGGGCGGCGGCGCGGACCGGGGCGGCGCCGGCGTCGGCCCCGATCT
>JAHJNW010000123.1 GCA_018820665.1 Alphaproteobacteria bacterium | reverse complement strand
GGACCGGGGGAGGCGCGCGATAGCGCGACCCGAAGGGCGGCGCGCAGCAGCCAACCTGTCGGGAGCGCCGCTGTCGCCAACAGCCTGCGTGAACAGTTCGCCTTCGGCGCCGCTGGGTCCCCCGCTCTCGCTGCGCTTCCCGGAGGATGACGAAAGTGGAAATTGCTGCGCTGCAAATCCGCGCCCAGCCATCACAAATTTCCCGGCCAACCCGTTGTTTTCCCACAGACCCGCCCGGCCCCCAGCGTCCTGTTCCCGCCACAGGAAGCCGGCGCCGCATAATCCCGTCCGGTCTTTGACAACCGAACCCCGATCGCCCCGCCGCCGCAGTCGCGAAACGGACTCTCCGGACTCATCGGACCCAATTTTTCGAGTCCGTTTCGCCCCCAGGGCTCCTAGATCAACCCCGCCATCGGCGAACTGGCGCTGGCGTACATCCGCTTCGCCATCCGCCCGGCCAGATAGGCCTCGCGCCCGGCGATCACCGCATGCTTCATCGCGCTGGCCATCCGGATCGGATCCTTCGCCCCGGCGATGGCCGTGTTCATCAGCACCGCGTCGCAGCCCAGCTCCATGGCGATGGTCGCGTCCGAGGCCGTGCCTACCCCCGCGTCGACCAGCACCGGCACCCCGGCCCCCTCGACGATCAGCCGGATATTGACCCGGTTCTGGATGCCCAGGCCCGAGCCGATCGGCGCCGCCGCCGGCATGATGGCCGCGGCGCCCGCGTCCTCCAGCCGCTTCGCCATCACCACGTCGTCGGTGCAATAGACCATGACGTCGAAGCCGTCGGCGACCAGCAGGTCCAGCGCCCGCAGCGTCTCGACCATGTCCGGATACAGGTGCGCCGTGTCCGACAGCACCTCCAGCTTGACCAGGTTCCAGCCGCCGGCCTCGCGCGCCAGCCGCAGGGTCCGCACCGCGTCCTCGCCGGTGAAACAGCCGGCGGTGTTGGGCAGGAAGGTGAACCGCTCGGGCTTCACATGATCGACCAGCATCGGCTGGCTCGGGTCGGACAGATTGACCCGCCGCAGCGCCACGGTGACGATCTCCGCCCCCGCCGCCTCGGCCGCCGCCGCGTTCTGGGCGTAGTCCGCATATTTGCCGGTGCCGACAATCAGCCGGCTGTTGAAGATCCGTCCGGCGACGGTCCAGGTGTCTTTGGAAGCAGTCTGGGTCATGAGCGCCTTCTAGCGGAGGTCCGGCCGCCGTCGAAGATAATCCCGCACCGCCCGCTCCAATTCCGCGACAAATTCCCTTGGCTCGAGCACCCGGTCGTACTCGATCCCCCAGGTCTTGCCAGAGGCCCGGTTCAGCAGCCCTTTGATCTCGGCGTTGCTGATCGTCTGATCGTCGCGGAGCGCCGCCAGCCGGTCGGCGGCCCGACCCAGGCTAGCGCGATCACCTTGATGCGCCATCAGATCATCCGCCAGAACCACGTGTTGGCGCGTCTCGTCGGGATCGGCGTAGTTGAGCAGAAAAACCGCCCACTGCAGAAAGGCGTCGTCCTTCCAGCCCATGCTCACCCCCCGCCGACGAACTGCACCAGTTCCACCCGGTCCCCCTCGGCCAGCGCTGTGGTCGCATGCAGCGACCGCGGCACGATCTCCAGATTGCGCTCCACCGCCACCTTGCGCACGTCCAGCCCAAGCTCCTCGACGAGGGCCAGAACCGTCGCCGCCGCAACCTCCCGGGGTTCGCCATTGACCTGAATACGCATGACGTTACGTCACTCTCTCACGGCGGACGGTTTGATTACCGTCCCGCCTCAGCTAAAAGGCCGGTCCGATTCCGGTCGGACCGTCCATTCCGCGAGCGCAATGCCCGACACCCCCGTCCTCTACGTCCTGAACGGCCCGAACCTCAACCTGCTTGGGGTGCGCGAGCCCGACATCTATGGGCGCGAGACCCTGGCCGACGTCCAGGCCCTGTGCGAACGCGCCGCCGATGGCGCCGCCGTGGTCTTTCGCCAGACCAACCACGAGGGCGAACTGATCGACTGGATCCACGAGGCCCGCGAACAGGCCTCGGCCGTGGTCCTCAACCCCGCCGGCTACGGCCACACCTCGGTGGCCCTGCTGGACGCCCTCAAGACCCTGACGATCCCGATCGTCGAATGCCACCTGTCCAACCCCGCGGCGCGCGAACGCTTCCGCCACCGCTCCTATGTTTCGCCGGTCGCCGCCGGCGTGGTTTCGGGCTTTGGCCCCTACAGCTACGAACTGGCCGTCAAGGCCGCCCTCCGGCTGGCGCAGGAACATCGCGCCGCCGCCGACCGTTCGGTTTAGAACGCAGCAAGAGACACCCATGGCCGATTCCAAGACGTCCGCGCCCAAGCTCAAGAACGACGAGATCGACACCGCCCTGGTGCGCGGCCTCGCCGACATCCTGAACGACACCGACCTGACCGAGATCGAGGTCGAGCGCGGCGATCTGAAGATCCGCGTCGCCCGCGAGATCACCATGGCCGCGCCGATGCAGTACGCCCCGGCGCCGGTGGCCCATGCCGCCGCGCCCGCTCCGTCGGCCGCCGCTCCCGCCTCCATGCCGTCCGATCCCGCCACCATCGTCGCCAAACAGGGCGAAGAGGTGAAGTCGCCCATGGTCGGCACCGTCTATCTGCAGGCCTCGCCCGAGGCCCCGCCCTTCATCAGCGTCGGCGACAAGGTCAAGAAGGGCCAGACCCTGCTGATCGTCGAGGCCATGAAGACGATGAACCCGATCCAGGCCCCCCGCGACGGCGTCGTGGTCGAGGTCCTCGTCGGCGACGCGCAGCCGGTCGAGTTCGGCGAGGCCCTCGTCCTGCTGGAAGCCTAGGCCGTGTTCACCAAGGTCCTCATCGCCAACCGCGGCGAAATCGCCCTGCGCATCCACCGCGCCTGCAAGGAGATGGGCATCTCCACCGTCGCCGTGCACTCCGAGGCGGACCGCGGCGCCATGTGGGTGCGGCTGGCCGACGAGAGCGTCTGCATCGGCCCGGCGCCGGCGGCCAAGAGCTACCTCAACATCCCGTCGATCATCGCCGCGGCCGAGATCACCGGCGCCCAGGCCATCCACCCCGGCTACGGCTTCCTGTCCGAGAACGCCCGCTTCGCCGAGATCGTCGAGGCCCACGGCATGACCTTCATCGGGCCCAAGCCCGAGCATATCCGGGTCATGGGCGACAAGATCACCCCCAAACAGTCGGTGCTGGAAGCCGGCATCCCCTGCGTGCCCGGCTCGGCCGGCGAGGTCGAGACCATCGAGGCCGCGATCGAAGCCTCGAAAACCATCGGCTTCCCCCTGATCGTCAAGGCCGCCGCTGGCGGCGGCGGACGCGGCATGAAGGTGGCCCTGACCGCCGACGACCTGGTCGAGGCCGTCCAGACCGCCCAGTCAGAAGCCACCGCCGCCTTCGGCAACGGCGCCGTCTATATGGAGCGCTACCTCCAGAAGCCGCGCCACATCGAGCTTCAGGTCATCGCCGACAGCCACGGCAATGTCGTCCACCTCAGCGAGCGCGACTGCTCCCTGCAGCGCCGCCACCAGAAGGTCATGGAAGAGGCCCCCTCGCCCGCCCTGTCCGCGGCCGAACGCGTCGCCATCGGCGAGACCGTCAACAGGGCCATCGCCGCCATCGGCTACCTCGGCGTCGGCACCATCGAATTCCTCTGGGAAGACGGGGAGTTCTTCTTCATCGAGATGAACACCCGGCTGCAGGTCGAGCATCCGGTGACGGAGATGATCACCGGCGTCGACCTGGTGCGCGAGCAGATCCGCATCGCCGCCGGCCTGCCGCTGTCGTTCACCCAGGACGAGGTCAAGTTCACCGGCCACTCGATCGAGTGCCGGATCAACGCCGAGAACGCCGAGACCTTCACTCCTTCGCCCGGCACCATCACCGACTTCCACGCCCCCGGCGGCCTGGGCGTGCGGCTGGATAGCGCCATCTACGCCGGCTATTCGATCCCGCCCTATTACGACAGCCTGATCGGCAAGCTGATCGTCCACGGCCGCGACCGCGAGGAATGCATCGCCCGCCTCAAGCGCAGCCTGAACGAGATGGTCATCGGCGGCATCGACACCACCATCCCCCTGTTCCAGAAACTGCTGCAGGAGCCCGACATCCTGTCCGGCGACTACGACATCCACTGGCTGGAGAACTGGGCCAAACGCCAGAAGGGCGACGCCTAGGGACCGTGGAAGAACCCGGCTTCAGCGCCAGCGGTCCCTTCGGCGGTTTCGGCCCCGACGAACTGCTGAACTGCTACGCCAAAGGCGTCTTCCCCATGGGCGAAGGCCGCGACGACCCCCGGGTCTTTCTGGTCGAACCCGACCAGCGCGGCGTCATCCCCCTCGACGGCTTCCGCATCCCCACCCGGCTGAAACGCACGGTCCGAAGCGACCTTTTCGAGGTCCGCATCGACACCGCCTTCGCCGCCATGCTCGACGCCTGCGCCGCCCCCGGGCCGGGCCGCGAGGACAGCTGGATCAACGGCCCGATCCGCCGCCTCTACGCCGAACTCCACGCCTGCGGCCACGCCCGGTCGGTCGAGTGCTGGCAGGGTGAAAGCCTCGTCGGCGGCCTCTACGGCGTCACCCTCGGCGGCGCCTTCTTCGGCGAGAGCATGTTCAGCCGCGAACGCGACGCCTCCAAGGTGGCGCTGGTCCATCTGGTGGCGCGTCTCAAGCGCGGCGGCTGGCGCCTGCTGGACGCCCAGTTCCTGACCACGCATCTGAGCCAGTTCGGCGCGGTGGAGACGCCCCAAGCCGCGTATCTCGGGCTGCTGCGGGCCGCCCGGACCGTCCAACCCGACACGGCGTCGCTGTTCCAGCCGATGAGCGGCTCGGAGGCGGTCGCCTACGCCTTGCAGCCCACCACCCAGGCATCATAGATCGGGTGCTGCAGCCCGCTGACGGCGGGCGCCGAGGCGAACATCCAGCCCCGGAAAATCTGCCGCGGCGACGACGATTGCAGCATGCCCCGCGGCTGGACGCTGACCTCCAGATAGGCGATCGAATCCTCGACCAACTCATCAGGGGCCGAGACCTCGCAGGCCTTGGCGGTGAAGATCAGGGTCTTCTGGAAACGCACCGGCCGTCCGCCGACCTCAACCTCGAACCGCATCGATTCCGCGGTGATCTTGTCGACCGCCTCGACGATGGCGACCCGCCGACGCTGACGCCGTCCGGGCGTCGCCACCGGCTCGGCCGGGGCCTCGACGCGCGTCTCTTCCGCCTCTTCGGACTCCTCGTCCTCTTCCGCCGCGGGCTCCTCGGCGACAACGATCACAGGAGCGGGCGGCGTGATCGCCACCGGCGCGGACGGGGCCGGGGCGGCCTCCGGCGCGGGTTCCTGAGGAACGGGAGGCGCGGGCTGCGGCGTCGGGCTCGCCTGACGATTCAGGTCAGCCGTCGGGCTCGTGACCGGCTGGGCGTCCTGCGGCATGTCGTTCAGCGCCGACGCCACCACCGCGCCCGAGGCCAGCAGGGCCAGGGAGGCGACGCCTGTCAGGATGGCGACAGAGCGCTTCATTCGGGGCGCCAGGCCTCGTAGTCGCCGGTCGCGGCCGGGCGCTGGCCTTCGGCGGCGAGCGAGCCCTGCGGTCGCCAAGCCATGGGCGTACCCGTCAGGTTCGGCAGGTGGTCCTTTTCCCACGCGCGGCGCGGCAAGGGATGCTCGGACGGCAGTTCGTCGAAGGTGTAGTGCAGCCAGCCGTGCCAGTCCGGCGGCACCTTCGAAGCGTCGGCATAGCCGTTATAGACCACCCAGCGCCGACGCCGACCGTCGTAGCTGGTCGTATCGCGCGATTGGTAATAGCGGTTGCCGAACTCATCCGTACCGACCGGTTCGCCCCGCTTGGCGATGGTGAATAGCGTGCCGAGGGTCGCGCCGCTGGTCCAGCCGAAGATCTTGCCTAGCACGTCGGGGATTCCACTCGTTACGGGTCGCGCGCGGAGGGCCGGCGACATTGGCGTGATCATAGAAACCTTGCGGCCGTCCGTCCAGCGCGGCGCGGACGCCCGTTCACTCAACATCTTGGGGGTAACCCGCCCCATCCACGCCAGATGTATTGCGAATACGCCAAACGCGGCTAGCATCAAGCGAAGCCCCGCCGAGACCGCCGCATGCGCCCGCCGATCCGCTTCGCCCTGCTTGCCGCCGTTTCCCGCCGTCCCCGGCGTGAAATCGAGCGACCCGACCGCATCGTCGCCATCCATGCGCCTGAGGCCTGGAGCAATGTCCAGGTCGAGGCGTGGCTGGACTGGGCCGAGGCCGAAGGGTTCGACGCCGGCGGCGAGGACCCGCTCGCCGACGCCGCCGCCCTGTTCGCGGCCCGACTGGGGCTGGAGGGCGTCGCGGCGGACGAGCTGGCGGCCACCCTCCTGCTCGGTCTCGCTACGCCCGCGACCCCGCTGAAGATCGCCCCGGGACGCCTTGACCTGTCCGACCCCGCCTCGGGCAAGACGCTCGGCGCCGAGACAGCCCGTCGGCGCGCCGCCCGGCTGGCCGCGACCGCCGTGGAGACCGCCGCCGCTTCGCTGCGCGCCATCGCCGACGCCGTCGATCGCTGCGAAGGTTCACCGGCGGATTGCGCCGATCCGAGCCGAAACCCCGCCTTGGCCCGGTCCGCCGTGGCCGCCCGCCGCGCCGGTGCCTCGGACGCTGACATTGTTCGCGCCGTAGCGGGGGAGACGTACGAGGTCGCTCCGCTCGCCCAACCGGACTTCCCCCCATTGGTCGCCCTCGTCGACCGCCATCTGGTCGCCTCTGGCGCGCCGGTCGCCCAGCTGGCTGCCCGTTCAGCGATGGATGGAGACCTGATCCTCACCTTCGACGGAGACACGGCCGACGTCTTGGCGGAGGCCTCAACGGGACCGGCCGTGCTGCTGTCGCTTCCCGCGGTGCACGCCGTCGCTGGCGATCAGTTCGCGGGAGCCCTGACCGCCCTCGTCGATCTTTGGGCGGAGGCGTACGCGCCTGTCCGGCCCGCCGTCGGCCTCGGCGGGCTGGCCGATGTGGCGGTCGCGGGAGACATCGACGACGCAGAGGCGCTCGCCGCGGACCTGGCGCGGCTGGTCATGGACGGCTGCCGACCCCCGACCCTGTTCGTCGACGACGCCTGCGCCAACCTGCGGCTGGGCCTGACGCCGTTCGCCGCCGTGGACGCGTTCGAAACCTGCGACGGCGAGGTGGAGTCTCGCCTACGTCCTGCCCTGGGGACGGCGATCGCCCGGGCCGGCGGCGACGTGGAGGCGGCGGAGCGCAGGCTGCTGGGACGGCGCACCCTGTCCGGCGCGCCGGGCGTCGATCATGCGGCGCTGCGGGCGCGCGGCTTCACCGATCTGGAGCTGGAAGCGGTCGAGATGGCGCTGGCCCGGGTGGAAAGGCTGGAAGATGCCTTCTGCGCCCCGGTGCTGGACACCGGCTTTCTGCGGGACGTTCTCGGCGTCGAGGACGGTGAGGTCGGCGATCTGCTGCTTCGGCTCGACTTCACGCCGGAAGCCGTCGCGGAGGCCGGGGCCTGGGCCTTCGGGCATGGCGACCTGTCGGGGTGGTCCGAAGCGCCCGCCGCGCTGTGGCCCGTGCTGGCGGACCCGGCGGCGTTCGAAGCCCGTCTGCGCGATGTCCTGGACCTCCACAGTCTCGCGCCGGATGTCGCGCCGCTCGAGCTGGGCTGGCGCACGACTCCGACACAGGCGATCCGAAACCTTGGCGAAGTCGCCCGCGCCGGACGTCGGGCCGTGCGGCTGCGCCGCGGGCCCGCGCCATCCGGGCGTTTCCTCGATCTTCCGGACACCGGGTCCGCGCGTGAGCGCCGGCCGGAGCCGGAGACCCGGGCGGTTGAGCGCGTGATCGAAAAGGTCGTGGAGCGGGATCGCACCCGGCGCAAACTGCCCGACCGCCGCAAGGGCTACATCCAGAAGGCCGCCGTCGGCGGACACAAGGTCTATATCCACACCGGCGAGTACGACGACGGCGAACTGGGCGAGATCTTCATCGACATGCACAAGGAAGGCGCCGCCTTCCGGTCGCTGATGAACAATTTCGCCATCGCGATCTCGATCGGCCTTCAGTATGGCGTGCCGCTGGACGAGTTCGTCGACGCCTTCGTCTTCACCCGGTTCGAGCCGGCGGGCCGAGTGACGGGCAACGATTCGATCCGCTCGGCGACTTCCATCCTCGACTACATCTTCCGCGAGCTGGGCGTCTCGTATCTGGACCGGCACGAGCTGGCCAACGCCGATCCTGAAGGGCTGAACGCCGATGGCCTCGGTAGCGGCGCGGGCGAGGATAGCGCGGCCGGGACGGTTCCGGCGGCGCGGTTCATCTCCAAGGGCTTCGCCCGCGGCGCGGCGCCCGACAACCTCGTCGTCCTGCCGTTCGGCCAGAAGCGCGAGCCCCTGTCCCCGCCTCCGCAGGTCACCGAGGCCATCGCCTGCCCCGCCTGTGGTGATTTCACACTGCAGCAGCGTGGGGCCGGCTGGATCTGCGACACCTGCGGGGCGGCCCCGTCCATGCAGGGATAATCAACGATTACGGCGCATCATGGCGTGGAACTTGCACCGCCGGGCGCAAGCTACGGAGCCTGCCATGAAGCCTTTCCTGACCGCCGTCATCGTCCTGACCGCCGCTGCCGCGGCCCTGCCGGCCCTCGCCCAGAACGCGGGTCAGATCGCCCGGGTGCGCGGTGGGGCCAGCTGCGCCGGCTGCAATCTGTTCCAGGGCAATTTCTCCGGCCTTGAGGTCCGCGGACTGAATCTCAGCGGGGCCCGACTGAGGCAGGCCGATCTCAGCCTCGTCGTGATGAACCGGACGCGTTTCTCCAACGCCGATCTGCGGAACGTCGAGGCGTATGGCGGCGTCTTCTCGAACGCCAGCTTCGCCGGCGCCGACCTGACCAACGCCAGCTTCGTCGGCGCCTATCTGGATGGCGCGAATTTCAGCGGCGCGACGCTGGATGGCGCGAATTTCGGCGGCGCCTCGCTGCAGCGGGCCACGGGTCTGAGCCAGAGCCGGCTCAACCGGGCCTGTGGCGACGAGGCGACGCAATTGCCGCGCGGACTGAGCATCCCCCGCTGCTGATCCGGCGCATCCGCGCCATGCACCTTACCGCGAATTAAGTAGGGTTTGCGGGGCTTTGGCCGCAAAACCGGAGCGTGACCCAGATCGCCCCGACCCTGATCCGCCGCCTCACGACCGCCGGCCTCGCCGCGACCGCCGCCATGGTTGCGGTGGCCGCGAGCCCCGCGGCGGCCGAGGTCCGGCTGCAGTATGGCTTCCAGGATCGCGACGTGGCCCGAATGGTGTCGCTGGGCGGGTCCTGCAACCGCTGCGAACTGTCGGGCCGGGACCTGACCGGCGCCGCCTTCCACGGCGCCAGCTTCACCAACGCCACCCTGGTCGGCGCTGATCTGCGCGGGGCCGAACTGATGGGCTCCAACTTCTCGGGCAGCGACTTCAGCCGGGCTGATCTGGACGGCGCGACCCTGGTCGGCGGCAATTTCAGCGACGCCAATTTCAGCAACGCCAGCCTGTCCGGCATCGACGCGGCCGGAGCCTCGCTGGTGCGCGCCCGGTTCAGCAACGCCGATCTGTCAGGCGCCGAGCTGGTCAGCGTCAATATGAACGGGGCGGTGCTGGGCGGCGCGGATCTCAGCAACGCGGAAATGGTGGCCGTGACCCTCGCCAATGTGAGCGCGCGGGGGGCGGACTTTTCGGACTCCGACATCAGCATGTCCAACCTGTCGAACGGCGATTTCCGCGGGGCCGACTTCTCGGATGCGACGCTGAACGGGGCGCGGCTGACGGGCGGCAACTTCATCGGCGCGGACTTCGACGACGCCGAGATGAACCGCACCGACATCCGGGGCACGGACCTGAGCCGCGCCCGCAACCTGAGCCAGGCGCAGGTCGGTCGGGCCTGCGGCGACGCCAGCACCCGCCTGCCGGGCAGTCTGACGGCGCGGGCGTGCCGGGGCGTCGGCGTGG
>JAHJNW010000122.1 GCA_018820665.1 Alphaproteobacteria bacterium | reverse complement strand
GGCTAGGGGCTAGGGGCTAGGGGCTAGGGCCGCAGGTCTGGCTCTCGAAGACCAGCCCCCTAATCCCTAATCCCTAATCCCTAATCCCTAATCCCTAGACCCTAGACCCTAGACCCTAGACCCTAGACCCTAGACCCTAGACCCCTCCGAGCGAATCCCCTTCCCATCCCCCGATGACGCTGATTTTATCGGGGAACCGACGATCGGACACGATTTGGTCGCCGGAAGCCTCGTAATTGCAGACATTCGGGCCGTCTCCGCGGCCCGCCGGAAACAAGAACCGTATGCGCAAGTTGCTGATGATCGGCGCCGCCGCCGCCACCGTGGTCGGACTGGGCGCCGCCACGACCGCCGGCCAGACCCCGCGCAACGAGGCCTTCCGCCTGATCGGCCTGTTCGGCGACGCCCTCGCCACGGTCGAGCGCGACTATGTCGTGCCGGTCGACGACAAGAAGCTGATCGAGGCCGCCCTGCAGGGCATGATGACCGCCCTCGACCCCCACTCCGCCTATATGCCGCTCAAGGCCTACAGCGAGCTGCGTGAGCGCACCGAGGGCCAGTATTCCGGCGTCGGCCTGACCATCTCGTCCGAGGGCGGCATGGTGAAGATCATTTCGCCGATGGACGGCGGCCCCGCCGCCCGCGCCGGCGTCCAGGCCGGAGACGTCATCTCGGCCATCGAGGGCCAGAACGCGACCGGCCTGACCGTCAGCCAGGTCTCGGAAAAACTGCGCGGCGCCGCCGGCACCTCGATCAAGGTCACCTTCCTGCGCGACGGCGAAGAGCCGAACGAGGTCGTCCTGACCCGCGAGATCATCAAGATCGAATCCGTCACCGGCCGCGTCGAGGGCGACCACGGCGTGCTGCGCGTCTCGACCTTCAACGAGAACACCGGCCGCGAACTGACCGAGACCATCGCCCGCCTCAAGGCCGAGAACCCGGCCCTCAAGGGCTATGTCCTCGACCTGCGCAACAACGGCGGCGGCCTGCTGGACGCGGCCATCGCGGTGTCCGACGCCTTCCTCGAGCGCGGCGAGATCGTCAGCCAGCGCGGCCGCCGGCCCGAGCAGATCCTGCGCTACGCCGCGACCCCGGGCGACCTGACCGGCGGCCTGCCGGTGGTGGTGCTGATCAACTATGGATCGGCCTCGGCCTCGGAGATCGTCGCCGGCGCCCTGCAGGACCACCGGCGCGCCACCGTCCTCGGCCTGACCAGCTTCGGCAAGGGGTCGGTGCAGAGCGTCATCCCGATGCGGGGCGGGGCCGACGGCGCCCTGTCGATCACCACGGCGCGCTACTACACGCCGTCCGGCGCCTCGATCCAGAAGATCGGCATCGAGCCCGACCTCGAGGTGGCCCGCTCCGAGGCCGAGGCGCGCATCGTCTCGCGCTCCAACTTCATCTATTCCGAGGCCGCCTACGCCACCGCCCTCGACGCCTCCATCGGCGCCGAGCGCAAGGGCCCGCACATCCCGCACGAGGCCCCGGGCGAGTCCTATGACAAGGACAAGGACTACCAGCTGGAGCGCGCCTTCGACCTGCTGCGCGCCGGCGGCGAGCTGACCCGACTGGCCGCCGCCCCCGAAGGCATCGTCGTCACCGCCCCGGGCGCGACCGCCATGGCGGCGGTGGAGGCGCCGGAGGGTGCGGAGACGCCGTGAGGCGAGGGATGAGGGATGAGGGATTAGGGATGAGGGATTAGGGGAGATGGGCGGGCTCCAGGCCTTGGCTCGCACGCTCGGCGCGGGCCCTCATCCTGGGCCTCACCTCCAGTCCTCATCCCTAATCCCTAATCCCTAATCCCTCATCCCTAATCCCTAATCCCTCATCCCTCATCCCTACCTCAAGCATGCCTAACACCCCGTTAGGCTTTCTTAACCGACGCCGGGCCAATGTGGGCGCCGAAGGAGTCCGTCCCGCGGACCCCCGTTCGAGCGCCCAGTTCCTTGCCCATGTTCGCCAAGCGCCAGTCCGTTCTCGCCGCCACCGCGGGCGCTCCGCCCGTCCGCCGCCCCATGGGCGGAACCCTCGACCGTCTGGTCCGCGTGGCGAAGAAGCCGCCGGTGGCCGTCGCCGGGGCCGGGGTTCTGCTGCTGGGCGCCGCCGCCCTGTTCGTCACTGTGCTCGGCGACCCCCGCGCCGGGGCCCCCTCGGCCCGCGTCGCCCTCAACCGCCCTGCGGCCGCCGCCCCCGCCGCCGTCGTTCCGACCGGGCTGGAAGCCTTTTCGCTGGACGGCTCGGGCCTGTACCAGGACCTGACCGCCGACGGCGCCGACGCCTCCCTGACGGGCGAGGCGGTCATCACCCTGCCCGACGGCGCCACCGTCTCGGGCGCGGGCGCCCCGGTCACCGCCCCGCGCGTCGCCGCCCGCCCGCTGCCGCAAGCCCCGATCGCCGGCCTGAGCCAGCCGGGCCCGGACGGCCCCCTGCCGCGCATCGCCGCCGACGGCCGCGTCCCGGCCCAGGCCTACGCCCGGCCCTTCGTCGCCAACGGCAATCCGCGCGTCGCCCTGATCGTCGGCGGACTCGGCCTCAACGCCGTCACCACCCGCGCCGCCATCGAACGCCTGCCGGCCGAGGTCACCCTCAGCTTCGTCCCCTATGCCGAAGGCCTGCAGGGCTGGATCGACCTCGCCCGCGCCCAGGGCCATGAGGTCATGCTGGAGATGCCGATGGAGCCGACTGGCTACCCGGCCAACGACCCCGGCCCCTACACCCTGCTGGCCAACGCCGACGCCGCCGACATCCAGGCCAAGATGAACTGGCTGCTGGGTCGCGCCACCGGCTATTTCGGCGTCACCAACTACCTCGGCGACCAGTTCATGACCTCGGACGAGGGCGTGACCGCCTTCATGACCGTGCTGCGCCAACGCGGCGTGGCCTTCCTCGACGACGGCTCGATGAGCCGCCGCCCGGGCGCCTGGGCCCGCGCCAGCGCCAACCGCATCGTCGACCAGCAGCAGACGCCCACCGCCATCATGGGCCAGCTCACCGCGCTGGAGGCCCTCGCCAAGGCGCGCGGCCAGGCCCTCGGCACGGGCTTCAGCTATCCCGTCACCGTCGAGGCCGCCGCCCGCTGGACCGCCGGCCTCGAAGCCCGCGGCCTGCAGCTGGCCCCGGCGTCGGCCCTGGCGAACCGGCCGGGACGGTAGGCAGCAGGCAGCAGGCAGCAGGCAGCAGGACAGGGTCGCGCGTCTGCGCTAAGCAACAATCCTCTTCTTCCCTGCTGCCTGCTGCCTGCTGCCTGATGCCTCACCCATGACCGATCTCTCCCGCTACCGCCCCAACGTCGGCGTCGTCCTGTTCCACCCCGACGGCCGGGTCTGGTACGGGCGCCGCGCCAACACCCCGGGCCCGCACAACTGGCAATTCCCGCAAGGCGGCGTCGATGACGGCGAGGACTTCGAGGCCGCCGCCCGTCGAGAGTTGTTCGAGGAAACCGGCGTCACCTCGGTCGAGCTGCTGGCCAAATCCATCGAATGGATCGCCTACGCCTTCCCGGCCGACTACGGCGGCTCGAAACAGGCGCGCGGCTGGGCCGGCCAGAAACAGAAATGGTTCGCCTTCCGCTTCACCGGCGAGGAGTCCGAGATCGACCTCGAAGCCCATGGCGAGATCGAGTTCGACGCCTGGCGCTGGGGCTCCCTCGCCGACGCCCCCGACCTCGTCGTCCCCTTCAAGCGCGAGACCTACGAACAGGTCGTCGCCCTGTTCGCGCCGCTCATCACCTGAGCCGCTAGGCCGCGCGGCACCCTTCCGGCTTCACCACCCGCGTCTCCGACGCCGGATATTTCGCCATCAGCCGCGCCGGCCGGATCGGCCGCGGGACGAACCCGCCGCCGCAGTTCGGGCAGACGCCCCTCAACACCCCGTCCACGCAGGCCGCGCAAAAGGTGCATTCAAAGGTGCAGATGCGCGCCTCGGCGCTGTCGAACGGCAGGTCCCGATCGCAGCATTCGCAGTTCGGTCTGAGCTCCAGCATCCCGGCTCTCCGGCAATAGTGGCTAGTGGCTAGTGGCTAGTGGCTAGTGATTCCCGCCCGACCGCCAGCGGAAGGGCGGCGCGGGCAGCCCCGCCACGCCGGCGCCGGCCAGCCACTAATCACTAGCCACTAATCACTCCCCCGGCGCCAGCCGGAACAACACCAGCCCGGCCAGCACCAGCAGCGCCGCCGCCACCCGCATCGGGCTCAGATGCTCCTGCAGGAACACCACCCCGACGATGAAGGCCCCGACCGCCCCGATCCCGGTCCACACCACATAGGCGGTGCCCATCGGCAGCGACTTCATCGCCAGCGCCAGCAGGCCGAAGCTGACCGCCATGAAGCCCAGCGTCGCCACGCTCGGCCACAGCCGGGTGAAGCCCTCCGACTGTTTCATGAAATAGGCCCAGACGATTTCCAGCAGTCCGGCGATGATCAGATACGTCCAGGCCATGGCTCGGCCCTCCTCGCAAAGGGCCGGGCCGTCCCGGACTTGGTCCCTCCGACACGGGGTCGGCGCGGGAGCGAGGACGTGGCCTCGTCTTGCGAAGGGCTATCTAGGACCTTCGGCGCGGGGGTCAAGCGTGGGCGCACGAAGTGTGAGGATCACGATCTCCGGCGGCGCGCGGAACCGCACCGGAAGGATCGACACGCCGACCCCGCCGGTGACGAACAGCTTGCGCCCGCCTTCGTCGTAGAGGCCGCACGCCCAGCGTTCGGAGGCCTTGGACGCGTGCACCAGTCGACCGACGAGCGGAAGCACCACCTGCCCGCAATGGGTGTGGCCGGCCAGGGTCAGGGCGACCCCCGGCGGGACCTCGCTGAAGGGATCGGGCCAGTGCGTCAGAACGATCACCGGCGCGTCATCGGCCACCTGGCCGAGGGTCCGCTCGACCATCGGACCTTCGCGCGGGGAATGCATGTCGGCCAGACCCGCGATCCAGAAGTTTGCGCCCGGCCGTTCCACGCGCGCCGCGCGATTGTCGAGCACCCGCACGCCCGCCCGACCAAGAGCGGCGGCGATGGCGGCATCGTCGAACCAGGAGTCGTGGTTGCCGAGCACGCCCCACGTCCCCAGCGGACTCGACAGCCCTTCGAAGGCGTCCACGCCCCTCAGTATCTCGGAAGACTCGGGCGCGGCCCGGACCGACGCCGGCTCATGCCCGCCGGCATAGTCGCCCAGCAGGACGACCACATCCGGACGTTCCGCGTTCATCCGCCCGACCAGCTTGCGAATGCGGGCCACGTCCGTGTGCGGCGCCGCGACATGGGTGTCGGAGATAATGCCAATGCGCAGCGGCGGCCCGCGCCAGGTCGCGCTCTCGACCGTCACATGGCGAACGGTCAGGCTCGCGGGCTCGACCATGAAGGCCCAGACGCCGAGGACCCAGCCCGCGGCGACGACTCCGGCCACGCTCCAGGCAAGAAAAATCCGGCGGCTGCGCAGCAACCGCCGGACCAGAAGAATGCAGAGGACCGGGCCGGCGACGGCCGCGATCTGCGCCAACAGCAGGACCAGAGCCGGACCCGCCATCGCGACGACTCAGACCGCCGGCACTTCCGCGGCCTGTTCGGCCAGGATGGTCAGGCCGGCCGGGGTGACGTCGGCGAAGCCGCCGTGCACCTCGAACTGCCGCCGCGAACCGCCGTCGATGATGGTGACCACGCCTTCGCGCAGGGCCGTCATGAACGGCGCATGGTCGGCGAGGACGCCGAAATCGCCCTCGACGCCCGGGGCGTCGACCTGGTCGACAAGGCCGGTGAAGACCTCGCGCTCGGGCGAGACCAGCGAGAAGCTGAGCTTGCCGGCCATTACGCGGCGTCCGCGGCCAGCTTCTGGGCCTTCTCGACGGCTTCCTCGATGGCGCCGACCATGTAGAAGGCCGCTTCCGGCAGGTGGTCGTATTCGCCGGCGACGATGCCCTTGAACGAGCGGATGGTGTCTTCCAGCGACACGAACTTGCCCGGGGCGTTGGTGAACTGCTCGGCCACGAAGAAGGGCTGCGACAGGAAGCGCTGGATCTTGCGGGCGCGCGAGACGACCAGCTTGTCCTCTTCCGACAGCTCGTCCATGCCCAGAATGGCGATGATGTCCTTCAGCGCCTTGTACGACTGCAGCACTTCCTGGACCGAACGGGCGACCTGGTAGTGTTCGTCGCCGATCACCAGCGGGTCCATGATCCGCGAGGTCGAGTCCAGCGGATCGACGGCCGGGAAGATGGCCTGGGCGGCGATGTCGCGGCTCAGCACGGTGGTCGCGTCAAGGTGGGCGAACGAGGCGGCCGGGGCCGGGTCGGTCAGGTCGTCGGCGGGAACGTAGATGGCCTGGACCGAGGTGATCGAGCCCTTCTTGGTCGAGGTGATGCGCTCCTGCAGATTGCCCATCTCGGTGGCCAGCGTCGGCTGATAGCCCACGGCCGAGGGGATGCGGCCCAGCAGGGCGGACACTTCCGAACCGGCCTGGGTGAAGCGGAAGATGTTGTCGACGAACAGCAGGACATCCTTGCCCTCTTCGTCGCGGAAATATTCGGC
>JAHJNW010000121.1 GCA_018820665.1 Alphaproteobacteria bacterium | reverse complement strand
CTCGGCCTGGCCGGCGGCCTCGGCCTGGACCTGACGGGCGGAGGCGACGGCGCCGGAAATGGTGGCGGTCCGCTCATCCATCACGCGGCGCAGGCGCGGCGCGAACACCTTGCTGATCAGCAGGTAGAGGATGGCGAACAGGATCAGCAGCCAGACGATCTGGCCGAACCAGTACTGGGTTTCGAACTGCGGCAGGCCGCCTCCGCCGCCGTGGCCTTCGGCCGCGGTCGTCGCGTGGGCGTCTACGCCATGCGGATCAATAGGGGTGGGGGCCATCAGAAGTCCGTTGGGTCTGGAAAAGGCGACGACGGCGAGGCGGACCGATCAGGCCCGCTCCCGCCGTCGCTCAGCGAAATCGCTGGATCAGCCCAGCCAGGCCAGGATGCCCAGAACGAAGGCGAGGATGCCCAGGGCTTCGACCAGGGCGGCGCCGACGAACAGGTTGCCGACTTGCGAGGCGGCGGCCGACGGGTTGCGCAGGGCGCCGGCCAGGAACTGGCCGAAGATGTTGCCCACGCCGATGCCGGCGCCGAGCATGCCGAGGGTGGCCAGGCCAATACCGAAGTATTTGAAGGATTCGGCTTCCATGATGAGTGTCCTATTCAGTCAGGGTTGGATGGTTTGAAAGGCTGGGCCGGCTTTAGTGGTCGTGACCCAGGTTGACCACATCATTGAGATAGATGCTGGCCAGAACGGCGAAAACGAAGGCCTGGAGGAAGGCCACGAGGAACTCGAGGGCGGTCAGGCCGACCACCATGCCGAGCGACAGTGCCGCGACCGGCAGGCCCAACAGGCCCATGCCCCCGGCAGCGGCGACGGCGCCCATGGAGACCACGAAGCCGGCGAAGATCTTCAGCGCGATGTGGCCGCCCAGCATGTTGCCGAACAGACGAAGCGCGAGGGTGATCGGACGCAGCAGGAAGGACAGGAATTCGATCAGGCCGACGACCGGGCGGATCAGCAGCGGCGCGCTGGTCGGCCAGAAGAGCTTGAAGAAGCCGAGGCCGTGTTTGGCGAAGCCGATGCCGATGACCAGCAGGATCGTCAGCAGGGCGAAGGTCCCGGTCACGGCCAGCTGCGAGGTGGCGGTGAAGGTCAGGAACATGCCCAGCAGGTTCATGCCGAGGATCAGGCTGAACAGGGTGAAGACGAACGGGAAATATTTGCGGCCGTCGTGACCGATGATCGAGTCGGTGACGCCGTCGACGAGGCCGAAAAGCTGTTCGCCGGCGGCCTGCAGCCGGCCGGGAACGACCCGGGCGTTGGAGGTGACCAGCGTCAGGAACAGCACGACCAGGGCGAAGCCCAGGGTCATGGCGACATGCGAATTGGTCACGGCGAGGTTGACCGCGCCGACCACCGGCAGGGTCACTTCACCGAAGTCCAGGCCCGGGAGGGGGTGGATCTCGAACTGTTCGATCGGATCGGCCACGGGCCTATCGCTCCTCGTCTTCTTCGTCGTCGAACGGGATGGATTTTGGAACCACCCCGGCCGCCTTCGCCTGCGCCATCAGCCGGTGGGCCGTCCGACGCGCCATGTAAATCGACAGGGCGAAGCCCAGAAGGACTCCGCCGATAATCCCCCACGGGGTGGTTCCGAGGAACCGGTCCGCCAGGAACCCCAGGGCCAGGCCCACGAAAACCCCGCCGAACAGGTCGGCGACGATCTTCCAGGCCTGATTGGCCACGGCCATGCCCGCGGCCTCGTGAGAGGCCGGCGGGGCCGTCCGCGCTTCCAGATCGGATGCGCTTCGGGTGAGACGAGCGATCGCCTCTTCGCGCGATTCCGGTGGCAGGGACATGATGGCCTCAGGCTCCTCGATTCGCCGTGTGGCGAACCCCGGAGGGGGTCTGAATTCGGCGCGGAACCTATAGGCGGGACCCCCGCAGGTCAAGGCGGTGCAGAAGGGCATTAGGCCGTTGATTTTCCGCATATTTGCTTCCCTGTTTTGCGGGCGTGGCGAACGGTCGCTGCCGGGGACGAGGATTTGGGGTGTGGGGCGAGGGTGTGGGGATCCGTTCTCCCCTCCCCGTCCCGGGGAGGGTGGTCGCGAAGAGCGACCGGGTGGGGACGGCCGGGCGACGGGAGCGCCTTGCCGGGCCGCCCCCACCCTGTCGCCGCTGCGCGGCGACATCCCTCCCCGAACGGGGAGGGAGAAGCAGGCATGAGTCTGCGCCGCTTGCGGGCAAGCGGTGGGGAGAGGGCGGGGCGGCCGGGCCTCGCCCGGGCTTTGATAGATAACCGTTTCGACGAGACAGCCCGCCCCGCGCAGTCGTTTTCCACACGCCCTCCGGCTGGCGGCCCTGGCATTCGGGCCTTGCCGGATCACCGCCGGGTCCATTGCTGGGCCCGACGCGGGGCGGACATGACGGCCATGGGACGTCAGCAGCCCGCAATCCG
>JAHJNW010000120.1 GCA_018820665.1 Alphaproteobacteria bacterium | reverse complement strand
GTGGAGGCAGGCTGTTGTGATGCGGCTACGGAAAGCGCGGACGGAGCCTTTTGCGTCTCAACGGTGGCAGCGGGGCGAGCACCCCCATCCCCGACCCTTCCCCCGTCGAGGGGGAAGGGAGAAGAATTGCCTTCTCCCTCGACCTCGAATTCCACCAGCGGCGAGCCGACGGCCAGCTGCTGGCCCGGTTCGCCGTGGGCGGCCAGCACCTTGCCGGCGACGGGGCTGGTCAGTTCGACCGTGGCCTTGTCGGTCATGATGTCGGCGATGATCTGGTCCTCGGCGACCGTGTCGCCGACCTTCACATGCCAGGCGACCAGTTCGGCCTCGGCCGTGCCCTCGCCGACGTCGGGCAGTTTGAAGACGTAACGACCCATCTCAGCGCCCTCCGGTCATGACGGCCTTCAGGGCCGTGGCGACCCGTTCGGGTCCCGGGAAATATTCCCACTCGAAGGCGTGCGGATAGGGCGTGTCCCAGCCGGTCACCCGCGCGATCGGCGCCTCGAGATGATAGAAGCAGCGCTCCTGCACCAGGGCCGACAGCTCGCCGCCGAAGCCCGAGGTTTTCGGCGCTTCGTGGACGATGACGCAGCGGCCGGTCTTCTTCACGCTGGCCTCGATGGTCTCGATGTCCAGCGGCACGAGGGTGCGCAGGTCGATGACCTCGGCGTCGACCCCGGCGTGTTCGGCGCCGGCGAGGGAGACCCAGACCATGGTGCCGTAGCAGAGGATGGTGACGTCGGCGCCTTCCTTCATGATCCGCGCCTTGCCGATCGGCTCGACGTATTTGCCGGTCGGGACCTGGGCCAGCGCCTGCGTCTTCCACGGCGACACGGGCTTCTGGTGCCAGCCGTCGAAGGGGCCGTTGTAGAGGCGTTTGGGCTCGAAGAAGATGACCGGATCGTCGTCCTCGATCGCGGCCGTCAGCAGGCCCTTGGCGTCATAGGGGTTGGACGGGATGACGACCTTGAGGCCGGCGATGTGGGTGAACAGGCTCTCGGGCGACTGGCTGTGCGTCTGGCCGCCGAAGATGCCGCCGCCGTAGGGCGAGCGCACGGTGATCGGGCTGGTGAACTGGCCGGCCGAGCGATAGCGCAGCTTGGCCGCCTCGGAGACGATCTGGTCGTAGGCCGGATAGATGTAGTCGGCGAACTGGATCTCGACGACCGGGCGCAGGCCGTAGGCGCCCATGCCGATGGCGGCGGCGACGATGCCGCATTCGCTGATCGGGGCGTCGAAGCTGCGGGTCAGGCCGTGCTTCTGCTGCAGCTGGTCGGTGACGCGGAAGACGCCGCCGAAATAGCCGGCGTCCTCGCCGAAGCTGAGGACGTTCGGGTCCTCGGCCATCTTGACGTGCAGGGCCGAGTTCAGCGCCTGGATCATGTTCATCGGCTGGACGCCCGAGGTCGGGGCCTCCGACTTCGGGGCGTGGTTCTGGTCGACCATGTCGGGCTCGACGCCGTCGGTGCGGTCGGACTCGGTGAAGGTGGTTTGCTCGCTCATGGTCAGACCCCCACCTCGCGGCGCTGTTCGGTGATGCGCCAGTCCTCGGTCGCATAGACCTCCTCGAACATGGTCTTCACCGAGGGGCGCGACTGGCCCAGGGTGCCGATGGCCTCGGACTCCTTGCCGGCGGCGCGGACCTGGTCGACGGCCTCGGCCTCGGCCTCGGCCTGCTGGTCGTCGGACCATTCGCCCAGCGCGATCAGGTGCTGTTTCAGCCGGGCGATGGGGTCGCCGAGCGGCCATTTGTCCTGCTCGTCGGCGGGGCGGTAGCGGCTGGGATCGTCCGAGGTCGAGTGCGGGGCGCCGCGGTAGGTGAACAGCTCGATCACCGTCGCGCCCTGGTTCGAGCGGGCCCGCTCCTCGGCCCACTGGGTCGCGGCCCAGACGGCGAGGAAGTCATTGCCGTCGACGCGCAGGGCCGGCAGGCCGTAGCCGATGGCCTTGGAGGCGAAGGTGGTCTCCAGCCCGCCGGCGATGCCCTGGAAGGAGCTGATGGCCCACTGGTTGTTGACGATGTTGAGGATGACCGGGGCGCGGTAGACGGATGCGAAGGTCAGGGCGTTGTGGAAATCGCCCTCGGCCGTGGCCCCGTCGCCGATCCAGCTGATGGCGATCTTGTCGTCGCCCTTGTAGGCGCTGGCCATGGCCCAACCGACCGCCTGGGGCACCTGCGTCCCGAGATTGCCGCTGATGGTGAAGAAGCCGTAGTCCCTGGCCGAATACATGATCGGCAGCTGACGCCCTTTGATCGGGTCTTCGGCGTTGGAATAGATCTGGTTCATCATGGTCGCCAGCGGATAGCCGCGCGCGATCAGCAGACCCTGCTGGCGATAGGTCGGGAAGCCCATGTCCTCGCGCGACAGGATCATGCCCTGGGCCACGGCGATGGCCTCCTCGCCGGTGCATTTCATATAGAAGCTGGTCTTGCCCTGACGGTGGGCGCGATGCATCCGGTCGTCGAAGGCGCGGGTCAGGATCATGGCCTTGAGGCCCTTGCGCAGGGTCTCGGCGTCCAGTTTCGGATTCCACGGACCGACGGCCTGGCCGTCATCGTCGAGCACGCGGACGAGGCGGAAGGCGTGATCGCGCATCTCGAACGGTGTGGTCGAAACCTCGGGGCGCTCGACGGCGCCCGCCGGGTCCAGCTTCAGATGGCTGAAATCCGTCGGATCGCCCGGCCGGCCCGAGGGCTCCGGCACGCGCAGCGACAAAGGTTGGCTGTTCTTCTTCATTCCGTCCTGCCGTCCGGTTGGTCCGACCGCGTTTCCAACGAGCGATTTAGCACGGGGCGCCCGGCAAGGCTCGCCTGAATTTGACCTTGCACTGTGCGGATCGGAGGTATTTTATTGCGCCATAATAAGAACCGGAGGAACGCCTTGGCTGACGACCTGGATCCCGTAGACGCCCGAATTCTGGACATACTGCAACAGGACGCAGGCCTGTCGGTCGCCGAGGTGGCCGAGCGCGTCGGCCTGTCGGCCTCGCCGTGCTGGCGCCGGATCAAGAGACTGGAGGATACCGGTTTCATCCGCAAGCGGGTGACCCTGCTGGACGCCGCCAAGCTGGGTCTCGATTTCGAGGTCTACGCCATCGTCAAGCTGAACCTGCCGTCGACCGAAAACCTGAACGTCTTCGAGGCCGCCGTCGCCAACTGGCCCGAGGTGGTGCAGTGCGCCACCATCACCGGGCGCGAGGACTATGTGCTGCGGATCATCACCTCCGACATGCACGCCTTCGACCTGTTCCTGCGCGAGAAACTGCTCAGCCTCGGCATCGTCTCGGACTGCGAGAGCCACATCGTCACGCGCGGCGTGAAGAATGTGACCTCCCTGCCGCTGGGGATCATCACGCCTCACGTGGCCTGACGGCAGGGACTTGGCGACGCCCCCGCCCTGACGGATAGTCGGGAGATCGGGGGCTCTTCAGCATGCGCGTCGCCACGGGTCTGGCCATCATTCTCTGCCTCGGCGCCGCGACGCCGGCCGCGGCCCAGGTCGTCGAGACCGATGTCGCCGCCTTCCAGCGATTGCGCGCCGAGGGCGTGGCGGCGGCCAGCGCCGGCGATCTGGCGACCGCGTCGGCCCGTCTGGCCGAGGCGGCCGGGCGCATTCCCAACCACCCCGGCCTGATGCTGATGCGGGCGCGGGTGGCGGTCGGAGCCGGACAGCCCGCCCAGGCCATCGCCTTGCTGAGCCGCTATGCCGGCAGCGGACTCATCGCCAACCTTGACGGCGACCGGGCGCTGTCGACCCTCGCCGGCCAGCCCGGCTTCAACGCCGTGACCGCCGCCATGGAGGTCAATCGCGCGCCGGTCGGGGCCGACCGGCTGACGGCGGTGGCGGCCATCGCCGGCGACGGTCTGGTCGAGAGCGTAGCCCGGGACGAGGCGCGCGGGCGCTGGCTGGCGGCGCTGGTCCGGGGCCGGACGATCCTCGCGGTGGACGACGCGGGCGCGATCTCGCCATTTCTCGCGCCCGACCCGGCCATCGGCGGCGTATTGGGACTGGCGCTCGACGCGCCGGCCGGCGTCCTGTGGGCGGCGACCTCGCCCGCGCCGCCGGCGGTGCACGGCCTGGCGCCGGAGGCGCCGCGGCCGGCCCCGGCCCTGCTGAAGATCGACCTGGCCACCGGCCGGGTGCTGGCCCGCTATCCGGCGCCGGGCGGAGACCAGATGCTCGGCGATGTCTTGCTGGCCGCCGATGGAACCGTCCATATCGCCGGCGGCGACCTGCTGCAGCTGCGCCCCGGAAGCGAGGCGCTGGAGGTGCTGACGCCGGCCGGCCTGATGCGGTCGCCGCAGGGGATGGCGGCGACGCCGGACGGGGCCGCCCTGATCGTGGCCGACTATTCCTCCGGCCTGTGGCGCGTCGACCGGGCGACCGGCGCGGCGGCGCGGCTGCAGGCTCCGGACGACGTCAGCCTGATCGGCGTCGACGGCCTGACCCGGGTCGATGACGCCCTGTACGGATTCCAGAACGGCGTCGCGCCGCAGCGGGTGCTGAAACTGACGCTCGACGCCGGCTGGAGCCGGATCGAGGCGGTGCAGGTGCTGGCCGCCAACCTGCCACAGCTGGACGAGCCCACGACGGGTCTGGTCCATGACGGCGAACTGGTGTTCGTATCACGATCGCAGTGGAGCGATTTCGACGGAGAGGGGGCGCCGCGGGCGCCATCGCCCGAACCGGCGCTGATCTCCCGTCTGCGGCTCGACTGACAGGGGATACGCAAATGATCGAAATGGTGATCGACGCCCGGCGCAAGGACCTCGGCGGATTCGAGGTCGGCCGGGTGCTGCCGTTCCACGCCCGGCGCATGGTCGGGCCGTTCATCTTCCTCGACCAGATGGGGCCGGCCGAGTTCGCACCGGGGTCCGAGGCGATCAATGTGCGGCCGCATCCGCACATCGGCCTGTCGACCCTCACCTATCTGTTCGAGGGCGAGATCATGCACCGGGACAACACCGGCGCGACCCAGGCCATCCGGCCGGGCGAGGTCAACTGGATGACCGCCGGCAAGGGCATCGTCCATTCCGAGCGCACCGATCCGCTGAAGAAGGCCGCGGGCGGCCCGATGCACGGCATGCAGGCCTGGATCGCCCTGCCGGAAGAGGCCGAGGAGACCGACCCGCGGTTCCACCATCACGCCGAGGACGACCAGCCCGCCTATGAGAACGGCGGCCTGTTCGCGCGGCTGGTGGCGGGCGAGGCCTATGGCGCCCGGGCCGCCGTGCCGGTGTCCTCGCCGCTGTTCTATGTCCACTGGGAACTGGCCGAGGGGGTGCGCACCACGCCGCCGGCCGGCAAGGGCGTCGCCGGCGGCTATTCGGAACGGGCGCTGTATGTGGCGAAGGGCGAGATCGAGGTCGGCGACCGCAGCTTCCACGAAGGCCAGATGATCGTGCTGGAGCCGACGGCCGAGCCGACGGTGCGGGCGCTCAAGCCCTCGTCGGTCATGGTGCTGGGCGGGGAGCCGGTCGGGCCGCGGCTGATCTGGTGGAATTTCGTCCATTCGAAACAGGAGCGGATCGATCAGGCCAAGGCCGACTGGCAGGCCGGCCGGATGCAGCTGCCGACCGAGGACGACGTCGAATTCATCCCCCTGCCCGACGTGCCCTCGACGCCCGAAGCGGCCCCGGCCGCCAAACCGGAGCCGACCCACCCGGTCTGAACCGTTAGCGGGTCTTGAATCGCAACGGCCTGACCCGATCTAGGGCCCATGACCGCATTTTCCGTTCTCGACCTGTCGCCCATCGTCGAGGGCGGCGACGCCCGACGCGCCCTGCTGGAGACCACCGCCTTCGCCCAGGCGGCGGACCGGCTGGGCTTCAATCGCTTCTGGGTCGCCGAGCACCACAACATGCCCGGCATCGCCAGCGCCGCGACCGCCATCGTCGTCGGCCAGATCGCCGGGGCCACCGAACGCATCCGCGTCGGCTCGGGCGGGGTCATGCTGCCCAACCACCCGCCGCTGGTCATCGCCGAACAGTTCGGCACGCTGGAAGCCCTGTATCCGGGCCGGATCGATCTGGGCCTGGGCCGGGCGCCCGGCACCGACGGCGAGACGGCCAAGGCGCTACGCCGCTATTTCTCGGCCGCCGACCAGTTCCCGCGCGACGTGATGGAACTGCAGGCCTTCCTCGACGATCCGGTCGAAGGCCAGCGCGTCACGGCCTGGCCCGGGGCCGGGGCCAAGGTGCCGATCTGGCTGCTGGGCTCGAGCCTGTTCAGCGCCGAGCTGGCGGCGCATCTGGGCCTGCCGTTCGCTTTCGCCAGCCATTTCGCGCCCGAACTGCTGATGCAGGCGCTGGAGATCTACCGGACCGGCTTCCGGCCGTCGAAGGCGCTGGACAAGCCCTACGCCATGGCCGCGATCAATGTCTTCGCGGCCGAGGACGACGCGGCGGCCCTGCGTCTGTCGACCTCGATGCAACAGGCCTTCGCCGCCGTGGTCACGGGCAAGCCGGGCAAGGTCAAGCCTCCGGTGGACGACATCACCCGGGTGCTGGACGCACGGGAGATCGCGGCGGTGCAGAGCCGCCTCACCTACGCCGCCATCGGCGGGCGCGAGACGGTGCGCGACAAGCTGGCGGCCTTCGCCAGCCAGACCGGCGTCGACGAGGTTATGGTCACCGGCATGGTGTTCGATATCGACGACCGCATCCGGAGTCTGGAGATCACGGCGGAGGCGGTGAAGGGGCTTTAGGGCCCGACCTGTTCGAGAAACTCGAGCAGGCGCCGGTTCACCTCGTCGGGCCGCTCCTGCTGCAGCCAGTGGCCGGCGCCGGGGATGACGGCCTGCATGCGCAGATCGGGGACCCAGTCCTTCAGCGCGGCCTCGTGTTGACCGGCGTAGTGGCGCACCGGGTCGCGCTCGCCGACCACGAAGCCGGCGGGGACCCGGATGCGGGCGTCCTGCAGGAAGGCGGTCGCGGCCCAGTTGGCGTCGAGGCAGCGGTACCAGTCCAGCGGCCCCTTGAAGCCGCTCGCGGAGAAGGCCGCGACATACTCCGCGAAATGCGCCTCGCCCATCCACGGCGGCAGGGTCGCGTCGTCGGGCGCGGTCGCGAGGAAGTCCTGGCCCTCGGGGATGAAGCCGGTCGACTGGCGGTTGTCGGGCGTCCCGCCGTCGTAGGAATAGAACATCTTGCGCAGGGCGGCGGCCGGGTCGGCGTCGAAGGCCAGGTGGGCGTCGGCCGCCTGGAAGCGGCTGATGTAGAGGTCGCCGAGGCCGAGCCGCTGCGAGATCGCCGCCATGGCCGGAGTCGGCGGCCCCTTGGGCCGGCGCGGCTGGAACGGCACCGACAGGCCGAAGACGGCGCGGAACAAATCGGGGCGCAGCAGGGCGCAATGCCAGGCGATGGGCGCCCCCCAGTCGTGGCCGACGACGACACAGGAGGTTTCACCCAGGGCCCGGACGAGCTCGACCATGTCGCCGACGAGGTCGAGGATGCCGTGATCAGCCGTATCCGAGGGTTTGTCGGTCCCGCCATAGCCGCGCATGTCGGGAGCGACGGCGTGGAAGCCGGCGGCGGCGAGGGCCTCGACCTGGGCGCGCCAGCTGATCCCGAGTTCGGGGAAGCCGTGGATGAGCAGGACCAGGGGGCCGGAGCCGGCCTCGAGGACCTGCTGGCTCAGGCGGTCGGTCTGGATGCGGCGGGTGTGCATGGGGGAAGCGGACCATCGCATGCAGGACGGTGCAAGTGGTTTGGCGGCAGGACGCCGCTGCAGGGACGCTATCTGGTGGACGGCCAGCGCGAGTAGGCGAAAACAACGAAGCCGATCAGGTTGACGAGGGGCACGAGCCACAGCAACGCCCATGCCCGGCTATAGCCCGCCTTCTTCAAGATCTCGGAGATCGGAAACATGGGCGCGATCCCCCACAGCATCACGATCAACCAGTGCCACAACGAAAAACTGCCCATAGCGCCCTCCCGAGGTCAGACGCACCGTATCAGGCGTCGCGCCTCTTGTGACAATCGCGCGGCGTCCCGGAACACCGGAGGTCTTGTTCCTGGGCGCGCGTTAGGACGACGAGCGGAGGGATCGGCTCTACAGCTCGACGCCCGTCGTCCGCATGATCTCGGCCCGCAGCTCGGGCATGCCGTCGCCCTTTTCGGCAGAGGTGACGATGACCGCCGGATAGGCGGCGCCGCGCTTGGACACGCCCTTCAGCGTCTCGGCCTGGACCTTTTCGGCCTCGCCCTTCTTGAGCTTGTCGGCCTTGGTCAGGATGATCTGATAGCTGACGGCGGCGAGATCCAGCGCATCCAGCGCCTCGTCGTCGACCTTCTTGAGGCCGTGGCGGGCGTCGATCAGCAGATAGACGCGCTTCAGCGTCACCCGCCCGCGCAGATAGTCGCGGCCGAGGTCCTGGAATTTCTTCACCGTCGATTTCGACGCCTTGGCCCAGCCATAGCCGGGCAGGTCGACCAGCCGCAGCTTGCCGTCGAGGTCGAAGAAATTGACCTCACGCGTCCGGCCCGGCTCGTTCGAGGCCCGGGCCAGCTTGTGCATGCCGACCAGGCCGTTGATCAGACTGGACTTGCCGACATTGGAGCGGCCGGCGAAGGCGATCTCGGGCAGGTCGGGATCGGGCAGCTGCTCGATCTTGGCCGCGCCCATGACGAAGGTGGCCGGGCGCGCGAACAGGATGCGCGCCTGTTCCAGTTCTTCCGCAGTGAACTCGTCCATCGAACTACCTTCCGCTCATCCCCGCGAAGGCGGGGATCCAGTCCTGTCCAGCTTGACGCCGGCGTTTCAGGACATGGGCCTGTGCATACCCTCGTCCAGCCAACACCCAAAGCACTGGGTCCCCGCCTTCGCGGGGATGAGCGGGTCTCTCCGTCAGGCCTTCGCCGTCTTCATGCGGGCGATGAACGCATCGATCGGGTTCTCGGCCTTCAGCCGGTGCATGATGATGTACTGCTGCAGGATGGTCAGGATGTTCGACCAGGCCCAGTAGATCAGCAGGCCGGCCGGGAAGGTGGCCATGATGAAGGTGAAGACGATCGGCATCAGCTGGAAGATGCGACGTTGCATCGGATCCGGCGCCTGCGGGCTCATCGCCATCTGCAGCCACATGGTCAGGCCGTAGAAGATGGCCAGGACGCTGAGGGCGAAGGTGCCGCCCAGCATGCCGCCGATCAGCGGCGCCGCCGACGGATCCCACGGCAGCAGGCCGAACAGGTTCCAGATCGTGGTCGGATCGGGCGCCGAGAGATCCTGGATCCAGCCGAAGAAGGGCTGGTGCCGCATCTCGATGGTCACGAACAGCATCTTGTAGACGGCGTAGAAGACCGGGATCTGGAGCAGCAGCGGCAGACAGCCGGCCAGAGGATTGATCTTCTCCTTCTGGTACAGGGCCATCAGCTCCTGCTGCTGCTTCTGCGGCTCGTCGGGGTGCTTCTTCTTGATCTCCTCCATCTTGGGCTGGAGGTTGCGCATCTTCGACATGCTCTCGTAGCTCTTGTTGGCGAGCGGGAACATGATCAGGCGCACGACCAGGGTCAGGGCAAGGATGGCGAGGCCGAAATTGCCCAGGATGCCGTAGAAGAATTCGATCACCATGAAGATCGGCCGGGTCAGGAACCACAGGAAGCCCCAGTCGATCGCATAGACGAAGCGCGGCAGGTCGAGGCTGTCCTGATAGCCGGACAGGATCTCGGCGCGCTTGGCCCCGGCGAACAACTGGCGGGCCTCGGTGACCTGGGTGTTCGGCTGGATGGTCACGGGCTGACCCTCCATGCCGGCGGCGTGGATATTGTAGCGGCTCGCGTCGGTGACGAGGAATTTGGCCGAGATCTTCTCGTCCTGCGGCGGGATGACGGCCGCCATCCAGTATTTGTCGGTGATGCCGAGCCAGCCGCCGGTCGACTCATGCTCGACCGAGGGCTTCTTGGCCCAGGCGCCGTATTTCAGCTGCTGGGTCGAATAGCTCTCGCCGTCGCCGAAGGTGCCGATGGCGCCCTCGTGCAACACCTGGTTCTTGCCGAGATTGTCCGGCAGGCCCTGACGCACGACGCCCGCCGCCGGGGCGATGGTCACCGCCTGGGCGCTGAAGTTGGCGACGGTGTCGGTGACGGTGAACATATAGAGGTCGTCGACGCTGATGCGGCGGGTGAAGCGCAGGCCCGCGCCATTGTCCCAGGTCAGCACCACCGGCGTCGTCGGCGTCAGGGTCGAGCCTTCGGTCAGCCGCCACGGCGTGGCCGGGCCGGGGACGCCGCCGGCGACATTCTGACCGGTCCAGCCGAACTGGGCGAAGAAGGCATGCTGCATGCCCTCGGGCCGGAACAGCTCGACGGCGGGGGAGTCGGCGTCGAGCGTCTCGCGGTACTGGGTCAGGAACAGGTCGTCGATGCGGCCGCCGGTCAGCGACAGCGAGCCGGTCAGGGTGTCGGTGCGGATCGGCACCCGGGCCCCGCCGCCGAGGGCGACGGTGCGATCGGTGGTGAAAACGGCGGCGCTGGCCGGCGGAGCGGTGCTGGGACCGGTCGTCGATGCGGCCGCGGATTCCTGCGCCACGCGACGCTTCTGCGCCTGCGGCTCCATCACGAAATAGCTGTAGGCCAGCAGCATGAGGCCCGCGATCACGACGAAGAGGATCGTGTTACGGCTGTTGTCGTGGGGGGGCATGGAGATCAGGAATCCTGGCCGGCGGGCGATGTCGGTGCGTGGGGCGCGACATGGGGCGCCGGCCGCGGGGTCGCGAGCCTTGTAAGCGCCGATTTCACATCGTCAAGCAAACGGTCCCACGGACGGTCCGCCGTGCCCATCCGGGCGATGAAGACATAGTCGCTGCCGGGCCGGGCCAGCAGGGGAGCCATCGCCCGCGCCGCCTCCCTGAGGCGGCGCTTGGCGCGGTTGCGGATGACGGCGTTGCCGACCTTGCGCGTGGCGGTGAAACCCAGCCGCACCGAAGGATCGCCGTCGGCCCGGTCCAGCCGCTGCACGACCACCGCGCCGCGGGCCTCTGAAACGCCCTTCGCGGCCGCCAGAAACTGGGGCCGCGAAGTCATGCGTTCGAGTTTGAAAGGATCGGCCATGCGCCCGAGCACAGGCGCCGGACGACTTAGGCCGTCAGGCGCTTGCGGCCCTTGGCGCGGCGGCGCTGGACGATCTTCTGTCCGTTCTTGGTGGCCATCCGCGAACGGAAGCCGTGTCGGCGCTTGCGCACGAGTCGCGACGGCTGATAGGTCCGTTTCACGTTCGGCTCCTGGGACTGAAATCAAGGTGGGCGGCGGAAAGTGGTCCGTCGCGGGAAGGGCGGGCGTATAAGCGGGGAAGCCCGGGGTGTCAACGCCGCGGGGCGTCAGCGGAGAGACCATGGACCGCGTCAAACGCTTCCTGCCCCTGATCGCGCTGGTCTGCGTCATCATACTGATCTTCGCCATGGGCTGGAACCGCTACCTGTCGCTGGACACCCTGCGCGACCATGGCCAGTCGTTCCGCGACTTCACCGCCGCCAATTATCTGGTCAGTCTGCTGATCCTGATGCTGCTGTTCGCCACCCTGACGGCCAGCGTCGTGCCGGGGGTGTTTTTCCTGACCATCACCGCCGGCTATCTGTTCGGACCGTGGGTCGGCGGGGTGGCGACGGTGATCGCGGCCACGGGCGGGGCCCTGGTGGTCTATGCCGTGACCCGCTCGGCCCTGGGCGCGGCGCTGCGCGAAAAGGCGGCGCGCGACGCCGGCCTGATGCAGGCCGTGTGTTCGGCCATCGACCGCGACACCTTCTGGTATGTGCTGGGAGCCCGGCTGGCGGTGGTGGTGCCCTTCCACATGATCAATATCGCCGCCGGCATGATGGCCGTGCGCCTGGGCCCCTATGCCGCCGCAACGGTGATCGGCCTGTTGCCGGCGCACATCATCTACTGCTGGATCGGGGCGCGGCTCAGCACCCTGCTGGCGAACGACCCGAATCCGGACTTCCAGGCCCTGTTCGGCCAGTTCTGGGCCCCGCTGGCGGGGGTGTTCGTGCTGGCGGTCGTCCTGCCCTTCGCCATGAAGGGCGTCCAGGCGACCATGAAACGGCGGAGACCGTCGTGACGCGCGCAGCCCTTGGCCCAAGCTTTGCGTTAGACCTCGCATGAGCGAGGGGCGGCCCCTGTTGAGCGATGTCGGACGGCGCCTGCGCCTGCCCGCCGACTGGCGCGAGCGCTTCCAGGCGCCGGACGCCCTGGCGTGGCGGCTGCTGCTGCTGACCTTCCTGTTCACCGTGGTGGTCGAGATCCTGATCATCGCCCCCAGCGCCGCCAGCTTCCACGAGCGCTGGCTGCTGGACCGGCTGCAGTCGGCCGAACTGGCCTCGGTCGGGGTCGAGGCCCTGCCCTATTCCGCCGTCGAGGACGACGTCGCCGAACAGCTGCTGGCCATCGGCGGGGTGCAGGCGGTGGTGGTCGGCGACCAGGGCGTGCGGCGTTTGCTGCTGCAGGCCCCCAACCTGCCGCGCACGCCCGATCTGATCGACCTGCGCCAGAACCGGCCGCTGGCCCGCCTGCTGGACCCGTGGCGGACCCTGGTCGGCCACCCCGATCGCTCTGTCCGGGTGCAGGCCCGGCCGCGCTACCGCTCGGGCGACTTCATGGAGATCCTCGCCCCGGCCCAGCCGCTGAAGCTGGAGCTGCAGGCCTATCTGCTCAACAGCCTGCTGATGTCGCTGATGATCTCGCTGGTCGCCGGCGGCCTGCTGTACGGCGGCCTCGCCTTCCTCGTGCTGCAGCCGCTACAGCGGGTGACGCGGTCGATCGAGCGGTTCGCCCTCGATCCCGAGGCCGAAGGCGATCCGCCCAGCGACCGGCACGACGAGATCGGCCGGGTCGAGCGCGAGCTGGCGCGGATGCAGGGCGAGGTGCGCCAGTCGCTTCGCGCCCGGGCCCGGCTGGTGGCGCTGGGCGAGGCGGTGGCCAAGATCAATCACGACCTGCGCAACATGCTGACCTCGGCCCAGATCGCTTCCGAGCGGCTGGCCGACTCGCCCGATCCGCAGGTGGCCAAGGCCCTGCCGCGGCTGGAGCGGGCGCTGGGCCGCGCCGCCGCCCTGTCGCGCAATGTGCTGGAGTATGGCCGCAGCGAGGAGCCCGAGCCGCAACGCAGCCGCTTCGCCCTCGGCCCCGCCGTGGCCGCCGCCGCCGAGGACTCGGGGCTGTCCGACGAGGGGGTCAAGCTGGCCCGCGCCATTCCGGCCCGTTTCACCGTCAACGCCGATCCCGATCAGCTGAACCGCATCCTCGTCAATCTGATGCGCAACGCCCGTCAGGCCATCGAGGGCGACGCCACCCGCCTCGGCCGGCCCGGCGTGATCAAGGTCAGCGCGACCGAGGAGGACGGCGTCGTGGTCATCCGCATCGCCGACAACGGGCCGGGCATTCCGCCGCGCCTGTCCGAACGCCTGTTCGAACCCTTCGTCAGCGGACGCAGCTCGGACGGCACCGGCCTGGGCCTGACCATTTCGCGCGAGCTCGCGGTCAGCCACGGCGGCGAGCTGGTGCTGGTCGACACCGGTCCGGGCGGCACCCGTTTCGAACTTCGCCTGCCGGACTAAACCCGCGCCAAATCCGTCCGTCGAGGTTATCCTGCGCCGACCGCCGCCCCCGAAGGAGCCCGTGATGATCCGTCCGACCCTGAGCGCCGCCCTCGCCCTGACGCTGGCCGCCGCCCCGCTGGCCGGCCCGGTCGCGGCGCAGACAGCGCCCCAGACAGCGCCTCAGACCCCGCCGCCGCCCGCCTCGACCCCGCAGCCCGGGTCGGCGGAATGGCTGCAGCAGCGCGGCGAGATCTACAGCCGGGGCACGGACGCCGAACAGGACCCGGCCGAACTGGCCGCCACCGCCCGCCTCAACGCCGAAATCGCCGCCCGCCTCGCCGCCGCCGCGGAAGAGGAGGCCGCGGCCCAGGCCGCCTTCGACGCGGACAACGCCCGCTGGCGCGAAGAGACTGCGCGGCTGGAGACCGAGCGGGTGCAGTGGGAGGCCAACGCCGCCGCCGCCAACGCCGCGCGCGAGCAATGGGAGCGCGACAACGCCGCATGGGCCGCGAAGATGGAGGCCTGCCGCCGCAGCGGCCGGGTCTGCATCGCCTCGCCCCCGCCCCGGCCCTGATCAGCGGGGCGAGGTTGCCCGGCGCGGACGCGCGTGAGACCTTGGGCGACGCCGACGTCCGGGGACCCTCATGACCGCCGCCGACCCGCTCCCCGACCCCGTCGTAGACCCCCGCCCGAGCCGCCACGCCGACCGGCCGCTGGACGGCGGCCGCGTCGCGGTCTGGCGCCATACCGCCGCCGTGCGGATCACCCACTGGCTGAACGTCATCGCCGTGGTGGTGCTGCTGATGAGCGGGCTGAACATCCTCGCCGCCCACCCCCACCTGTACTGGGGCCTCCGCTCGACCTTCGCCGATCCCTGGCTGAACACGCCGACGGTCCCGGACTGGCTGCTGATCCCGCAGGGCCGCAACCTGGCCGAGGCGCGCAACTGGCATTTCCTGTTCGCCTGGATCTTCGTCGCCAACGGCCTGGTCTATCTGGTCTGGGCCCTGGTCTCCGGCCGCTTCCGGCGGCGGCTATGGCCCAGCGGGGCCGAGCTGCGCGGCTTCTGGCCGTCGGTGAAGGAACACGCCCGCTTCCACTTCCCGGCCGACGACCACGCCCGCGCCTATAACGTGATCCAGAAGCTGACCTATCTGGCCATGGTGCTGGTCATCCTGCCGCTGATGCTGATCACCGGCCTGTCGATGTCGCCCGCCTTCAACGCCGTCGGCGGGCTGCTGCTGGAGCTGATGGGCGGACGGCAGTCGGCCCGGACGCTGCATTTCATCTCGGCCGGGCTGATCGTCGGCTTCATCGTCGTCCATGTCGGGCTGGTGGTCTGGACCGGCTTCCTCAACAATATGCGGGCGATGACCACCGGCTGGTTCGTGATCCAGCCGCCGGGCTCCACGGCCGGGCCCAGATTGCGGCGCAAGCCGCCGACCGACACGGGAGACGCCCCATGAACCGCCGCCGCTGGCTGACCGGCGCCCTCGCGACCGCCGCCGCCTCCTTGGTCAGCGCCTGCGGCGAGGCCAGCTGGCGGCTGTCGGAACAGGCGCGACGCATGGGCGAGGGGCTGACGCGCCGGGCCCAGCGGCTGCTGATTCCGCGCGACGCCCTGGCCCCGACCTACAGCCGGGCCGAGATCTCGCCGGACTTCCGCGCCAACGGCTCGATCGATCCGGCCGCGCCCGACTATCTGGCGCTCAAGGCCGGGAGCTTCGCCGGTTACCGGCTGATCGTCGACGGCCTGGTGGAACGGCCGCTGGCGCTGAGCCTGCCCCAGCTGCGCGCCCGGCCAGCGCAAACCCAGATCACCAAACACGACTGCGTCGAGGGCTGGACCTCGATCGCCGAATGGACCGGGGTGCGGCTGGAGACCCTGCTGGACGAGGCCGGGCTGAAGCCGGAAGCGAAATACATCGTCTTCCACTGTTTCGACGCCCTCGATCAGCAGCCCGACGGCGAGCGCTATTACGAGAGCATAGACCTGGTCGACGCCCGCCATCCGCAGACGATCCTGGCCTATGAGATGAACGGCGAGACCCTGCCGGTGCCGCACGGGGCGCCGCTGCGGCTCAGGGTCGAGCGGCAGCTGGGCTATAAACACGCCAAATACATCCGCCGCATCGAGGCGGTCGAAAGCTTCGCCCACCTCGGCCGGGGCAAGGGCGGCTATTGGGAAGACCGGGGGTACGAGTGGTACGCGGGCATCTGACCCGGCGCGGGTTGGGTCTGGCGGCGGGGGCGGCGCTGGTGGCTCCAGCGATGGCGCGAGCCCGGTCAGTCCTCACGATCGCGGAGACCCGATCGGGTCCTGTCCGCCTTTTCAAAGCCGACGAGGTATGGGCCGCCCGGGGCGTCCCGTACGGGGCGGACACCGGGCCAAGGCGATTCCAGCCGCCCGTTCCACCCCAGCCCTGGACCATGCTGCAGGCCGAGAATTTTGGCCCAGCCTCACCCCAACGGGGAAGTGAGCCCAACCAGTCCGAGGACTGCCTGCGCCTGAACGTGTGGACTCCGGGGCCAGATCGATTCCGGCGGCCCGTGATCGTCTACATCCACGGCGGGGCATATGCGACCGGCTCGGGCTCCAGCCCCCTGACCGACGGGGCGCGGCTGGCGGCGAAGGGGGATGTGGTCGTCGTCACGGTCAATCACCGGCTCGGGCCGCTGGGCTACGCCTCTCTGGCCCGCTTGGCGCCGGGGTTCGGGGACAGCGGCAATCTGGGCCAGCTGGACCTGATCCTCGCCCTCGAATGGGTGCGCGACAATATCGCGGCCTTCGGCGGCGACCCGGGCTGCGTCACCGTGGTCGGCCAGTCGGGCGGCGGGGCCAAGATCGCCACCCTGATGGCCATGCCCGCCGCCGCCGGCCTGTTCCACCGCGCCGTGACCATGAGCGGCCAGCAGGTGACCGCCTCGGGCCCGCTCAACGCCACGCGCCGGGCCGAGGTCTGGCTGGAGGCCCTGGGGCTGACACCGGAGCGGATCAATGAGGTCCGCACCCTGCCGGTCGAACGGCTGATCGAGGCGTCGGGGGCGACCGATCCGATTCTCGGCGGTTCGCTGTATTTCGGCCCGGTGCTGGACGAGCGAAATCTGACCCGCCACCCGTTCTGGCCCGACGCCCCGGCGCAGTCGGCGCACATCCCGATGATCATCGGCAATACGCGGGAAGAGACCCTCGCCTTCCTCGGCAATGACCCGGCCAATGCCGGACTGACGTGGGAGGCCCTGCCCGGGCGGTTGACGCCTTCTCAGATGCGGATCGACGTGGCTCCCGAAGAGGTGGTCGCCTGGTACCGCCGCGAGCATCCCGAGCTGACCCCCGATCAGGTGCTGATCCGGGCGACGACGGCGGCGCGGTCGTGGCGGGCGGCGGTGATCGAGGCCGAGATGCGGGCGGCGCAGAACTCGCCGGCCTTCGTCTATCAGCTGGACTGGCCGGCGCGGCTGGCCAACGGCCGGACCGGGGCCTTCCACACCTCTGACATCCCGCTGATGTTCGACACCCTGTCGGCCGGGGGCTCGGGCGCGATCGGGCCGCAGGCGCAGGGCATGGCCGACGTCATGAGCGACACCCTGCTGGCCTTCGCCCGCACCGGCGATCCGAACCACGCGGGTCTGCCGGTCTGGACGCCGTATTCGCTGGCGCACCGCGAGACGATGGTGATGGACCGGCCGCCGCGGATGGAGAACGACCCGCGCGGCGACGAGCGGCGCTTCTTCGGCCGCATTCCCTATGTGCAGCCGGGGACCTAGGATCGTTTCGAAAGAGGGGGAGTGTGGGGATGGAATTCAGACACGCGGTGGTGGCCGCGTTGGGCGTGATGGCGTTCGCGAGCGTCGCCAACGCGCAGGAAATCGTCGATCCATCCTGGGCGTCGATCCCTGACGCCGGGGCGATGGGCGACGCCTATCCCGAGTTCGCCAGCCGGATGGAATTCGCGGGCGAGGCGTCGCTTCGCTGCATGGTGGCGCCCGACGGGACCCTGGCGCTTTGCCGCGTCGACACGGCCAGTCCCGCCGGTCTTGGATTCGACCGGGCGGCCTTGAGCCTGGTCCCGGGATTCCGGCTGAACCCACGGCAGGTCGACGGTGCAGCGACCAAGTCCAGCGTGCAATTTACGATTCGCTTTCGGATGCCCTCCCGGGAGGCCCCGCCGCCCTGGACAGGCGCCGAGCCCTCGCCGGAGCATCTCGCCGCGGTCGAGGCCTTCATGCGGCGGAGCGGCATGCTCGACGCCATGACGAACGACCTCCAGACGCCCGATCTGATGGTCGACGCCGACCGGGAAGACCGGCTGCGTGCAATGGTCGGGCAGGTCCTCGACGAACTGGGCCGGGAGATGGAACAGGCGTCGGTGCTGGGGCTGGCGCGTATTCTGACTCCCGGGCAACTGGATGTCCTGCGCGAGGGCGGGGAGTGGCCGGCCCGTCCGCGGGACGACCTCCTGGAAAGCGCAGGCGACGTGGCCGCCCTGGTCGGGACGAGGGCGCGGGACCGGCTGGTCCAGCTCTATTGCGCCGAGTTCGACTGTCCCGCGGCGCCGCCCGCGCCCTGACGGGTCCGCGAGGCTAGAGTTCGACCTCGGCCCTTCCCCGGTCGCTGTCGATCCCGGCCTCCAGCACCTCCATGACCGCCAGCGCCTCGCCGGGCGGGACCGGATTTGGCGCACCATCGGTCAGGGCGGCGGCGACCGCGTCATAGAAGGCCCGGTAGTCGCCGGGCGGGCCCGCCACCCTCTCCCGCGCGCCTGACGCCCCGTCGACGCGGACGGCCGGCGCCGGATCGACGCCCCAGCCCGGGCCGCCCACCGGCAGGCCGGCCTTGAGCTGGTCCTCCTGCACATCGAGGCCGGACTTGATCCAGCTGGCGCGGGCGCCGTGGACGGCGAAGCGGATGTCGGGCGCTGCGGTGGTCATGTCGGCGTGCAGGATCACCCGCTTGTCGGCGTAGCGCAGCACCGCATGGGCCCAGTCGATCGCCCGTCCGCCCTCGCGCAGCAGGGCGAGGTCGCAGGTCACGCCCAGCGGCCGGCCGAACAGCACCAGGGCCTGATCGATCAGATGGGGGCCGAGATCGTGCCAGATGCCGCCGCCGGGTTCGTCGCGCTCGCGCCAGCGGTCGCGCACCTCGGGCCGGAAGCGGTCGAAATGGCTTTCGAAGGTCTGGACCGGACCGAGGCGGCCGCCGGCCAGCTCGGCCTGCAGGGCGAGGAAGTCGGCGTCCCATCGGCGGTTGTGGAAGATCGACAGCAACAGGCCCAGCGTCTCGGCCCGGTCGGCGACCGCGCGCGCCTCGGCCAGATCGAGGGCGAAGGGCTTGTCGATCACCACCGCCTTGCCGGCGTCCAGCGCCGCCAGCGCCTGCGGCGCGTGCAGGGTGTTGGGGGTGGCGATGACGACCAGGCCGATGGCGGGATCGGACAGGGCCTCGTCCAGCGTCGCTGCGGGCCGCGCATCCGGCCAGACGGCGGCGAGGGCTTCGGCCTGACTCGTGACCACCGTGTGCAGCCGCAGCCCGGCGCAGGCCGAGATCAGCGGCGCGTGAAAGGTGCGTCCGGCGTAGCCGAAACCGACGAGCGCGGCGTTGACGGGCGCAGCCAGATCAGGCCTCCGCGCCCTCGGCCCGCTTCTTCATCAGGGCGTCGAAACTGCCCCAGACGCCCTCGGCCCCGTGCCACGAGCCGGTGGTGGCGGCCTTGGAGTATTCGGTCGCCCGGGCCTCGAAGAAGTTGGCGTGCTCGACGCCCGACAGCAGCGACTGCAGCCACGGCAGGGGGTTTTCCTTGACCCCGTAGATCTCGGGCAGGTGCAGCTGGCGCAGGCGCCAGTCGGCGATGAACCGGATGTACTGTTTGATGTCGTCCGGCGTCATGCCGTTCACCGGGCCCATTTCGAAGGCCAGGTCGATGAAGCGGTCCTCCATCTCGACCACGGTGCGGCAGCACTCGACGATGTCGGCGGCGACCTGCGGCGTGACCGCGCCGGTCTCCTTGTTGAAGGCGTGGTACAGCTTGATGATGCCGTCGCAGTGCAGGCTCTCGTCGCGGACCGACCAGCTGACGATCTGGCCCATGCCCTTCATCTTGTTCTGGCGCGGGAAATTCATCAGCATCGCGAAGCTGGCGAACAGCTGCAGCCCTTCGGAGAAGCCGCCGAACATGGCCAGGGTCCGGGCGATGTCGCCGTCGGTCTCGACGCCGAATTTCCCCATGAAGTCATGCTTGTCGCGCATGGCCTCATATTCCATGAAGGCCCCGAACTCGCTCTCCGGCATGCCAATGGTC
>JAHJNW010000119.1 GCA_018820665.1 Alphaproteobacteria bacterium | reverse complement strand
GCCGAGATAGTCGTTCGAGCACCAGACGATGACGTCCTGGGAGCTGCCGTCCTCGCGGCGGCGGATCGCCTTCGGAAACTGGCCGCGCACGCGCTTCAGATCAGCGAAGACGCGGTAGCGTCCCTCGCTCTTGACCTGCTCGACAGCGGTCTGGAAGGCGGCCTTGTAGTCGTACATCAGGATGGACCCCGGCTGATCGGCGTCCGTCCTCCCACCCGGGCCCGTCCGCGTCACCTCCGGGAAACCCCTACTGTCAGCAGGGTCTAGCCGGCGAGGATGGTCATCCGCACCAGTTCTGACAGGCTGCGCGCCTGCATCTTGGTCATGACATTGGCGCGGTAAACCTCGACGGTGCGCGGGCTGATCTCGAGGTCGTAGGCGATCACCTTGTTGGCGCGGCCGGCGACGAGCCCCTCCAGCACCTGGCGTTCTCGGGTCGACAGGGAGGCGAGGCGCTCGCGCACCTCGGCGTCCTGGCCCTCGCGTTCGGCGCTGCCCGCCTGGTCGGCGAGGGCCGTGCGGATCGAGGACAGCAGGGCCTCGTCGTCGAATGGCTTTTCGATGAAATCCTTGACCCCGGCGCGCACCGCCTCGATGGCCAGCGGCACGTCGGCGTGGCCGGTCATGACGATGACCGGATGGCGTACGCCCATCTCGGACAGCCGCCGGACCATCTCCAGCCCGTTCATATCCGGCATCCGCACATCGGTGACGATGCAGCCGGGCGCCAGATTGTCGGCGTGGGCCAGCAGGGCCGCGGCGGACTCATACGTTCTGGAGACCAGGTCCGCCGTGTCCAGCAGGAAGGCCAGCGAATCCCGGATCGCGGCGTCGTCATCGACCACATGGACAACCGGCTCATTCGCCATCGTAGAGCTCCTCTTCGCCGACCGATCGCAGCGTAAAACAGAATCGGGTGCCGCCGCCCGGGTTCGGCTCGACCCAGATACGACCCCCGTGGGCCTCGATGATAGTGCGCGAAATCGACAGGCCAACGCCCATCCCGGTCCGCTTGGTGGTGACGAAGGGCTGGAACAGTTGATCGGCGATGTCCGGGCTGATGCCGGAGCCGGTGTCGGCCACGGTCACCTGGGCATATTCGTCCTCCAGCGGATCGAGGCGGATCTCGAGGATCTTGCGCTTGCCGTCCTCCATGGCCTCGATGGCGTTGCGGATCAGGTTGAGCGCGACCTGCTGGATCTGGACCTTGTCGGCGAGCACCAGATCGACCGCGGGCGAAAACCGGAACAGGACGCGGACGCCGTGTTCCTTGGCCCCGACAAGGGCGAGGGCGCTGGCTTCCTCGATCAGCTTGGGCAGGCTTTCAACCCGCCGCTCGGCCTCTCCGCGGGCGACGAAGTCGCGCAGGCGGCGGATGATGTCGCCGGCCCGCATGGCCTGGTCGCCGGCCTTCTGGATGGCGTCCTGCAGGCGGTCGCGCGGGATCGTCTCGGCATCCAGCAGGCGCAGCGAGCCCTTCAGATAGTTGGCCATGGCCGACAGCGGCTGGTTCAGTTCGTGCGCCAGGGCCGAGGCCATTTCGCCCATGGCGGTCAGGCGCGAGATGTGGACCAGTTCCGACTGCAGTTCCTGCAGCCGCTGTTCCGTCTGCTGACGCTCGCTGAGGTCGCGGACGAAGCCGGTGAAGAAGCGCTGGTCGCCCGAAATCATCTCGCCGACGGCCAGCTCCATCGGGAAGGTCGAGCCGTCCTTGCGCTCGCCGACCACCACCCGGCCCATGCCGATGATCCGCCGCTCGCCGGTGTTCAGATAGCGGTCGAGGTAGTCGTCGTGCTGCTGTTGATACGGCTCGGGCATCAGCATCTTGACGTTCTGACCGATCACCTCGTCGGCGGTCCAGCCGAACAGGCGTTCAGCGGTGGGGCTGAAGGACTGCATCAGGCCGCGCTCGGTGATGACGATCATGGCGTCCGGCACGGTGGCGAGGATGGACTGCAGATGCGCCTCGCGGGCCAGCAGGTCCCGGTTCACCGTGATGGCGCGCGAACGCATGGTCTGGAAGGCCTCGCCGCCGGCGGTGATCAGGCCGCCCAACAGGAGGAAGACGGCCGCCCCGACCAGATCGCCGGGCGCCAGGGCGCCGGTGAGCCCGGTGACATAGAGGCCGCAGAGGAGACCTAGCGCCGTCGCCAGGGCGCCGGGCACAGCGCCGCCGAGACCGGCGGCGACCACCACGGCGGGGATGAAGAACAGCAGGGCCAGCCGGTCTTCGAGCAGCGGCGTCAGGGCCAGCCGCACGGCCAGGCCGAGCCCGGCGCCGAGTACGGCCGCCGCCAGACCCGGGTTGGTATGCCGGCTCGCCAGCATCCAGTTCCAGGCCGTTCGGGCCTCAAGTCCGGTTGTCGGGGTGGTCGTCATCGTCGCCTCCGCAACATCCCGTAGGTGAAACCCCCGGATTTCACCAGCGGATGGCGGCGGCTAGTTCACCGCCATCGGGCCGCCGGCCCCAGTTTGTGTTTTTCGGATTTCCGCCATGATCGCTCCGCTCGTCGACCTGTCCGTCCATCACGCGCCCAAGGGCGTGTCCGACCGCGTCGCCCTGGGCTTCGTCAAGGCGCTGAGGTTCTTCGCCGACACCTTCTTCGCCAAACGCTATGGCCACCGCGCCGTGGTTCTGGAGACGGTCGCCGCCGTGCCGGGCATGGTCGGCGCCACGCTGAACCATCTGAAGGCGCTGCGCCGGATGAAGGACGACAACGGCTGGATCCGCACCCTTATGGACGAGGCCGAGAACGAGCGCATGCACCTGATGACCTTCATCGAGGTGGCCCAGCCGACCCTGTTCGAGCGCTTCATGATCATCGCCGTGCAGTGGGTTTTCTACCTGTTCTTCTTCGGTCTCTATCTGGTGTCGGCCAAGACGGCGCACCGGGTGGTCGGCTATTTCGAGGAAGAGGCCGTCATCAGCTACACCCACTATCTGGCCGAGATCGACGCGGGCGGCAGTCCGAACGTGGCCGCGCCGGCCCTGGCCCTGCGCTACTGGAACCTGCCGGCCGACGCGACCCTGCGGGACGTGGTGCTGGTGGTCCGCGCCGACGAGGCTCATCACCGCGACGTCAACCACGGCTTCGCCAATGAGCTGGGCGGCTTCGCCCCGATCCCGGTCTCGCCCTGCCCGGAGCATGTCGAGCTGCAGCCCAATTGGAAGGCGGCGGCGTAACGGCCGACCCCGAACCGGATCCGCCTCGCATGTCGTCCCGCGCCCTTCCCGCCGCCTGGCGGGCCCACGCCGAGCGTAACCTGCCCCGCTACACCAGCTATCCGACGGCGGTCGCCTTCGAGACCGCCGCCGGAGACGGGGGCGCAGACGCGGAGGCGCGGGCGTGGCTGGCGGCCACCCGCGCCGACCAGGCCATCTCGGCCTATGTCCATGTGCCCTTCTGCCGGCGGCTGTGCTGGTATTGCGGCTGCCACACCAGCGTCTTCCACGACTACGACCGGGTCCGGGCCTTCTTCCAGACCCTGATGCTGGAGGTCGATCTGTGGGCCGACGCCCTCGGGCCTCACGCCGGCGCCGCCCACCTGCATTTCGGCGGCGGCAGTCCGAACGCCCTGTCGCCGGAGGACTTCCTGGCGCTGGTCCGGCGCATGGCTGACCGGTTCCGCCTGCGGCCGGGGGCCGAGGTGGCGGCCGAGCTGGATCCCGGCATGCTGACCGAAGCCTTCATTGACGCTTGCGGCGAGGCGGGGGTGACCCGCGCCAGCCTCGGCGTCCAGACCTTCGACCGCGACGTCCAGACCCGGGTCAACCGCGTCCAGCCCTTCGACATGGTCGCCGCCGCCAATGACCGGCTGCGCCGGGCAGGCGTGTCGGCGATCAATTTCGACCTGATGTACGGCCTGCCGGGCCAGACGCCGGAGAACGTCGCGGCGTCCACCGCGGCGGCCGTGACCCTGCGGCCCGACCGGGTGGCGGTGTTCGGCTACGCCCATGTGCCGTGGATGAAGAAGCACCAGGTCATGGTTCGCGAGGCCGAGCTGGCCGACGGCGACGGCCGCTGGGCCCAGGCCGAGGCCGCCGACGAGACGCTGCTGGCGGCCGGCTATGTCCGTATCGGTCTGGATCACTACGCCCTGCCCGGAGACCCGCTGGCGGTCGCGGCGGCGGAGGGGCGGTTGCGGCGCAATTTTCAGGGCTATACCGACGATCCGGCGCCCGTGCTGGTCCCGATCGGTCCATCGTCGATCGGCCGGTTCGCCGAAGGGTTCGTGCAGAACGCGGCGGCGACCGATGTCTGGGGGCGGGAGGTCGAGGCCGGCCGTCTGCCGGTCGCGCGCCGGCTTGCCGTCGGCGCCGAGGACGAGCTGCGCGCGGCCGTGATCGAGCGGCTGATGTGCGACCTGACGGTCGATGTGGCCGGGGTCTGCCGGGCGCACGGCTTCGCCGATGCGGCGCTGGACAGCGCGGTTGTGGCCGCGAGCCGGCTGCAGGCCGACGGCCTGTGCACAGTGTCCGGCCGGACGATCCGGATCCCGGCGGAGGCGCACCGCGTCATGCGCGTCGTGGCCGCCTGTTTCGACGCCCGCCTGCCGGCTGCTGCGAGCCGGCACGCCCGCGCGGTCTGAGCCGTGACCTCCGATGACAGCGATTCCCGCGGAGCGGGGCGGGCGGCGGTCGTCGACTCCGGTGAATCCCCTAGGGAGCACTCCCGAATACCGGCGCGGACGGGCCCGCATCTAATGTGCAGTCTCAAGTCACCGGACCGTCCCATGCCCGCCCTGCGCATCTGCGAAATCACCGACCGGCCGATGGCCACGCCGCAGGGGGAGACGCCGGACTGTCACCTGTGCGCGGTCTTCGCCAACGCCCCGGCGGCGCCGCGTTCGCCGTTCGCGCCGGGCGAGCAGCTGTTCCGTCAGGGCGAGCCGGTGCGGCTGGTCTATCGCATCCTCAAGGGGGCGGCGGTCAGCTACCGGCTGCTGGCGGACGGGCGGCGGCAGGTCACCGGATTCCACCTGCCGGGCGACTTCGTCGGACTCGAGGCCGGGGTCGAACACACCACCTGCGCCGAGGCCCTGAGCACGGTGCACGCCTCGGCGATCGAGCGCGCCACCCTGGCCGAACGGGCCGCCACCGATATCGGCCTGGCCCGCGCCCTGTGGCAGATCACCGTCCGGGCGGTTCAGCGGAGCGAGGACCACGCCCTGATCCTGGCCCGGCAGGGCGCGACCGAACGGGTCGTCGCCTTCCTGCTGGATTTCGCCAGGCGGCTGGGCCATCCCGAGATCATCGACCTGCCGATGACGCGCCAGGACATCGCCGACCACGTCGGCCTGACCATCCACACCGTCTCGCGGACCCTGTCGCAGCTGCAGACCGACGGCCTGATCGAGGCCCGTTCGACCCGCCATGTGCGCCTGTTGCAGCGCAGCCGTCTCGACGGCATCTGCGCGTGACCTCAGCCCCGACCCCTTCCGTGCCGCGGCCCGCCGTCATCCTGGTCGATGACGATCCGGCGGTGGCGCATGCGGTGCAATTTTCATTCGATCTCGAGGGTCTGGACGTGCGCAGTTTCCGCGACGCCGAGAGCCTGCTGGCCTCGGGCGATCTGCCGGGGAGGGGGTGTCTGGTCCTCGACTTCCAGCTGCCCGGCGAGGATGGGCTGAGCCTGCTGGAACGGCTGCGCGCCCGGGACGTGCGTCTGCCGGCGATCCTGATCACCACCAATCCGCGCCCGCACCTGAGGGCGCGGGCGGCGGCGGCTGGCGTGCCGATTATCGAAAAGCCGCTGCTGACGGATGCGCTGCTGACGGCCGTGCGCAGCGCCCTGGCCCACCCCGATCAGGCGGCCAGCGAGGCCTAGGGGCGCGGGCCGACGGTTGCGGCGGCCGGCTGCGGCGACCGCATCAACATCACGCCGCTGGCGATGACCCCGACCGAGGCGAGCAGGCTCGCGGCGGCGGCGAAGCACAGGATGCAGTGCTGGCTGACCGGTCCGCACAGGGGCGCGGCGCCGTCCATGTGAAGGGTGGCGGCGACGGCGGCGCCGGCCGCCAGGGCGGTCAGCACGCCGCCCGCCAGCGTCAGCCAGACGCCAAGCCTGCGGGAGTCGCGGATGTCATTGTTTCGCATGGGAACCTCTCCCGACGATTGAGCCACGATTTAAGCGGTGCGGCTTTGCGTTGGCGCAAAGCGGAGCCCGGCGAGTCCGGGCACTCAGGACCCTCTCTCAGCGGGGCCCAGCCGAATGCCGACCACAGTCTTACGGGATGCCGATACGCCGGGCGACGTCATCGCCCTGTTCCTGTTCGTGGGGGTCGCCGCAGTCGTGGCGCTGCTCGCCACCGCCTTCACCGACGACGCGGCCTTCCGCTTCCACGGCTATTTCCTGATGGCGGCCTCGGTGCTGGCGCTGGCCGCCCTGACCATCGGCGTGGCCAATGGCCGGTTCCGCTCGGACCCCTCCCGTTACTCGGACGGGGTGATCCGCGCCGGGGTGATCGCCACCATGTTCTGGGGCGTCATCGGCATGACAGTCGGCGTGCTGATCGCCGCCCAGCTGTCGTGGCCCGAGATCTTCTACTTCCCGGACCACGGCTGGCTGAACTTCGGCCGGCTGCGGCCGCTGCACACCTCGGGGGTGATCTTCGCCTTCGGCGGCAACGCCCTGATCTGCACCTCCTTCTGGGTGGTGCAGCGGACCTGCAAGGCGCGGCTGGCGGGCGGGATCTGGCCGTGGTTCGTGTTCTGGGGCTACCAGCTGTTCATCGTCCTGGCGGCGACCGGCTATGTCGCCGGCATCACCCAGTCGCGCGAATACGCCGAGCCGGAATGGTACGTCGACATCTGGCTGACCATCGTCTGGGTCGCCTATCTGCTGGTCTTCCTCGGCACGATCTGGAAGCGCAAGGAGCCGCATATCTATGTGGCCAACTGGTTCTACCTGGCCTTCATCGTCACCGTCGCCCTGCTGCACCTGGTGAACAACGCCGCCGTGCCGGTCGGCCTGCTGGAGGCGCGCAGCTATTCGGCCTTCGGCGGGGTCCAGGATGCGCTGGTCCAGTGGTGGTACGGCCACAACGCCGTGGGCTTCTTCCTGACCGCCGGCTTCCTGGCGATGATGTACTATTTCGTGCCCAAGCGGGTCGGGCGGCCGGTGTACTCGTACCGCCTGTCGATCGTCCACTTCTGGTCGCTGATCTTCATCTACATCTGGGCCGGTCCCCACCACCTGCACTACACGGCCCTGCCGCAGTGGGCCCAGACCCTGGGCATGACCTTCTCGATCATGCTGTGGATGCCGTCCTGGGGCGGGATGATCAACGGCCTGATGACCCTGTCGGGGGCGTGGGACAAGCTGCGCACCGACCCCGTGGTCCGGATGATGGTGGTGGCCATCGCCTTCTACGGCATGTCGACCTTCGAGGGTCCGCTGATGTCCATCCGGACAGTCAACGCCCTGTCGCACTACACCGACTGGACCATCGGCCACGTCCACTCCGGCGCCTTGGGCTGGGTCGGCTTCATCAGCTTCGGCGCGATCTACTGCCTCGTGCCGTGGCTGTGGAAGAAGGACCGGCTGTATTCGAACGCCCTGGTCGAGTGGCATTTCTGGATCGCGACCACCGGCATCGTTCTCTACATCACCGCGATGTGGGTCTCCGGCATCATGGAAGGCCTGATGTGGCGCGAATACACGCCGGACGGCTTCCTCGCGAACAGCTTCATCGAGACCGTCTCCGCCAAGCACATCCAGAACGTCATCCGCACCGTCGGCGGCCTGATGTTCCTGAGCGGCACGCTCATCATGTCCTACAATCTGTGGCGAACGATCCGCCTGCCGTCCTCGCGCACCGCCGCGAACGTGCCGGCGACCCTGATCGAGCCCCATCATCAGCCGGTCGGGTGAGGATCAGCCCATGTGGAAGAAGCACGCGAAATTCGAGCGCCATTCGCTCTGGCTGGTGCTCGGCATCACCGTGGTGGTGTCGATCGGCGGCATCGTCGAGATCGCCCCGCTGTTCTGGGTCGAGAGCACCATCGAGGAGGTCGAGGGCGTCCGTCCCTACACCCCGCTGGAGCTGGCCGGTCGTGACATCTACATCGGCGAGGGCTGCTACAGCTGCCACTCGCAGATGATCCGCCCGCTGCGCGACGAGGTCGAACGCTACGGCCACTACAGCCTCGCCGCCGAGAGCATGTACGACCACCCGTTCCAGTGGGGCTCGAAGCGGACCGGACCGGATCTGGCGCGGGTCGGCGGCAAATATTCGAACGAGTGGCATCAGGAGCACCTCACCGATCCGCGCTCGGTGGTGCCGGAGTCGAACATGCCTCCGTACCGCTTCCTCGCCGACCAGGATCTGGATCAGCACGCCATCAAGGCCAAGCTGCGGGCCATGCAGGTGGTCGGGGTTCCCTATACCGCCGACCAGCTGGAGAACGCCGAGGCGGACCTGGTGGCGCAGACCGACCCCTACGCCAGCGCGACCTCGGCCCTGCGCGGCCGCTACGGGCCCAAGGTGGTCCAGGGCGATTTCGACGGCGACCCGACGCGTCTGACCAAGATGGACGCCCTGATCGCCTATCTGCAGCAACTCGGCACGATGGTGGATTTCAGCACCTACCAGGCCGAAGACCCGGACAACATGCGATGAGCGGGCTCGACTACGAAGCCGTGGCGCGGTTCGCCCAGCAGGGCGGCACCCTGTATTTCGGGGCCATTTTCATCGCCGGCCTGGTCTACGCCCTGTGGCCGAAGAACCGCGAGGCCTTCCGCCGTCTGTCCCACCTGCCGCTCGAGAATGACGAGGACGAGCATGTCTGAACGCGAGCGCGACGAACACTCCGGCGTCGAGACGACCGGACACGAGTGGGACGGCATCAAGGAGCTGGACAATCCGCTGCCGCGCTGGTGGCTGTGGGTCTTCTACGGCTGCATCGTTGTGGCCATCGTCTACTGGGTGCTGATGCCGGCCTGGCCCGGCCTGAACGGCTATACGCCCGGGGTGCTGAAGCAGTCCGACCGCGCCGATGTCGTGGAGCAGCTGAACGCCCTGCAGGCGCAACGCGGGCGAGGGGAAACCCTGCTGATGTCTGCGTCGCTGGATCAGATCGAGGCTGACCCGGACCTGCAGGCCCACGCCCTGGCCGTTGGCCAGTCCGTCTTCGGCGACAACTGCGCCAGTTGCCACGGCGTCGGCGGCGGCGGGGCCAAGGGCTATCCGAACCTGCGCGACGACGTCTGGCTGTGGGGCGGCTCGCTGGCCGAGATCGAACACACGCTGCGCGTCGGCATCCGGTCCTCGCACCCCGAAACGCGGATGTCGCAGATGCCAGCCTTCGGGCGTGACGGCATGCTGAACGCCGGCCAGGTCTCCGATCTGACGGAATATGTCATGGCCCTGTCCGGGCGTCAGGCGGACGCCGCGGCGGTCGGTCGGGCGCAGCAACTGTACGCCGACAACTGCGTCGCCTGTCATACCCCGACGGGCGTGGGCGACCGGGCGCAGGGCGCGCCCAATCTGACCGACCGCGAGTGGCTGTACGGCTCCGACCGCGACTCGATCCGGGGCCAGATCCAGAATGGCCGCAACGGGGTCATGCCCAGCTGGGAGGGCCGTTTCTCGCCCGCCGTGATCAAGGCCCTGGCCGTCTATGTCCACGTCAACGCCGGCGGCGGCGAGGCCTCCACCGGAGCGGCGGCGGCCGCCAGTCCCACCCAGG
>JAHJNW010000118.1 GCA_018820665.1 Alphaproteobacteria bacterium | reverse complement strand
GATCAAGAACGTCTCCATGTCGGTGGCCGAGCAGGAGCACCTGGTCCAGGACATCGTCAACGACGTCCTCGGCTACGGCCCGCTGGAGCCGCTGCTGGCGCGTGACGACATCGCCAACATCATGGTCAACGGCGCCGGCCGGGTGTTCATCGAGGTCAACGGCAAGGTCCAGCTGACCAATGTCCGCTTCCGCGACAACACCCAGCTTATGAACATCTGCCAGCGGATCGTCAGCCAGGTCGGCCGCCGCGTCGACGAGAGCAGCCCGATCTGCGACGCGCGCCTGCCCGACGGCAGCCGCGTCAACGTCATCGCCCCGCCGCTGGCCATCGACGGCGCGACCCTGACGATCCGGAAGTTCAAGAAAGACAAGCTGACGATGAAGAACCTGGTGGAGTTCGCCTCCATCAGTCCCGAGGGCGCGCGGGTGCTGGGCGTCATCGGCGCCTCGCGCTGCAATCTGGTCATCTCGGGCGGCACCGGGTCGGGCAAGACCACCCTGCTGAACACCCTGACCGCCTTCATCGACCCGACCGAGCGCGTCATCACCTGCGAGGATGCGGCGGAACTGCAGCTGCAACAGCCGCACGTGGTGCGCCTTGAGACCCGCCCGCCCAACCTCGAGGGCCAGGGCCAGATCACCATGCGCGATCTGGTCAAGAACTGCCTGCGGATGCGTCCCGAGCGGATCATCGTCGGCGAGGTGCGCGGCCCCGAGGCCTTCGACCTGCTGCAGGCGATGAACACCGGCCACGACGGCTCGATGGGCACGCTGCACGCCAACAGCCCGCGCGAGGCCATCAGCCGGATGGAGTCCATGATCACCATGGGCGGATACGGCCTGCCATCCAAGACCATCCGCGAGATGATCGTCGGCTCGGTCGACGTCATCATCCAGGCGGCGCGCCTGCGCGACGGCTCGCGCCGCATCACCCACATCACCGAGGTGGTCGGGCTGGAGGGCGACGTCATCGTCACCCAGGACCTGTTCGTCTACGAGATCACCGGCGAGGACGAGAACGGCAAGATCATCGGCCGCCACCGCTCGACCGGCATCGCCCGTCCGCGCTTCTGGGACCGCGCCCGCTATTACGGCCTCGAACGCGAACTGGCCGAAGCCCTCGACGCGGCGGAGTAGGCCGATGCTGCCGATCCTCGCCGCCGTCCTGGCCTTCATCACCATCGGCGGCCTCGGCTGGGCCTTTGTCGGCGGCGGCGATTCCACCGATGTCGCGGTCAAGCGCGCCCAGAGCTTCGGCGGCCCCAAGCAGAACATGGCCGCCGCCCGCAAGGCGGCCGCCGCCAATACGCCCGAGGCCCGACGCAAGCAGATCATGCTGCAGCTCCAGGAGTCGGAGCGGGCCCAGCGCAAGGCGCGCGTCAGCCTGACCGCCAAGCTGAAGCAGGCCGGTCTGGGGACCACGGTCAGGACCTTCTGGATCATCAGCGGCGTTCTGGGCGTGATCGCCTTCCTGGCGACGGTGCTGTTCGTTCCCAACATCCTCATCGCCCTCGGCGCCGCCGTGGTCTTCGGCCTCGGCCTGCCGCGCTGGGTCGTCGGCTTCCTCGGCAAGAGCCGGCGCAAGAAGTTCAGCAGCCATTTCGCCGACGCCGTCGACGTCATCGTGCGCGGCATCAAGTCCGGCCTGCCGGTGCACGACTGCTTCAAGATCATCGCCCGCGAGAGCCCGGCGCCGCTGGGCGGCGAGTTCCAGACCCTGGTCGAGGGCCTCGGCGTGGGCCTGACGCTGCAGCAGGCGCTGGACAAGATGTATGAGCGGATGCCGACGCCGGAGCTGAAATTCTTCGCCATCGTCATCGGCATCCAGCAGAAGACCGGGGGCAATCTGGCCGAGGCGCTGGGCAACCTGTCCGCCGTGCTGCGCGCCCGCAAGATGATGGGCGAGAAGATCAAGGCCCTGTCGTCCGAGGCGACCGCCTCGGCCGGCATCATCGGCGCCCTGCCGCCGGCGGTGATGATCATGGTGAGCGTCACCACCCCCGCCTACATGGCCAAGCTTTTCACCGACCCGCGCGGTCAGTTCATGCTGCTGGTCGCGGTGATGATGATGGCCCTCGGCGTCTTCGTGATGAAGCGCATGATCTCGTTCAAATTCTAGGAGGGCCGGATGGACGTCGTCGGCTTCTTCACCAACCTGCAGAACCTGCTCAGCATCGGCGTCGGCCTGTTGGTGTTCGCGACGCTTGTGACCCTGCTCGGCTCGCTCGGCGGCGAGGCCAAGCTGGAGGGCCGGATGAAGGCCGTCGCGGTGCGCCGCGAGGAGCTGAAGCGCCGCTCGCGCCAGGCGATCGCCAGTCAGAACAGCGGCCCCCAGGGTCTGCGGCACACCGACGACGGGTTCAAGAAGCGCGTCGTCGACCGGCTGAACCTGACCACCCTGCTGGAGGACCCGAAGGTCACCGACAAGATGGCCCAGGCCGGCTATCGCGGGCCGAAGCCCCTGACCACCTTCTACTTCTTCCGCTTCTCCATGCCGTTCGTGATGCTGGCGCTGGCGGTCTTCTATGTCTTCGTCCTGAACGACTTCGGCCTGTCGGTGATGATCCGCGTCACCATCTGCATGTTCGCGGCGGTGGCCGGCTTCTATGCGCCCAACATCTTCCTCGCCAACCGCATCGCCAAGCGCCGCACCTCGATCATGCAGGCCTTCCCGGACGCGCTGGACCTGCTGCTGATCTGCGTCGAGGCCGGCATGTCGATCGAGGCGGCGATCCAGAAGGTCAGCCAGGAGATCGGCGGCTCGTCGATCGATCTGGCCGAGGAGATGACCCTGCTGTCGGCCGAGCTGAGCTATCTGCCGGATCGGCGCATGGCCTATGAGGGGCTGGCGAAACGGACCAACCACCCGGGCGTCAAGTCCGTGGCCACGGCCATGACCCAGGCCGAGACCTATGGCACCCCGCTGGGCTCGGCCTTGCGGACCATGGCCAAGGAGAACCGCGAGATGCGCCTGTCGGCCGCCGAGAAGAAGGCCGCCGCCCTGCCCGCCAAGCTGACCGTGCCGATGATCCTGTTCTTCCTGCCGGTGCTGTTCATCGTCATCCTGACGCCGGCGATCATCAGCATCCAGGACACCATGGCCAAGGGCGGCTGAGTCAACCTGACTCGGCGGCCGCCTTCAGCGCCTCGGCCACGGAGGTGACGGCCGAGCGCAGGGTCTTGCGATGGCGGTCGAAATGCATCTCGCCGCGCAGGCCGGAGAAGAGGAAGCCGTTGGCGAAGATGCAGCTGCCGGTCTCAAGCTGCTCGATCTCGAAATAGCGCAGTGAATTGAACCACAGACCACGCTTCTCGGCCCAGACCAACTGGGCGTAGGGCTGCCATTCGCCGACGCGGGCGCTGACCCGGCGTTCCGGCAGGCCGGTGACGGCCTCCGTCAGGCCGATGGCGCCGCCGAAGGCGATCGTGCCCTCGACCGCCGTCTCGACCGGGTTCCAGCGATCCCAGGCGGGGAGGTCGGCGATGATCTCCCAGATGCGGTCGGGCGGCGCGCGGACGCCGATGCGCTTTTCGATACGGGCGGTTTCCATGGCCCCGATCTGACACGGCTTTTCGACGCTGAAAAGGCCGCCGGGCTAGCGATTACCTTCGGGGCCCGGCTGCGAGGCCGGCGGCGTCTCCGGCGAGGGGGTCTCGTCGCGATCGGGCAGGTCGGGCGGGCCGCGGCGGAGGCGCGGGCTGATGAAACACAGGGCGGTGGCGACGGCCAGCAGCAGGGCGTTGGCGATGAAGGGCGCCGGCTCCGCCAGTTCGTAGAGGGCCACGCCGATCACCGGCGGGCCGAGGAAGCTGAGCCCGGCCAGCGACATCATCAGCCCGGCCACGGCGCCCTGCTCATGCGGCCCGACCGACAGGGACGAGCCGGCGGTGAAGCCGGGGCGGGCGAAGCCGACGCCCATGGAGACGACGGCATAGCCGACCACCACGCCATAGTAGCCGGGCGCGAGGACAGTCAGGATGTTGCCGAACATCGCCAGGCCGGCGCCCCAGCGCATCAGGTCGGCGGCCTGCAGGCGCAGCAGCGGGATCAGGCCCCACTGGGCCAGCAGGGTGGCGGCGGCGCCGGCGAACATGGCGATGCTGATGAACGGCAGGGCCTCGTCGGGGCCGGCCCCCGGCTGGGAAATCACGTCGATGACGTGGAAGCCGAGGACCGAGATGTTGATCGCCTGGGCCCCGGTGACGAGCAGGCCGTACAGCAGGAAGTCGCGGACCCGCGGATCCTTCCACAGCCCCTTGTCGGCGCGGCGGCCGCTGGGGCTGGGCACCCGGGTCACCTCGCCGCTGGGCAGGCGGCGCCAGACCACCAGCAGGACGAGCGCGCCGAACAGGGCGAAGGCGTACATCGGGCCGGCGAGGCCGACGACGGGCAGGACCAGCAGCGGCGCGAAGGTCGGGCCGATCACCGTACCCAGGCCCTGGGCCGAGGCCAGCAGGGACATGGCCTGGGTTCTCTGCTCGGGCTTGGTGCGGTCGGCGACATAGGCCTGGGACGCGATCGGCGCGGCCGAGCCGAAGACGCCGTAGATCCCGCGCGCCACGGCCATCAGGATGAAGGCGAGGCCGGCGCCGAGCCACTGTTCGAGGCCGGCGGTGGCGGCGAGGCCGAAGCCGCTCATCGACAGGATGAAGCCGCCGAGGCCGATCATCATCACCTTCTTGCGCCCCAGCCGGTCGGACAGCCGGGCCCAGAAGGGCGAGGCCACGGTCCACATCAGGGCGGAGATGGCGAAGGCGGCGGCGACCAGGGTGTCGGCCAGCCGGAACTCGCGGCCGATGGCCGGCAGCACCGACTGCAGCGCCATGTTCCCCGCGGCCGCGATCAGGCTGACCGAGAACAGGATGGCGAAGGCGGGGGAGCGGAGGTTCACCGGGCGACGTTAGGACCGCCGGGCGTCCGGGTCACCCCCGTTTCGATGGCGGGATCAGGTGCGACCGAGGACGGTGACGATGACCCGGCGGTAGACCTCGGTCAGGGCCTCGATCTCGGCCACCGGGGCGCGTTCGTCGATCTGGTGCATGGTCTGGCCGACGAGGCCCAGCTCCAGCACCGGGGCCATGGCGCGGATGAAGCGGGCGTCGGAGGTGCCGCCGGTGGTCGAGGCCTCGGGGCGGCGGCCGGTCGCGGCCTCGACCGCGTCCTGGACGCCGGTGACGAAGGGGCCCGGCTCGGTCAGGAATGCGTCGCCCGAGCACAGGTGCTCCAGTTCGATACGCAGGCCGCTGTTGGCCTGGGCCTCGCCGGCCATGGCGTTGAGCCAGGCGATCAGGCTGTCGCCGGTGTGGGTCGGGTTGAAGCGGATGTTGAGCCGGGCCCGGGCCTCGGCGGGGATGACGTTGGTCGCCGGGTTGCCGATGTCGATGGTGGTGATCTCGAGGTTCGACGGCTGGAAGCCCTGATAGCCGTCGTCGAGCCGGTGGTCGGCCAGCCGGGCCAGCAGCCGGGCCATGACCGGGGCCGGGTTGGCGGCGCGGGCGGGATAGGCGACGTGGCCCTGTTTGCCGTGGACGGTGATCCAGCTGTTGAGCGAGCCGCGACGGCCGATCTTGATCATGTCGCCGAGGGCGTGCTGCGACGAGGGCTCGCCGACGATGCAGGCGTCGATCACCTCGCCCTCGGCCATCAGGGTCTCGACCACCCGTTTGGTGCCGTGCAGGGCCGGACCTTCTTCGTCGCCGGTGATCAGGAAGCTGAGCGAGCCAGACGGCTCGCCCTCGGCCAGCACCCGCGAGACGGCGGCGATCCAGGCGGCGATGCCGCCCTTCATGTCGACGGCGCCGCGGCCGTAGAGGACGCCGTCGCGGACCTCGGCCTCGAAAGGACCGGAAGACCACGCCTCGGCGGCGCCGGTCGGGACCACGTCGGTGTGGCCGGCGAAGCAGAGGTTCGGCGAGGCCGTTCCGCGCCGGGCGTAGAGGTTCTCGATGGTCTCGAACTTCAGGCGCCGGCAGGTGAAGCCGAGGCCGGTCAGGACGCGCTCGATCAGGTCCATCGCCCCCTCGTCGGCGGGGGTGACGGAGGGTTTGCGGATCAGGTCGCGGGTCAGTTCGACAGGATCGATAACCGGATGTGATGCGGCGCTCATGGACCTGTGCTTTAGGGGGTTCGGACGATGGCGAGAAGGCTTGTCTCCATGCCGAAGATCGATATCGACAGCGCGCCGACCGGACACGGGACGGCCTATCCCGAGGAATTCGCCGGGCCGTGCAAGCCGCGCCGGCGCTGGCGGCTGGGCGACGCGGTCGGACTGGACCAGTTCGGGGTCAATCTGCTGCGCCTGCCGGAGGGCGCCTGGTCGAGCCAGAGGCACTGGCACGCGGGCGAGGACGAGTTCGTCTGGGTGCTGTCGGGCGAGGTGGTGCTGGTCGAGGAGGACGGCGAGACGGTGCTGCGCGCCGGCGACTGCGCGGGGTTCAAGGCCGGCGTGCCGAACGGCCACAAGATCGAGAACCGGTCGGGGGCCGAGGCGGTGCTGCTGGAAGTCGGCACGCGGTCGGCCGAGACGGACGCCTGCGACTATCCCGATGTCGACATGGTCCTGCCGGCCGGGGCCGACCGCTATTTCCACCGGGACGGGACCCCCTATGCGAAGGTTGAACGGCGGACGTGACGGTTGAGAGCGTAGACACCGGGGCGCCGACCCCGCCGGTTCCGCCCGGAGACGGGGAGCCGACCAGCCCCTGGGCCATCCGCGACTTCCGCCTGCTGTGGATCGGGCGGGTGGCGGCGGTGCTGGGCATCCAGATCCAGTCCTCGGCCCTGTTGTGGCAGGTCTATGAGATCGCCCGGCGGGATCATCCGATCGCCGAGGCCAGTCTGTATCTGGGCCTCGTCGGCCTGTGCCAGTTCCTGCCGCTGCTGGCCCTGACCCTGCCGGCCGGGGCCCTGGCCGACCGGCGCGACCGCAAGAACACCGTCACCCTGTCGATCATGGTCGAGGCCAGCTGCGCCGTCGGCTTCCTGCTGATGGCGCTGCACGGCAATCCGCCGCTGTGGGGGCTGCTGGCGGTGGCCGCCCTGTTCGGCGCGGCGCGCGCCTTCCTCGCCCCGGCCAGCCAGGCCTTCCTGCCGATGGTGGTCGGACGCCGGGCCCTGCCGCCGGCCATCGCCGCCCAGTCGATCGCCTTCCAGACCGGGGCCATCGCCGGCCCGGCCCTGGGCGGGGTCATCGTCGCCCTGTCGATTCCGCTGGCCTACGCCTCGGCCCTGGCGATGTTCGGCGTCGGCATCGGCAGCCTGCTGCTGATCCGCACCAGCGGCAAGCCGGCCCCGTCGCCGACGCGGGTCAGGATCGTCGACCAGGTCAAGGAGGGCCTGGCCTATGTCTGGAACACCAAGATCGTGCTGGGCGCCATTTCGCTGGACCTGGTCGTGGTGCTGCTGGCCGGGGTCGCCCTGCTGACGCCGATCTTCGCGCGCGACATCCTGCATGTCGGGGCGGTCGGATTCGGCCTGCTGCGGGCCTCGTTCGGCGCCGGGGCCCTGCTGGTGGCCCTGTATCTGAGCCGCTTCCCGATCGTGAAACACGCGGGGCGGTGGATGTTCGCCGCGGTGGCGGTGTTCGGCGTCTGCACCCTGACCTTCGGCCTGTCGAAGAGCGTCTGGCTGTCGGGCGTGGTGCTGTTCCTCGGCGGGGCAGCCGACATGATCAGCGTCAACATCCGCCAGACCCTGATCCAGCTGTCGACGCCCGACCATATGCGCGGCCGGGTCAGTTCGGTGTCGATGCTGTTCATCGGCGCCTCGAACGAGCTGGGCGAGGCCTATTCGGGGGTGGCGGTGCGCTTCCTCGGCCCGATCGGGGCGGCGGTGTTCGGCGGCTGCGGGGCGCTGGCGGCGACGGGGATATGGGCCAGGCTGTTCCCGGGGCTGAGGAAGGCCGACCGGCTGAGCTGAGTTTCCGGACTCAAAAAAATTGGGTCCGAAGAGTCCGGAGAGTCCGTTTCGCCTGTCGTGTTCAGTTGTCAAAGACCCACGCGGCCGCGTCTGCTGCGACCGGAACCAGCATTATACGCCGGCCCCGCCCTGTGCACAGGAAGACGGATTTAGCGACAGGTCATGTGGTTGATTTCGCGAGGAATTGACTCGCTGAACCAGACTATAGATTCGCGGATTGTCAGCACAGCGTCATGGCCTCACCTCTCCATTCGCGAAGGCGAATGGGGGAGGACAGATCGGCGCGTCAGCGACGATCAGGAGGGGGCGGCGCCGGCGGTCAGGGAGTCCGGCGCGAACCAACATCTGACGGAGCCGCCCCCTCCTGATCGCTTCGCGATCTGTCCTCCCCATCGGCCTTCGCCGATGGGGAGGTGAGCGGCTGACCGCCCCCTGCCCCTACTGGCAGGCGAGGCACTCGTCGTAGTCGGTG
>JAHJNW010000117.1 GCA_018820665.1 Alphaproteobacteria bacterium | reverse complement strand
TCTCCATTCGCGAAGGCGAATGGGGAGGACAGATCGGCGCGTCAGCGACGATCAGGAGGGGGCGGCGCAGGCGGTCAGGGAGTCCGGCGCGAACCAACGTCTGACGGAGCCGCCCCCTCTTGGTCGCTGCTTCGCATCGACCTGTCCTCACCATTGGCCTTCGCCGACGGGGAGGTGAACGGCGGCGCGGCCTGGCCATCGCCGAACGCAACCCGCCCTCGGCGCATAGCGGCGCTCGTGCTCAACCCGGCGTATTTCGACCTGGGCCAGCCAAGGCGGCGACGGCCGGATCAATTTCGGAGAAACACCGCCGCCGGGCCTCGCCCGGCCCTTCTCAGATCGAGAAGCTGACGCCGCAGCCGCAGCTGGAGGCGGCGTTCGGGTTGCGCACGACGAACTGGGCCCCGGCGAGGTCGTCGACGAAGGCGATCTGGGAGCCCTTGAGGAAGGGCAGGGAGACGGGGTCGACGAGGGCGGCCTGGCCGTCGGCCTCGATGCGGATGTCGTCGGGCTCGGCGGTTTCGACCAGCTCCATGCGGTACTGGAAGCCGGAGCAGCCGCCGCCGTCGACGGCGACGCGCAGCAGCACCGGATGGCCCTCGGCCTCGGCCAGGGTCGCCAGACGGCGGGCCGCGCTTTCGGACAGGCTGAGGCCATGGCCGCCGGCGTGGGGCGAGATCTGGAAGGCGGGTGCGGATTGGACGGTGCTCACAGGGCTCTATATGAGGCGCGCACGGGCGATCGCAAAGGCCCGGCCAGCGAAATGAGCCGCCGTGTTGATGCCTGAACGCGCCGCATACGCCGAATATCCCGAGCACAGCCGCGGCCGGCTGACCCCGGAGCCGATCAGCCGCACGCGCAACGCCTATGCCCGCGACCGCGACCGCATCATCCACGCCACCGCCTTCCGCCGGCTGAAGGAGAAGACCCAGGTCTTCGTGGCGCACGAGGGGGACCATTATCGCACCCGGCTGACCCATTCGCTGGAGGTGGCGCAGATCGCGCGGTCGATCGCCCATGCGTTGCGGCTGGACACCGATCTGGCCGAGACGGTGGCGCTGGCGCATGACCTGGGGCATCCGCCGTTCGGCCATGCCGGCGAGGACGAGCTGCAGGCGCGGATGGAGCCGTGGGGCGGGTTCGACCACAACGTCCAGACCTTCCGCGTGGTGACCAAGCTGGAGGAGCGCTATCCGCAGTTCGAGGGGCTGAACCTGAGCTGGGAGACGGTCGAGGGGGTGGTCAAGCACAACGGGCCGGTGTCGCACCGGCTGGACGAGCCGGCGTGGAAGGCGATCGCCGACTATGCCCCGGCCTGGGACCTGCGGCTGGACAGTTTCGCGTCGCTGGAGGCCCAGGCGGCGGCGATCGCCGACGACATCGCCTACAACAATCACGACGTCGACGACGGGGTGCAGGCGGGGCTGTTCACCCTCGAGGACCTGACCGAGGTGCCGCTGATCGGGCCGGTGCTGCACGGGGTGCGGGCGGACTGGCCGGACATCGACGAGCGGATGGTGCGGATCGAGGCGGTGCGGCGGATGATCGGCGTCATGGTCGAGGACGTGCTGGCCGAGACCGAGGCGCGGATCGCGGCGGACAATATCCGCTCGACCGAGGATGTGCGCCGGGCGACGCGGCCGCTGGTCGGCTTTTCGCACGCCATGCTGGCCGATCTGGGGGTGCTGCGGGCCTTTCTGTTCGAGCGGATGTACCGCCATTACCGGGTCAACCGGACGCGCAGCCAGGCGCGGCGGCTGCTGGGCGAGATGTTCGAGCTGTTCATGGCCGACCCGGGCACCCTGCCGCCGGAGTGGTCGGGCAAGGCCGGCGACGCCGACGAGGCGCGGCGGGCGCGGGCGGTGTGCGACTATATCGCCGGCATGACCGACCGCTATGCGATCGAGGAGCACAGGAAGCTGTTCAGCCTGGACGTGGGACTGGATCTGTAAGGCGGCCTGAAAAAGGTCCCGGTCCGGGATAGAGTGTGCGTTCCGCGCGCGATTCGTGCGGCACGACGGAAGGCGCGGCCATGTCCCATGAAGATCCCTATCGCCCTAATCAGGGCCGCGACCGGGGCGCCTATACGCCGCCGACCGATGACGACCTGCCGTTCAACCGCCAGGGCTATGACCCGCGACGCGGCGGCGGCGGCGGGGGAGGCGGCGGCGGCAAGGCCCCGCCGATGACGCTGATCATCTCGGCGGTGGTGCTGCTGGTGCTGATCATCGCCGTGGTGGTCTATTACCGCGCCGGGCCGCGCGCGTCCGGGGACGCGCCGCCGGCCGTCGGCACGCCGGTCGGCGAGATGACCTCGGCCGCGCCGATCGACGCCCAGCCGGTCGATCCGACCGCCGGCATCGACGTCTATGCCGATAGCGAGGCCCCCGGGACCGTCCCGACCTTCACCCCGCCGCCGGAAGCGGTGCAGCCGCGCCCCGCGCCGGCGCCGGTCGAGACCGCGCCCGCTCCGGCGGCGCCGACCCCGACCCCGGCCCCGCCGGTCAAGAAAGCCGCCCCGGCTCCGGCTCCGGCCGCCGGCGGGACCTCCAGCGTGCAGATCGGCGCGTTCTCGACCCCGAACATCGCCGAGCGCGAATACAACGCCGTCGTCGGCCGCTATCCGCAGTTCACCGAGGGCGGCGCGCGCCGGGTGCAGGAGGTCACGGCCTCGAACGGCTCGACCGTCTACCGCACCACCGTCAACGGCCTGAGCCGCGAGCAGGCCAGCGGCCTGTGCAACGCCATCAAGGCCGCGGGCGGCGACTGCATCGTCCGGTGACGCGTTCGGCGGCGATCTATGGCTGCAGCGGTCACCGGCTGACGGAGGCGGAGAAGGCCTTCTTCGCCGAGGTCCGGCCGTGGGGCTTCATCCTGTTTCGCCGCAATGTCGACAGCCCGGACCAGCTGCGCGCCCTGACCAACGAGATGCGCCACTGCGTCGAGGACGCCGACGCGCCGGTGCTGATCGACCAGGAGGGCGGCCGGGTGCAGCGGATGGGACCGCCGCACTGGGCCAAATATCCGCCGGCCGCGGCCTATCTGGAGGCGGCCGACGGTCTGCTGAGGGCGCGGGAACTGGCGCGGCTGGGCGCGCGGCTGATGGCGCATGATCTGAAGTCGGTCGGGATCACCGTCGACTGCGCCCCGGTGCTGGATGTGCCGGTGTCGGGGGCCCACGATATCATCGGCGACCGGGCCTGGGCGAGCGATCCGGAGACGGTGGCGGTGCTGGGCCGGGCGGCGGCCGAGGGGCTGCTGGCCGGCGGGGTGCTGCCGGTGATCAAACACATGCCGGGGCACGGCCGGGCCTTCGCCGACAGCCATCACAGCCTGCCGGTGGTGCACGCCGATCTGGCGACGCTGGACGGCTGGGATTTCGCCCCGTTCAAGGCCCTGTCCGACATGCCGCTGGCGATGACGGCGCATGTGGTGTTCGACGCGATCGATCCGAAACATCCGGCGACGACCTCGAAGAAGGCGCTGAAGCTGATGCGCGACGGGCTGGGGTTCGGCGGGCTGATCCTCAGCGACGACCTGTCGATGAAGGCGTTGTCGGGCGCGCTGGACGAGCGGGCGGCGGCGGCGCTGAAGGCCGGCTGCGACGTGGTCCTGCACTGCAACGGCGATCTGGACGAGATGCGCCGGGTCGCGGCGGGAGTCGGCAAGCTGAAGGGCAAGGCCGGCAAGCGGGCGGCGGCGGCGCTGGCGCGGATCGTGCGCGAGCCGGAGCCGCTGGAGCTGTTCGCGGCGCGCGACCGGTTCGATGCGCTCATGGCGGGCCGGGTCGAGGCGGCGGCGGGGCCGGATGTGGGGGAGGGGCAGGCCCCGGCCTCAAGCAGCGCGAAGCGCCCCAGGCCGAAAGAATGACCGACGCCTTCCAGCCGAATCTGGATTTCGCCGCCGTCGAGCAGGCTGATGCGGGCGAGGCCTTCGTGGTCGATCTGGACGGTTATGAGGGGCCGCTGCACGTGCTGCTGGCGCTGGCGCGGACGCAGAAGGTCGATCTGCTGAAGCTGTCGATCACCCGGCTGGCGGAACAGTATCTCGCCTTCGTGCACGAGGCGCGGCGGCGCAATTTCGCGCTGGCGGCGGACTATCTGGTGATGGCCTCCTGGCTGGCCTATCTGAAATCGCGCCTGCTGCTGCCGCGCACCGAGAAGGTCGGCGAGGAGATGCCGGCCGAGGAGATGGCGGCGGCCCTGGCCTTCCGGCTGCAGAAGCTGGAGGCGATGCGCCGGGCGGTCGAGGCGATCACGGCGCGGCCGCGGCTGAAGCGCGACGTGTTCACGCGGGGCGATCCCGAGGCGCTGGTGATCATCCCGTCCGACCGCATCGACGCCAGCCTGTACGAGCTGATGGCCGCCTATGTGACGCAGCGGCGGCGCGAGGAGCAGCGGCACTACAACCCCGGCCAGCGGGTCGAGGCGTTTGCGCTGGAAGCGGCGCGGGACTGGCTGCGTGAGGTGTTGCCGAAGCTGGACCAGTGGACGCCGTTGGAGCGGGTGGCGCCGGAGAAGCACGGGGCGGAGGGGCCGTCGCAGTCCAGCTTCACCGCCTCGACGCTGTCGGCCAGTCTGGAGCTGGTCAAGGAGGGGGCGATGGAGGTCAAACAGGCCGAGGCCTTCGCCGAACTGTATCTGAAGCGGCGCGCGACCGGACAGGCGCTGGAGCTGGTTCCGTGATTTCCACTCTCCGCTCATCCCCGCGAAGGCGGGGACCCAGCTCTGTCCAGCTTGACGCCGGTGTTTCAGGACAACCATCTGCGGACAACGTCGCCGGGCCCCATCACCCAAAGCACTGGATCCCCGCCTTCGCGGGGATGAGCGGAACAGAATGAGCATCCAGTTCGCCCCCGATCACGGAGAGATCGAGCGCCGGGTCGAGGCGCTGCTGTTCGCCGCCGCCGGGCCGCTGTCGGCGGCGGAGATCGCGCGGCGGCTGCCCGAGGGGGCGGATGTGGGCGGGGCGATCTCGGCCTTGCGCGAGCGGTATGAGGGGCGCGGGGTCGAGCTGGAATGCGTGGCGGATCGCTGGCGGTTCAGGACGGCGCCGGACCTGTCGTTCCTGATGACCGAGGAGCGGGAGGAGCCGCGGCGGCTGTCGAAGGCGGCGCTGGAGACCCTGGCCATCATCGCCTACCACCAGCCCTGCACCCGGGCCGAGATCGAGAGCGTGCGCGGGGTGTCGCTGTCGAAGGGGACGCTGGACCTGCTGCTGGAGATGGGGTTCGTGCGGTTGAAGGGCCGGCGGCGGACGCCGGGGCGGCCGGTGACCTATGCGACGGCGGACAAGTTCCTCGAGCATTTCAGCCTGTCGAGCCTGTACGACCTGCCGGGGGTGCAGGAGATGAAGGCGGCGGGGCTGCTGGACCTGTCGATCCCGGTCGGGTTCGAGGTGCCGGACCCGTCGCGGGCGGGGGACGACGACGATACGCCGCTGTTGCCGGGCGAGGAAGATTCGCCGGAGTTCGCGCAGGATTTCGTGGCGGAGGACTGAGTATTCCTCCCCCGCACGGGGAGGGGGACCGCCCGAAGGGGGGTGGAGGGGGCTGACCTCATCTGCCGGCGTCCGGGGCAAGGCCCCCTCCACCATGCTGCGCATGGTCCCCCTCCCCCAAAGGGGAGGAATGTGGTGTCGCAATCCCGGCGAACCCTTGCTAATCGCTTCCGATGATCGCTCGCCTTCGTCCCGTTCCGTTCGACCTCGGTCCCGTGCATTTCGTCGGCATAGGCGGCATCGGCATGAGCGGGATCGCCGAGATCATGCTCAAGATCGGCTATTCGGTGCAGGGCTCGGACGCCAAGGCCAGCGCCAACACCGAGCGGCTGGAGAAGCTGGGCGCGCGCATCTTCATCGGCCATGACGCCGGCCATGTCGGCGACAGCGTTTCGGCGGTGGTCTATTCGACGGCGGTCAAGGCGACCAATCCGGAGATGGTTTCGGCCCGCGAGCGGCGCATTCCGCTGGTGCGGCGGGCCGAGATGCTGGCCGAGCTGATGCGGCTGCAGTTTTCGATCGCGGTCGGAGGGACGCACGGCAAGACGACGACGACCTCGATGGTGGCGGCCATTCTCGACGCCGGCGGGCTGGACCCGACGGTGGTCAACGGCGGCATCATCAACGCCTATGGCACCAACGCCAAGGTCGGCGACGGCGACTGGATCGTGGTCGAGGCCGACGAGAGCGACGGCAGCTTCCTGCGCCTGAAATCGACGGTGGCGATCGTCACCAATATCGACCCCGAACATCTGGACCACTACGGCGACTTCGACGGGGTGCGGAAGGCGTTCGTCGACTTCGTCGAGAACATCCCCTTCTACGGTTTCGCGGCCGTCTGCCTCGACCATCCCGAGGTGCAGCGGCTGGTGGCCTCGATCGATAACCGGCGGCTGGTGACCTACGGCGTCAATCCGCAGGCCATGGTCCGGGCCGACAGGGTCGAGATGAAGCCGGACGGCTGCCGTTTCGACGTGGTCATCCAGGGCCAGGGGCTGGCGGCGCTGGACGAGCCGACCCGGATCGAGGGGCTGCACCTGCCGATGGCGGGCTGGCACAATGTGTCCAATGCGCTGGCGGCGATCGCCGTGGCGCGCGAGCTGGACGTGTCGGACGAGGCGATCAAGGCGGGGCTGGCCGGGTTCGGCGGGGTGCGGCGGCGGTTCACCACCACCGGGATCGTCGGCGGGGTGCGCATCGTCGACGACTATGGCCACCATCCGGTCGAGATCGCGGCGGTGCTGAAGGCCGCGCGGCAGGTGGCCGAGGGACGGGTCATCGCCGTGGTCCAGCCGCACCGGTTCACCCGGCTGGAATCGCTGATGGAGGAGTTCTCGACCTGTTTCTCGGACGCCGACGCGGTGTTCGTGGCCGACGTCTATGCCGCCGGCGAGGCGCCGATCGAGGGGGTCGACAAGGACGCCCTGGTCGAGTGCGTCCGGCGGTTCGGGCACCGGTCGGTGCACGCGCTGGAGAGCGTGGAGGCGCTGCCGGGGGTGATCGCGGCGGAGGCGAAGGCGGGGGATCTGGTGGTGCTGCTGGGGGCGGGGGACATTACGCAGTGGGCGTATGCTTTGCCGGGGCAGTTGGAGGGGCTGGGTTGAGCGGCGACACTCAGCCGGAGGCCGGCCGAGCAGATGCGACCGACGCGGCGATCGCGGGCGTTCTCTACGACCCGGCGTGGCCAAAGGGCTGCGAGGCCGCTGCCTACTCGACTCCCCGTGCGGCCGTCGAAATTCTTAGTCTCATGTGCCCGACGCTGGTGAGCTACAGGGGGGGCTGGTTTCGCGCTGACAGCTTCAAGGCCGAATATGCCGACGGTTTCTTCGAACAGACGGGGGGCAATCTCGCGTCAGTCGAATACGTCGTGAACCATCTGCACGTCGATGAAATGCTGTTCGGACAATCTAAACCAATGGCCCTCGAAGAGGCGCGGGCTGTCTGTGAGATGCTGGCCTATGGCTGGAAGAACTGGGCCAGAGACCGATATGGCGTGTCCATTCGCACCTCGATCATCTGTGATGAGGATCAGTGCGAGGTGACCTTCCGTTCCAAGACTGCCGAGGACGCGACGATTGAGCTGGCGTGACTCTCCCCCTCCCGTGCGCGGCAAGCTCCTCCGCGATGAACCGCTGGGGCCGTTCACATGGTTCCGCGTGGGCGGGGCCGCCGACGCCCTGTTCATCCCGGCTGATCCCGACGACCTCTCCGACTTCCTGAAGGCGCTGGACCCGGCTGTGCCCGTGACCGTGCTCGGCGTCGGCTCGAACGTCATCGTGCGTGACGGCGGCGTCGAGGGGGTGGTGATCCGGTTGGCCGGGCGGCCGTTCGCCGGGATCACGACCGAGGGCGAGACGATCACCGCCGGGGCCGGGGCGCTGGACTCGATGGTGGCGAAGGCGTCGGCCAAGGCCGGGCTCGCCGGGCTGGAGTTCTACGCCGGCATTCCGGGGACCATCGGCGGGGCCCTGACCATGAACGCCGGCTGCTATGGCGCGGAAACCAAGGACATTCTGGTCTCGGCGTGGGGGCTGACGCGAGCGGGGGAGCGGGTCGACTACAGCCTCGCTGACTTCGGCTACACCTATCGCCACTCGCAGGCCCCGGCCGACATCATCTGGATCGAGGCGACCTATCGCGGCGCGCCCGACGATCCCGAGGCGGTCGCCGCCCGCATCGCCGAAATCACCGCGCGGCGCGAACAGACCCAGCCGATCCGCGAGAAGACCGGCGGCTCGACCTTCAAGAACCCGCCCGGGCACTCGTCGTGGAAGCTGGTCGACGAGGCGGGGTGGCGCGGCAAGCTGTTCAAGGCCACCGGCGGCGGGGCCATGTTCAGCGAGTTGCACAGCAATTTCATGATCAATCCCGGCGAGGCCACCGCGGCCGATATCGAGGGATTGGGCGAAACAGTGCGCGCGGACGTTAAAAGTAAACTCGGCGTAAACCTTGAATGGGAGATCAAGCGGATCGGCCGAGCCGCCTGATCAGGACTTCCGATGACCCGCCCCTTCGCAGACCTGCACGTCGCCGTCCTGATGGGCGGACTGTCGTCGGAGCGCGAGGTGTCGCTGAGCTCGGGCAAGGAGTGCGCCGACGCCCTCGAGGGGCAGGTGGCGAAGGTCAGCCGGGTCGACGCCGGGCGCGACATCGCCCAGGTGCTGGCGGCGCTGAAGCCGGATGTGGTGCTGAACGCCCTGCATGGCGAATGGGGCGAGGACGGCTGCGTCCAGGGCATCCTCGAGACGCTGCAGATTCCCTACACCCACTCCGGCGTGCTGGCCTCGGCCATCACCATGGACAAGGACAAGACCAAGTCGATCCTGCGCGCGGCCGGCGTCCTGGTGCCCGGCGGCGGCCTGTTTGACCGGCACGCGGTCGCGCGCGGCCACGTCATTCCGCCGCCCTATATCGTCAAGCCGAACGCGGAGGGATCTTCGGTCGGGGTCTATCTGGTGGCCGAGGGGGCGCCGCCCCAGGCCGAGGTCGGGGCCGACGACTGGACCTATGGCGATCAGGTGATGGTCGAGCCCTATATCCGCGGCAAGGAGCTGGCCGTGGCGGTGATCGGCGAGGCGACCGGCCCGCGCGCCCTGACGGTGACCGATATCACCCCGGTGAAGGGGTTCTACGACTACGAAGCCAAATATGCGCCGGGCGGTTCGGTGCACCAGTTGCCGGCCGATCTGCCGCCGGCCGTGTTCGAGGCGGCGATGCGCGAATCCGAGCTGGCGCACGCGGCGCTGGGGTGCCGGGGCGTGTCACGATCCGATTTTCGTTATGATGATCTTAACGACGTTCTCGTTCTTCTGGAGGTCAACACCCAGCCCGGCATGACGCCGACCTCGCTCGTTCCCGAGCAGGCCGCGTTCGCGGGGATGGGATACAAAGACCTGGTCCGGTGGATGGTGGAGGACGCCTCATGCCCGCGGTAGTTCGCGGCGGTCGGCGACAGAGTTCGAAACAGCCCGCCAAGCGGCCCGCGGCTCCCAAGGGTGGAGGCCGGGGCCGTTCGCCCCGCAATGCGCCCGCGACGCCGGGCAAGGTGGCGGCGATCGGCCGTCTCGACCTGTCGCCCCGCGCCGTCGTCATCTCGATCGTCGCCGGCGTCGTGGTGCTGGCCGGCGTGCTGGCGACCGGGGCGCGGGCCGAACGCATCGGCGCCTCGATCAGCGACGGCGTCGACGGCATGGCCGTCGGTATGGGGCTGAAGCTGGACAGGGTGTTCATCGAGGGCGAGTCCGCCGAGGCCAGCGCCGCCATCCAGCGCGCGGTGCAGCTGAGCGGCGGCCAGGCCATGACCTCGATCGACCTCGACGCGGTGCGCGAGCGGGTCGAGGGCGTGGGCTGGGTCAAGGAGGCGCGCATCGTGCGCCTGCTGCCCAACACCCTGATCGTCCATGTCGTCGAGCACGACCGGCTGGCCATCTGGCAGGCCGGCGGACGCAATAGGGTGATCGACAGCCACGGCCAGGTGATCCGCGGCGCCGACGCCGGCCGCTATCCGAACCTGCCGCTGGTGGTCGGCAAGGGGGCCGAGCAGGCCGCCGCCGAGGTGCTGCCGCTGATCGCCCAGCGCCCCCGGCTGATGGCCCGTCTGGAGGCGCTGGTGCGCGTCGACGAGCGCCGCTGGGACCTGCGGCTCAAGGACGGCAGCCTGATTCAGCTGCCCGCCGCCGATCAGGACGCGGCCCTGATCCAGCTGGACGCGCTGGACCAGCGCGAACGGCTGCTGGAGCTCGGGTTCGCCCGTATCGATCTGAGGACGCCCGAGGAGGTCGCTGTCCGGCCCTCCGCCGGCGACGCATAGGGCTGGATTTGTAGTATGGCTGGACGTCTTGTGGACAAGTCTGTGGATGGCGGGAAATCCGTCGCCGGTCGCGCACCGGTCGTGGCGGCGCTGGATCTGGGCCAGTCCAAGGTCGGCTGCTTCATCATGAAGCCCGACGGCGTGCGCCACGCCGACCGCACCATCCGGGTGGCGGGCGCGGGCCATGTCCAGTCGCGCGGCATCCGCGGCGGCGGCATCGTCAATATGGACGAGGCGGCCCAGGCCATCGGCCACGCCGTCGAACGGGCCGAGCGCGCCGCCGGCTCGCCGGTCTCGGGCGTGGTGGTGACCACCGCCATCGGCCAGATGGCCAGCCACCGGGTGCAGGCCCGCGTCTCGCTGGGGGCCAATCCGGTCGGCGACGCCGACCTGGCCCGCGCCATCGCCATGGCCCTGGCCCAGATCCGTCTGCCGAACCGGCGTCCGATCCATGTCCTGCCGATCGCCTGGTCGGTCGACGGGGCGAGGGGGGTGCATGATCCGCGCTCGATGAAGGGCCATTCGCTGGGGCTGGACCTGCTGGTGGTGTCGATGGCCGAGAGCGCCTTCACCGCCCTGAGCCACTGTCTGGAGCTGGCCCACCTGGACCTGCAGGGCGTGGTGGCGGCGCCGGTGGCCTCGTCGCTGGCGGCGCTGGAGGACGACGAGATGGATCTGGGCTGCGTCTGCATCGACATGGGCGGCGGCGCGACCTCGGCGGCGGTGTGGGGCGGGCGTTCGCTGCTGCATATCGAGAGCCTCAATGTCGGCGGCGACCATGTGACGGCCGACATCGCCCGGGGCCTGTCGACCTCGCGCGCCGGGGCCGAGCGGCTGAAGACGCTGCACGGCTCGGCCATGGCCAGCGCCAATGAGGACCGCGAGATGCTGGAGGCCCCGCCGCGCGGCGAGGATCCGTCGGCCGGTCCGGTGGTGGTGCCGCGGGCCATGCTGAAGACGGTCATCGCGCCGCGGGTCGAGGAGACGCTGGAGCTGCTGCGCGACCGGCTGCGCAACGCGGGCGTGGGGCTGGAGCCGGGCGCGGGCCTGGTGCTGACCGGCGGGGCCAGCCAGCTGAACGGCGTGCGCGAACTGGCGGTGCGGGTGTTCGACCGGCCGGTGCGTCTGGGCAAGCCGCAGCGGGCGCCGCACCTGGCCGACGCGGCCTCGGGCCCGGCCTTCTGTTCGGCCGCCGGGGTGCTGCTGCGCGCCGCCTATGGGCCGCGCGAGGCGGTCTCGGCGCGCAAGCTGATGTCGCGCCAGATCACCGCCGCCGACGCGCCGCGTATCCATCAGGGCGGACTGGTCGCCCGGGCGGCCGGCTGGCTGCGCGAAAACCTGTAGCGCGGGGCGACGGCGGGGCGGTTGTCCCCATGCTGTCCACAGTGGAAAACTGCGGCGAAGGTTAACGATTTCCGTGGTCGCCGGCCCGACTCACCCTATCCGGTAACACTCTCTTAAGCAGATAGGGTGTTTCCTTAACGCGCTCATAACCAATGCGAATCGGCGGGGCTTTCGCATTGGGGCAGACGGGCAGGGTCGGAACCTAAGGTCGGAATTAGAATGTCTCTCTCGCTTGTGCGTCCGCAACACACGGAATTGAAGCCCCGGATCGTCGTCTTCGGCGTCGGCGGCGCGGGCGGCAACGCCGTCAACAACATGATCGACGCCGGCCTTGAAGGGGTCGAGTTCGTCGTCGCCAACACCGATGCGCAGCACCTGTCGTTCGCCAAGACCGACCGCCGCGTCCAGCTGGGCGAGACCATCACCCAGGGCCTGGGCGCCGGCGCCCACCCCGAGGTCGGCATGAACGCCGCCGAGGAATCGGCCGAGGAAATCTACGGGCACCTGGACGGCGCCCACATGGTCT
>JAHJNW010000190.1 GCA_018820665.1 Alphaproteobacteria bacterium | reverse complement strand
GTGCTCGCTGGGATAGTCAGGCCGCACCTCGGCGACCATGCGGACTGCGCGCTCACGAAGCTCGCGCGGATACTTGTTGGGTCGTGCCATGAGACTGATCCTTCCAAGGAATCGAGTCTCCGAACACGCCGGGGGGATTCACTCCTCGATCTTCTCCCCGATGGCGTTGACTATGCGTTCGATGCGATCGGGCACACGAAGACGACTGAGCAAGCGATTCAGATGCTCGGTCTCGGAGGTAGCGCTGTCCTTGTAGGTCTACCGCCGAACGGTTCCCGAGCGTCGTTCGAACCGTTGCTGCTTGCTGACGCTGAGCAGCGCATTCTGGGCTCCAACTATGGCTCCATACGCCCTTCGATCGATATCCCAGCTCTTGTCGATCGATACATGGATGGTCAACTCAAACTCGATCCGCTGATCTCCGGGCGACGACCGCTCGAGGAAGTGAGCCAGGCTTTCGACGACCTGGCCGGAGGAAAAGCGCTACGCACACTCCTCATCCCGCCAGCCTGATCACAGCCCCTTACATGCGGCGCCCAGATGAGGCGCCTCCATCCGCGAACCAGCCATTACAGAGAGGTAATGCAATGTCCGATACCAGCAAACCGCAGTTCCGACGAACCCTTGGCCCCGTAGAACTCACCCTATTTGGAGTGACCTACATGACCATCGCTGTCGTATTCACCACATACGGCGTGGTAAACCAGGTCACCGATGGGCACCTCGCCGCCGCCTACACGCTCGCCATCGTCGCGATGCTCTTTACCGCAAGCAGTTACGCCACCCTCGCACGGAAGTACCCCGTTGCCGGATCCGCTTACACGTATACCCAGCAGGCGTTCGGAGGTTTCGCCGGGTTCATCACCGGCTGGGTCATCCTTCTCGACTATCTCTTCATTCCGATGATCAACTTCATGGTGATCGGCATCTACCTGCACACACAGTATCCAACCGTGCCGGAATGGGTATTCACCATTGCAGCACTCCTGCTCGTGCTCGTGTTTAATCTGCTCGGCATCTCCTTCGTGAACCGCGCGAACTTCGCGATCATCGCACTATCCGTACTACTCGTACTCGTCTTCATGCTGCTGGCATTCAAGCAAGTCCTCGGAGGAGATACCTCTGTCGGGCTTCTCGAGCCCTTCAGCTTCGGTGAGGGAGGTATCGGCGCGATCGCCTCAGGGGCCGCCATCCTTTCGCTCTCATTCCTCGGGTTCGACGCAGTCTCCACGCTCTCTGAAGAAGCGAAGAATGCTCGGCGAGACATACCCCGTGCGATTTTCGCCTCTACCCTGGTTGGCGGGCTCCTATTCGTCCTTGTAGCCTGGACCGGGGGACTTGCGTACTCGCCCGATTGGGCAACGCTTTCAACTGAAGACGTGGATGCTGCCGGAGTCACGCTGGTGGGTGAACTTGGTGGCGCACCGTTCACCGCATTCTTCATCGCCGTCTACGTGGTCAGTAGCTTCGGCAGCGCAATGACGGGCCAAGCCTCAGTTTCTCGGCTCTTGTTCGCAATGGGAAGAGACGGGGTTCTCCCAAGGCCCCTAGCAAGCTGCATCCGCGCTTCGGGACTCCATTCATTGCGGTCATCGTGGTCTCACTCCTTGCAATGTCCAGTTTGGTGCTGGACCTCAATACGGCGGCATTCATGATCAGCTTTGGAGCGCTCGCAGCGTTCGCGATGGTCAACCTCTCCGTGATGAAAGATCTCTTCTTCAGCAGACAAGGCAGGGAACAACGCACTCTTCGGACGGTGCTGGTGCATCTCGTATCCCCACTCATCGCCTTCGGGCTGACCGTTTGGCTGTGGACTTCCCTCGACCCCTTCACGTGGATCGTCGGGGGTATCTGGATCCTCTTGGGTGTCGTGATTATCGGGATTATCACGCGCGGCTTTCGGCGACCTGTACCAAAGTTGGACTTCTCCGGAGATAGCCCGACGACTACGCAGATCGATCAACTCGGGGAAACACCTGCACCCCGCTGAAACGGACCCGATCCGCCGAGTCGCTCTCGGCGGATCGGACTACAGGACCTCCGCTGCCAATGAAAGCACCGTTGAGAGAGCAGGATTACGCGAATCGGATCGCCATGCCATCCTTAGAAGCACCTTTTCGAAGGGATCCGCGACGGGCAAGAAAGAGAAGCCTGAGGTATGCGTGTTCTCCGCGACGGAGGAGATGGTGAGGTGGATGCCGACTTCTGCCGCGACGAGCGAGAGCGCCGTCCAAGTGTCTGGGGCGACCTGTGCGATCAGGGGGTCAAAGCCGGCGGCGTGACTGAGGCGTAGCAGTCGGTCGGTGAGTACTGAACCGGGGTGCGCAGGGAGCGTCACGAAGTAGCTGGTGGAGAGCTGGTCCATACGAACCGAGTCGGAGCCAGCAAGTGGGTGTGTCGCTGGGACCGCAACCACCAATCGCTCATTCAGCAGCACCCGTGACATGATCCCTTCAGGGACGAAATCCCACCTTCCGATAGAGATGTCAGCTTCGTCGTTCAGGAGCCGGTTGATTGCAGGCTGGGCAAAGTTCTGGCTCGAAAGTTCGATCGTCAGCTTGGGGTAGCGTTGCCTGGACGCGCGCGAGAGCTGTCCTACGAGGACCTGGGTCGATGCGCCAGCAAACGCGATGCTGACGCGTCCGAGCTCCCCGCTTTGGGCTGCGTGAACATCATGTGCCGCATGCTGCAGGTCGCTGAGGATCCGACGAGCAGGTCCGAGCAGAGCCTCTCCCGCAGCAGTGATCTCCACGGAACGAGTCGTGCGGCGGAACAGCTCGGCACCGAGTTCCTTCTCAAGCGCCTTGATGGTTCGACTGACCGGAGGCTGAGTAAGATGGAGGCGGTCGGCGGCGCGCCCAAAATGCAGTTCCTCAGCGACCGCGACGAACGCACGAAGGTCTTGGATCTCCATCCCGCAATGATAACACCACACGCATATATAACCCTTGATTTCCTCCCTCTCCGGTCTAAGTGTGGAGCGGCAGTTGCTGGCGTATATATGCGTCAGGGGTATTTATTTGGAGAGAATAGGTATTTGACTGTCACTAATGACTGCTGGGAGAGTAAAGGCATCATGTACGGCTCGAAGGAAGAACGGTCCTGAGGTAGACGGTGAAAGATCGCAGCAGACTTGAAGAACTCCTCGCGCGTTCGTCGAAGGGGCCGCTGAGCGGCATAGTCATCGCAGATTTTGGGAGGGTGCTGGCAGGCCCATACTGCACCATGCTCCTAGCGGACATGGGGGCGACAGTAATCAAAGTCGAGAGTCCCGCCGGAGACGAGACTCGCGCTTGGATGCCCCCGGAACACGAGGGGCAGTCCACCTACTACCTCTCAATCAATCGGAACAAGCTTTCGATCAAGCTCGACTTCAGTGATCCTGAGGACCTCGCGGTTGCCCGTGACCTTGCTGGGCGGGCGGATGTTGTCATTGAGAACTTCAAACCGGGGGGGTTGGAGAAGTTCGGTCTGGACTATCAGAGCGTGACATCGATCAACCCCACGGTGATCTTCGCGTCGATCACCGGATTCGGCACGGCCGGAGGCGCAGGTCTGCCCGGGTATGACTTGCTTGTACAGGCTGCCTCAGGGCTGATGAGCCTCACCGGTGCTCCAGATACGGAACCATTCCGTGCGGGGGTCGCCGTCGTGGATGTGTTTACGGGGATGCACGCTTGCATCGGTATTCTCGCGGCCCTCAACCATCGACAGGCGACCGGTGAGGGGCAGCGGGTTGAGGTAAACCTCTTGAGCTCGGCCCTTTCTGGCCTAGTGAACCAAACTGGTGCGTACGCCATTGCTGGTGTCGTTCCGACTCGCATGGGCAATGAGCATCCGAGCATTTACCCCTATGAGCCGATCGCTACCGGGGAGGGTGAAATCGTCCTCGCAATCGGCAACGACAGGCAGTTCCGAGGGTTGTGCCGAGAACTAGGCATTCCCGAACTCGCAGAAGACCCCAGGTTCGCTGCGGCTCCAGACCGCAGCCGAAATCGGCTCGAGTTACGGCCATTGCTAGAACTGGCGCTCGCACAAGCCGCAGCATCAGAGTGGTTCGAGCGCCTTACTGCTGCAGGCATACCCTGCGCCCCGATTCAAGACATCGCCGCCGGCGTGCAGTTCGCAGAGCGCATCGGTCTCGACCCGATCATTCACGCAGGCCCCGAGGCGGAGTCGCTACCCGGCATTCGCCATCCGATCGCCTTCTCGCGAACCCCAGCTACCTATGACAAGGCGCCTCCGGGGCTAGGAGCTGACACAGAACTAGTTCGTCGTTGGCTTGCAGGCCCGCTGGCACCCACATTGACCGCAGCAAAGGAAGCAACAGCATGAGTGCACTCAACAGCTCAAACGTGAATGTCGATTTCTATGAGGTGGCCGACTACCTCAGCGATGAGGATCGTGCGCTCGTTGCAAAGGTGCGTGCCTTTGTCGATGCTGAGGTCACTCCTGTCATCAATGACTATTGGGAACAGGCCGACTTCCCCTATCATCTCCTTCCAAAGCTCGGGGAACTCGGCATCATCGGAACGGCCATTGAAGGATACGGGTGCCCAGGTCTCACACGGCTGCAGGCTGGACTCGTCGCCATGGAACTCTCCCGCGGAGACGGCAGCGTAAACACTTTCAACGCGGTGCACTCCGGTCTCGCGATGGGCACGATCAATCTGCTCGGTAGTGAAGAGCAGAAGCAGCGGTGGCTGCCGAAGATGGCGAAGCTTGAAAAGCTCGGCGCTTTCGCGCTCACCGAGCCGGATCATGGCTCGGACTCTGTTGCTCTCGAATCCGCTGCACGTCTCGACGGTGACCATTACGTCCTCAACGGTTCAAAGCGTTGGATCGGCCTCGGCCACGTTGCGGATCTCGTGATCATCTGGGCGCGGGACATCGAGGACAACAAAGTCAAAGCGTTCATCCTGGAGAAGAACGAGGATGGCAGCTACCCGCAGGGCTACCAGGCAGAAGCGATCCAGGGAAAAATCGCGAAGCGAGCGATCCAGCAGGCACAAATCACCTTTGAAGACCTACGAATCCCGGTCGAAAACAAGCTCGAGAAGTCACAGTCTTTCCGCGACGTGGGAGCGGTGCTCAACCGGACGCGCAGTACCGTGGCCTGGGAGTCGCTCGGACATGCCACCGCGGCATACGAAGCAGCCGTGCAATACACGTCTGATCGGGTACAGTTCGGTAGCCCGATCTCGCACTATCAGCTCGTCCAGAACAAGCTTGCGAACATGCTCGCTGACCTTACCTCGATGCAGCTCGTGTGCTTCCGCGCCGGTGCGCTGCAGAACGAAGGCCGACTGAGCAACGAACAAGCATCACTCGCGAAAATGCTTACCGGCGACAGAGGACGTCAACTGTGTCGAGATGCACGGGATCTGCTCGGAGGAAACGGCCTGCTGCTTGAGAACCATGTTGCCCGCCACCTCACCGACATGGAAGTCGTTCACACCTACGAAGGCACGGACTTCATCCAATCTCTGATCATCGGGCGAGAGATCACCGGGGTCTCGGCATTCAAAAGCTAGGACGAGCTCACAGTAAGTTCAGTACCGCATTGCCGTTTGGTCTGGTCCGCCCCTACAACACGCAGCCTGCCCGGACTCGAATGTCCAGCACTTAAGAGAAAGGTCACGGTCGACCTCATGACCACAACATTCATCTATGACGCGGTCCGCACACCATTCGGGCGAGCAGCAGGATCGCTCTCCGGGATCAGGCCCGATGATCTCGCGGCCGTTGTGATGCGCGCCGCAGTGGAGCGTACAGGAATCGATCCAGCCCGTATTGAGGACGTGATCTTCGGTGATGCTAACCAGGCCGGCGAGGACAACCGCAATGTGGCCCGGTTTGGTGCACTTCTTGCCGGATTCCCGACCTCAGTGACGGGAGTTACGGTCAACCGTCTGTGTGCTTCGTCGGTCGAGGCCGTGATCCAGGGCTCCCGCGCCATCGAGTCGGGGGATGCCGAGTTGATCCTTGCAGGCGGGGTCGAGTCGATGTCGCGCGCGCCGTTCGTTGTCGAGAAGGCAGCGAAGCCGTGGCCTGCGGTCGGTAACCAGACACTCTGGAACACCTCAATTGGCTGGCGGATGACGAACCGCGCGCTGCCGAAGCAATGGACTGTCTCGAACGGCGAATCGGCTGAAAAGATTGCGCGCGAGTGGAGCATCACTCGCGAAGCGCAGGACGAATTCGCGGTTCGATCGCACCGGCTCGCGGCAGAAGCCTGGGCTGCGGGACTCTATACCGCTGAGATCGTGCAGGTGCCCGGCGCGGAACTCGCTCGGGACGAGGGAATCCGCGATGGCAGCACTGTGGATAAGCTGGCTGGACTCAAACCATTGTTCGCACCCGAGGGAGAGGGAACAGTCACCGCCGGTAACTCCTCATCCATCAATGATGGCGCCTCAGCAGTGCTGCTCGGGCGCGAAGGGACGCTTGAGGCTGAGCCTCTGGCTCGGATAACTGGCCGAGGCGCACACGGCGTCGACCCTGATGACTTCCCCATTGCCCCGATCGAGGCCGCAAACAAGGCGCTCGCACGGGCAGGAAAGACGTGGGCAGAAGTCGACTTCGTCGAACTCAACGAGGCCTTCGCCTCCCAAAGTCTGGCGTGTCTTGCAGGCTGGCCGGAACTCGACCCGGAGAGGCTGAATATCCACGGTGGTGCGATCGCGATCGGTCATCCCCTTGGCGCTTCGGGCGGCCGTATTATCGGGCACGCAGCTCACGAACTCAAACGTCGGGGAGGTGGCGTCGCAGTCGCCGCAATCTGCATTGGCGTAGGCCAAGGGCTCGCGGTCGTTCTCGAACGGTAAGCCGACCTCGCAGGTCGGGTCTGCCGCATCAGAAGCAGCAAGCCTCTAGCGGAGTAGATGCGCAAGAGACGGCTGAAGCAATCAGTGAAAAGGAAGGGCACGAATGCGCGATACCGTGTTTCGAGGTGGTTCGGTGCTGATCGGGCTAGATTCTGATAATCGTCCTCTCTACTCGGATGCCATTGCATTCCGGGACGGTGTGGTTGCTGCACTCGGTCAAGACGCGCGTGCTTTGGCGGAAGACCCTAACGGTGAGGTCGTGGACCTTGAAGGCGGAACACTGATTCCAGCATTCGGAGACGGTCACGCGCACCCTTTGCTCGCTGGGCTTGAAGCGGAGGGCCCGCAGGTCCGCGGCCTCCAGCCTGAATGATCTCCTCCGGATCGTGAAAGAGTGGAAAGCCTCACACCCCGAGGACGATTGGATCGTGGGTGGGAGCTATGACGGGTCGCTGACGGACGACGGCCTATTCGACGCGAAATGGCTCGACGAGGTCACAGGAGATACGCCCACGATTCTGCGCGGTTGGAACTACCACACTGCGTGGGTAAATACTGCCGCCCTCCGGGCGGGCGGCATTACCAGCGAGACACCCGACCCCACCTGCGGAGAAATCGTCCGTCGCCCTGACGGTACACCTCTCGGCACCCTGCGCGAGGCAGCAGCCAACGACTTCATCGAACGTGTGGTGCCTCGCCACCCTGAGGATGCACAACTTCGCGCACTCGATGCCGCTACTCAGCAATACATTGCACACGGCATCACCTGGGTTCAAGACGCATGGGTGGAACCAGCTGATGTAGATGTCTACTGCGCGGCAGCACAAGCGGGCCATCTTCACGCCCGGGTCAATCTGGCATTCAAAGCGGACCCAGGCGACTGGCTTTCGCAACTAGTCGAATTCGGTGCTGCACGGCGCCGAATTGAGGAACTCGACACGGAAATGCTCACCGCGCGAACGGTGAAGTTTTTTGTGGACGGCATCATCGAGAATTTCTCCGCTTTCCTCACCGAGCCTTACGCTGTGCGACCAGACGAGCGAGGAACACCCAACTGGGCTCCGAACGAACTGGCCCGCGCGGTGCGTGAGATCGACGCCCTGGGGTTCCAAATCCACCTTCATGCCATTGGCGATGCGGCCGTGACGAGCGCTCTCGACGCCATCGAGTATGCGCAGCAAATCAACGATGCCTGGGATCGACGGCCGGTCGTAGCACATGCGATTCTCGTTCGTCCTGCTGACGTGAACCGATTCTTTGAACTTGGTGTCATTGCGAACTTCGAACCATATTGGGCGCAATGCGATCACGTCACGATGTCACAGACGATCCCCTACATTGGTGAGGTCAGAGGGAAGTGGCAGTACCTCATCCATTCCGTCCGATCTGCGGGGGCGCAAGTGTCGTTCGGCAGCGACTGGCCGGTCTCATCAATGGACTGGCGACTCGCATTCGCTACGGCGGTGACCAGGCGCGATCCATTTGATGAGGGTGCGGAGAGGCTCATCCCTGAAGAGCGAGTCGATGCTGCAACTGCGTTCGCGGCATTCACCGAGGGCACTTCGTTTCAAGCATTTGCCGCTACGCGAGGTTCGTTACGCGTTGGGAACGTCGCAGACGCGATGTTACTTTCGGACGATCCCCTGCAGACTGAAGCCAGTCAAATACCGGCACTTGCGATTCAGGGCACCTGGCTCTCGGGCAAGAGAGTCTCTGGCTGATTCTCTGAAACGGTCACCTCCCAGAAGGTGGTTAGTCTGATGCTCCTGTCGGTTCGTAGTTCAGCAAGTCTTGGTTTAAGCGAAGCAGCTTCAGTATCTTAGGCTGACCAATGTCTTTGGACGTGGCATTTTGAATCTGAGCGGACTGGGTATTGCAGTGAGGTTCAGGCTGGGTCGTCGGGCGTTACATGTTCTACATGCATACGAAAATAAGCACTCGCATCATCGCTCACTTACCTTGCCGAAGAGGCTTGCGATGGGAGCAAGAACCATTGGACGTGCAGCCCAGGTCACTATAGCGGCCACAAGGAGACCTCCAGCGAACCAGGAGAAGCCTACCCAGGAAGGTTCTGGCGTCCCCGCAAACATGTGGTTTAAGTTCTTCAGAGTCCCGGTGGAGAGCACGAGGAACACGTGAACAATCACGAAGAGCACGAAAAATAGCATCGTCGGAAAATGAACTGCGCGGGCGATCGGCGCAGGATAAAGCTTGTTGAGGCGTTCGGTGCGCTTCGGCCACCACTCGCTCATGCGGATACCAGTAATAGCCGCGAGTGGAGCCGCAATGAATACGACGGTGAAGTACATGGCGCGTAGCGTGATTTGGTACGGGTAGTCCAGCGATCTGGTACCGGTGTTCCGGGGTGGTGGTACCGGCTCCGAGTTGGTGCTCGTGAGCCGGCACCTCGCCGGGGTGTTACTCCCAGTAGCCCTCGCCCGCGCGGACGTGCTCGTGGCGGAGTCTGCGCATGTCGATCTGGCCGAGGTTGATCGTTCTGGCGTGGTTCGCGAGCCG
>JAHJNW010000116.1 GCA_018820665.1 Alphaproteobacteria bacterium | reverse complement strand
GGTCGGTGTAGGGGCCGGAGGAGTCATAGATGGTCACCGGCGGCTCGTTGGCCGAAGGGTGGACGGCGACCTCGCGGAAGGGGACGCGGATGTCGGGGTAGAGCTGGCCGGCGACATAGACCTTGCGGCTGCCGGCGCGTTCGCCGGTGGGGATGGTCCCGGTCTCGCGCATCACTTCCTCGCGCGCGTCTTTCAGCGACAGATCCACATTGGGCTCTTCGGGCAGGGCGGGGGGCGTGACGGAGATGTTCATGGCGGCCTCTCTTTGGAGGTCCGCCGGCGCGGGATGGGTCCTGTGGCGTGGACCCGGAAGCGTTACTCATCCCTTCGCCGGCATGACCCGGATCAGGTTCGACGGGTCAGGCGCTTACGCCAGTCTCAGCCGCTCGAGCGCGACCCCCCGGAGAACAGGGCGACCCTACCCCCGGACGGCGGCGGGTTCAATCGTCACGGCTCGGACCAGCCGGGGACGGACAGTTCGACGGCGCCGCGCGGGTCGGCGTCGAACGACAGGGTGACCCGGCCGTGGCCATGGGCGGGGACATAATCGAGCGTGGCGGCGGCGGTCTGGTCGCCGAGCCGGCCCTCGACCTCGACGGCGGCGGCGGTTTCGTCGCCGTGGTTGCGGACCTCGACCTCGGCCAGCCAGACGGAGCCGGCAGGGCGGACCTCGCCGAGCGAGGCCTCCAGTCGGGCCGGCTCGTGCGGGCCGACGGCGCCGGCCCCGATCACCGCCAGGACGGCCAGCACCAGGACAAGGCCGAGGCCGCCCATGGCCCATTCGAGCCAGGCCGGGGCGGGCAGGGGGGCGGATTTCTTGCGCGCGGCCATCAGACGAGCAGCCGGGCGGCGGCGGCGCCGATGGCCCCGGGGAAGGACAGGACGACGACCGCGTCGACCAGCTCGCCGACGCCATGGCCCTGGACCCGGCCGAACACCCACAGCACATAGAGGCTGGTCAGCAGGACGAGGCCGTAGCCGGCGAGGGTGTAGTGGGCGAAGGCGGTCAGGGGGCGGTCGTGCACCTCCTGTCCCGGGAAGCCGACGCTGAAGACGATGGCGTGCATCAGGCCGATCGAGACGAGGACCAGGGCCGCGACATGGATCGGGCTCATGCGGTAGGCGATCAGGATCATCTCCTCCGTCGGGGCCATGTTGAGGGCGAGGAACAGGGCCCCGGCGACCATCAGGAACAGCTCGCCCGGATAGGAGGCCTGGTCCTCGTCGCCGACGTCCTCTTCGTCCCCGCCGCCGCTGAGCTGGCGGCCGGCGAGCAGGGCGCCCATGGCCCCGGCGACGGCCTGGAGGACCAGCTGGCCGGCGATCTGGCGCGGCGGGGCGCCGGGGTCGAAGACGCCGAACAGGGTCAGGACGACGGCGGCGGTGACGAAGCCGACGGCGAGGGCGACGAAGGTGTCGAGCAGGGCATGGCCAAGACCCCGGTGCTGCGCGCTGAAGCCGGCGTACCAGGCCAGGCCGGTCAGCAGCGGCAGGGCGAGGATCAGGAAGACCAGCAGGTGGACGCCCTCGAGCACGAAGCCGGCCCACCACATCTCCATGGTCATCAGCAGCGGCAGGGCGAACAGCAGGGCGCCGCCGAAGGCGCGCGCGAGGTCGCGGGCGTAGGCGGTTTCGCGACGGCGATCGAAGGCGAGGCTGGCGCTCATGGATACGGCAACGCCTGACGGGGCGGTACGGCTCCCGTGGCCCGGTCTCTATTCCGGGAAGGCCGCCAGCAGGGCGTCGAGGGCGGACTCGATGCGGGCCCAACCGGCTTCGTCGAGGGCGACCCCGCCGACGCCGGCGCGGGCGCCGCCGGACAGGGCGAGGTGCTGGACCGCGGCCAGCAGCACGGCGTTGATGGCGACGGCGTCGCCGACGGGCGGGGTGCGCAGACGCGGACGGCGCTCGCGCATCCAGGCCTGCAGCACCGCCGAACGCTCGGCCTCGATACGGTTCAGCAGCGGCGAGGACTCGACGAGGGCCCAGGCCATCAGCCGCAGGGTCAGGGGGCTGGCGCGCAGGGCCCCGAGCCAGGCCGACAGGCTTTCGCGGGCGAAGGCGCGCAGCGACTCGGCGGTCGTGGCGGGCGCGGCGTCGAGCGAGCGGACGAGGGCGGCGTGGGCGCGGCCGGCAATCCGCTCTACCACCCCGTCCGCGCCGTCGAAATAGCGATAGACCAGCTTGCGGTCACAGCCGGCCTCGGCGGCCAGGGTCTGGACATTGAGGCCGGGGAAGCCGTCGCGCAGCAGGATCCGTTCGCCGGCCTCGACGATGAGGGCCTCGGTGGCGGCGCGGTCACGCAGACGGGCGGGGGCGGGAGCAGGCGATTCGGCCATGCGCCAGCATCACGCCCGCAGGCATTCGCGGCAAGGGACGTTCTGGGGCTAGGGGCCAGGGGCGGGCCAGTAAGGACAGGGGGGCCCGGGCGATTTGCCTCAGATCGCTAGACCCTAGACCCTAGACCCTGGACCCTGGACCCTGATTTCAGAGAAAGGTGCGGCCCGGCCTGCGTCGGGGGGGCGTGGCAACAGCCGGGCCGCGGTGGACTAGTCGAGCGCGCATCGCCGCATGGTCCGAGCGATAAACTGCGGTCGGCCGGATCGGTTCCCGGTACGCAGGCGCGGCCGGGAAAAAAGCCCGCGCCGGGTTCGGAGAAATGTCGGCGTCCGTACATAGATTGATATAAATCAGTATGTTAGGCAATCGTCAGCGAATTTCGGACCAGACTGCGCATCCATTTTTCGACGAGGGCCCATGGCGGAGCTTCAGCGCCTGATCTACCGCAGCGTGGCCACCGGCACGACCGACTCCCTGCTGAATGTAGCGACCATCCTGGCGGAGTCGCAGCGTAACAATGACCGGGATGGGCTGACCGGCGTCCTGGCGGCGCATGGCGACCGCTACATCCAGGTCATCGAAGGCTCGCCGTCGGCGCTCGACAACCTGTTGCGGCGACTGGAAGGTGACTGGCGGCACAAAGGCCTGGACCTGATCGACCGGCGCGACGTCGACCGGCGCCGGTTCGACGGCTGGGCCATGGCGCACGCCAGGGTGACCCCTGAAAACCAGCCGGTGCTGGAGCAACTGATGACCGACCCCCAGGTCTCAGACACAGCGATCATCGCCCTTCTGGAGACGGCGCTGGCGAACGGATCGTCGCGTTCGTCCGTCGACTGACGGAACCCTCTCTATCTGTGAAGGTTCAGCGTCAGGTTGAGTGCTAGTGATCTGGTGAGTAGCGGCGTGCTTGAGCGACTGGTGTATGTGAGTACGGCCTCGAGCCGACAGGATGTGACCGGACAGGCGGCGAAGATCGCCGAAGAGGCCCGGACCTTTAATCAGGACAATGGCATCAGCGGCGCCCTGGTCGGGCATGAGGGCCATTTCGTCCACGCCCTGGAAGGCGAGCCGCCGGTCCTCGACCAACTTCTGAAGCGGCTCGAGGATGATCCGCGCCACTATGACCTGGTCCTGGTGGATCGCTGGCCGGTCGACGACCGGCTGTTCGACGGCTGGGCCATGGCGGGCGTGGCGATGGACACCGGGACCCGCGCCGATCTGGAGGCCCTGATCGCCGACCCGACCCTGAGCCCGAGGCCGCTGGTGGAATCGATGCGGAGCCGGGCCGTGCCACACGCCTGATGGCGAACGCCTCCGGGGCCGCTGGCCCGGGGTTGCCGGCGGTCGCATTCGCGGGCGGATCGGCTAGAAGTCGGGCCACAGGAGCCCGTTCATGCATCTCGCCCGTTTCCCCCGCGTCCGCCTCGCCCACCTGCCCACGCCGCTGGAGCCCTTGCCACGGCTGTCGGAAGAATTGGGCGTCGAACTGTGGATCAAGCGCGACGACTGCACCGGCATGGCCGGCGGCGGCAACAAGACGCGCAAGCTGGAATTCCTGCTCGGCGAGGCGTTCGAGCAGGGGGCCGATACGCTGGTGACCCAGGGCGCGGTGCAGTCGAACCATGTGCGCCAGACCGCGGCGGCCGCGGCGGCGCATGGCCTGGCTTGCGAGGTCATTCTGGAGGAGCGGACCGGGTCGAAGGCGCGGGACTATGTGGCCAACGGCAATGTGCTGCTGGACCGGCTGTTCGGGGCCGGGGTGCGGTTCGTCGCCGGTGGGTCGGACATGCCGTCCGAGCTGGAGACGACGGCGGCGGCGGTGCGGGCGCGCGGCGGGCGGCCCTATGTGATCCCGGGGGGCGGCTCCAATGCGGTCGGGGCGCTGGGCTATGTCGACTGCGCCCGCGAGATCGTCGTTCAGGCCGATGAGCTGGACCTGCCGGTCGACCGGATCGTGACGGCGACCGGAAGCGCCGGAACCCATGCGGGGCTGGTGGCCGGGCTGGCGGTCATGGGGGCGGACATTCCGGTGCTGGGCATCGGGGTGCGGGCGCCGAAGGCCAGGCAGGAGGAGACTGTCCTCAAGCTGGCGCGCGAGACGGCCGCGCTGCTGGGGCGGCCGGAGGCGGTGACCGACGAGATGGTCGTGGCGGACTGCGATTACGTCGGCGAGGGCTATGGGCTGGTCGATGCCGGCGTGATCGACGCGCTGAAGCTGGCGGCGCGGACCGACGGCATCGTGCTGGACCCGGTGTACAGCGCCAAGGCGATGAAGGGGCTGATCGCCCTGGCGCGGGCCGGGCGGTTCGAGGGCGAGACGGTGGTGTTCCTGCACACGGGCGGGGCGCAGGGGCTGTTCGGCTATGAGAGCGTGGTCGGGGCGGGGCTGTAGGGTCCGCCCCCCGTGTCGCCCGGTTGCTTCCCGAACCCGGGATGTTAACGTTCACCCGGAAGCCGGCGGGGGGTGGGGGGTTCTTCGAAAGTCGCATCTTCCGCCGATGGTATGTCGGCATGATGGTTCTCTGGGTGGTGTTGTTCGCCACGCTCAGCAGCCTGCCGTTTCTGATCGAGCACTGGTACTATCCGGCGATCATGGTGCTGGGCGCCTTCGTGGCCGGCCTGACGCCCGAGGGCGGCGGCGCGGTCGCCTTTCCCGCGCTCAGCGTCTTCCTCGACATCGACCGCGGCATGGCGCGGGACTTCAGCCTGATGATCCAGAGCGTCGGCATGACCAGCGCCAGCATCTGGATCCTGTCACGCAACGCGTCCCGGATCGGCGCCTATGCCCCGGTGCTGTGGTTCGTGCCGGTCAGCTTCGTGGGCTTCGTGTTCGGCATGAACCTGATGCAGGGCATACCGGTCTATATCATCCAGGCCCTGTTCCTGAGCCTGATCATGACCTTCGCCGTCGCCTATGTGGCGAGCAAGCATCGAGGCCATAGGGTCGAGCTGCCGGGCACCGGCGTGGTCGACAAGCTGATGCTGGCGGCGATCCTGTTCGCCGGGGGGATCTGCGCCAGCCTGTTCGGCACGGGGGCGGACATCGTTCTGTACACCCTGCTGGTGACCCGCTTCCGGCTGGATGAGAAGATCGCCACCCACCAGAGCATTATGGTGATGGCGGCGATCAGCATCCTTGGCTACGCCTATCGCGCCTTCTGGGACCAGGGGATCACGGAATATCAGGTGCGGACCTGGCTTTGCGCCTATCCGGTCGTGCTGCTGATGGCGCCGCTGGGCGCTTTTGTGCTGAGCCGGCTGAAGATCGACTGGATGCTGCGGGGCATCGTGGTGCTGAACATCTTCCAGATGGTCTATTTCAATCTGAAGTCGCCCACCCTCGAGAAGTTCGCCTTCTCGCTCGGCTTTTCGGCGGTTCTGCTGGCGCTGTTCTGGTTCACGCTGGCCCATATGGCCCGGACCCGACCCGTCGAGGCGCCGGCCGCGCCCTGACGCCGGAACGTCGCCCGCCTAGCCCGCCCCGGCCGCGATCTGCATCATCACCAGGCCGGTGAACCAGGCCGCGGCCGTGCCGATGATGTAGCCGACCACGGCCAGAAGGACCCCGACCGGGGCGAGGCTGGGGTGGAAGGCGGCGGCGGCGACCGGGGCGCTGGCGGCGCCGCCGATATTGGCCATGGAGCCGACGCCGAGGAAGAAGCTGGGCGAGCGGATCAGGAAGGCCATGCCGAACATCAGGGCGACATGGACCAGCATCCAGACGCCGCCGATCAGGAAGTAGACGGGGCTGTCGAGGACGGCGCCGATGTTCATGTTCAGGCCGACGGTGGCGACCAGCACATAGACGAAGACCGAGCCGACTTTGGACGCGCCGGGACCCTGCAGCTTGCGCGCCGGGGTGAAGGACAGGACGACGCCGATGACGGTGGCGATCAGCACCAGCCAGAAGAAGCTGGAGTCGAACGACAGACGCTGGGCCCATTCGAAGCTGGCGCCGAACCAGGCCGACAGCGGGTCGGCAATGGCGTGCGACAGGCCGACGGCGCCGAAGCCGACGGCGAAGATGAAGATCAGGTCCTTGAGGCTGGGGATGCGGGCGTGTTCCAGCTCATAGGCCTCGGCCTTGTCGCGGACGCGGTCGACGGCGGAGGCGTCGGCGCGGAACAGCCGGTCCATCATGCGCTGGTTGGCGGCGATCCACAGGACCACGGCCATCCAGATGTTGGCGATGACCACGTCGACGGCGATCCAGATCGAGAAGGTGTCGCGGCCGGCGCCGTAGATCTCGTACAGGGCGGTCTGGTTGGCCGAGCCGCCGATCCAGCTGCCGGCGACGGTGGCCATGCCGCGCCAGATGGCCTCGGGCCCGGCGCCCATCAGCTCGGGCGCGAGCCAGCTGGTCAGCAGCAGGGCGACGGGGCCGCCGATCATCACCCCGACCGTGCCGGTGAGGAACATGATCAGCGCCTTGGGGCCGAGGCCGAACACCGCCGGCAGGTCGGCCGAGACGGTCAGCAGGACGAGGGCGGCCGGCAGCAGGAAGCGCGAGGCGATGAAATAGAGCTGCGACTCCTCGGGATCGACGACGCCGAAGGTGGTCAGCAGCGAGGGCAGGAAATAGCACAGCAGCAGGGCCGGGATGACGGTGAAGAACCGTTTGACCCACGGATGGCTGAGGCTGGAGGCCCAGAAGACGCCGCCGAGGATGACGGCGAGCAGGCCGAGGACGACGGCGTCATTGGTGATGAGGGCCGTCGCGGCCTCGGTTTCGGTCTGCATTGGCGTCCCATCATGGTTTCGTCGCATAAGGGCGGCTGAAAGTCCGGTTGGCAAGGCGCCGCCCGGGAATGGAGGCGAGATGAGCAAGGTATTGGGCGTGCTGGGCGGCATGGGGCCGGCGGCGACGGTGGCGTTTCTGGCGCGGGTGCAGGCGCTGACACCGGCGCAGAAGGACGAGGATCACATCCGCATCCTGGCCGACATCAATCCGCAGGTGCCGGACCGGCAGCGCGCGCCCGACGCGGCCGAGATCCGGCTGGGGCAGATGGCGATGCGGCTGCGTGACGCCGGGGCCCAGGTGCTGGCCATGCCGTGCAACACGGCGCACGCCCTGACCGGGGCGGTGCGAAAGGTCGGCCTGCCGTTCATCGACATGATCGCCGAGACGGCCGAGGCCGCCACGGCCGGCGGGGCGAAGAAGATCGGCGTGCTGGCCACCCCGGGCGGCGAGGCGCTGTACACCCGCGCCCTGCAGACCAAGGGGGTCAAGATCATCCGCCTGACCGGCGCCGACCGCCAGACCATCCTGGCCGGCATCGCCGCCGTGAAGGCCGGCGATACGGGCGAGGCGCCGCGGGCCGAGATGCGGCGGCTGGCGGCGGCGCTGGTCGCGGCCGGGGCCGAGGTGGTCATCGCCGGCTGCACCGAGGTGCCGCTGCTGCTGGACGCCGCGGACGTGTCCGTGCCGCTGGTCGATTCGGCCGAGGTGCTGGCGGCGGCGTGCGTGAAGGCGTGCGCCTGAACCGGTCGGCTGACGCCGTGAGCCGGCAGGCCCTGATTATCGATTGCGACCCCGGCGTGGATGACGCCGTGGCGTTGATGCTCGCCTTTGGGTCGAGCGATCTGGACCTGCTGGCCGTCACCACGGTCGGCGGCAACGCGCCGTTGAAGAAAACGACGCGGAACGCGCTGATGCTGCGCCAGATCGCCGGACGCGAGGACGTGCCGGTGCACGCCGGGGCCGAGCGGCCGCTGCGCCGCAAGCCCGCCGGCGCCGGCGCCTTCCACGGCGAGGAGGGGCTGGGGTTCATAACGCCGTTCCCGACGACCCGGCTGGTCGCGGACGGTCACGGGGTCGACGCCATCCTCAATGCGGTGGCGGCGCGCGAGCCCGGGACGGTGGCGCTGGCGGTGCTGGGGCCGATGACCAATCTGGCGCTGGCCCTGCGCCGGGAGCCGATGCTGGCGAGGCGGCTGGGGCCGGTGGCCATCATGGGCGGGGCGCGCAGCGAGGGCGGCAACATCACCGCCTCGGCCGAGTTCAACGTCTGGGCCGATCCGGAGGCGGCCGACGAGGTGATGCGCAGCGGCCTGCCGGTGACCCTGTTCGGGCTCGACGCGACGCATCAGGTGCGGGCGACGGAGGCCCGCATCGCCGCGGTGGCCGGACTGCAGACGCCGATGGCGGAGACCGCCGCGGCGATGATGCGGTTCTCGCAGACGGTCGAGCGGGAGATCGTCGGCGGCGACGCGCCGCCGGTGCACGACCTGTGTCCGGTGGCGTGGCTGGCCCGACCGGATCTGTTCGACCTGGCGCCCTGCCGCATCCAGATCGAGACCGGCAGTGAGCTGACGCGGGGGCATACGGCGGTCGAATTCCGCGAGGGCGTGGCGGGGGCCCTGCCGCATCGCTGGGCGACCTCGGCCGACGCCGACGGGGTGTTTGAGTTGTTCACCGCCGCCGTCGGGCCCGGCCGGACAATCTGACGCAGGCGCTTACGGCCAAGGTTTGCGCCCGCGCAAAGGCCGGACGGCGGCGCGCGCGCATCAGCGGTCCCGACGCTTCACCGGCCGCATGTCGCCGCCGGACGGCGCCGTGGAAGAAGACGATGAAACGGAACCTCACCCTGGCCGCCGCCGCCCTGGCGATGACGATGGCGAGCGGCGCCGCCATGGCGCAAACCACGGGCGACTGGCAGGTCGCGCGCAAGGGCGATCTGATCGTCACCGGCCGGGTCACCCAGATCTCCAGCGGCGCCGACGACGCCATCACCAATGCGGCCGGCGTCGCCTCGGGCCTCAACGTCGATGTCGGCGACGACATCATGCCGACGCTGGGCTTCACCTGGTTCCTGACCGACCATATCGCGGTCGAGGCCATCCTCGGCGCGACGCAGCACGAGATCCGGGCCAAGGGCGGCGCCACCGACGTGGCCGTGCACGAGACCTGGGTGCTGCCGCCGGTGGTGACGCTGCAATACCGGCCGATGCCGGAAGCGCGGGTCAGCCCCTATGTCGGCGCCGGCGTGAACTACATGATGTTCTTCGACGGCGAGGACAAAAACGGCTTCGAGGTCGAGCTGGAGGACGGCTTCGGCTACGCCCTGCAGCTCGGGGCGGACGTCGCCCTGACCGGGCCGTGGACGTTGAACCTGGACGTCAAGAAGGTGTGGTTCGACACCGAGGCGACGATCAACGACGGCGCGCTGAAGAGCGATGTGGCGCTCGACCCGCTGGTCGTCTCGCTGGGCGTCGGACGCAAGTTCTAGAGCGCTCGTAGCGAGAGTGGCGGCGCGGTCGCGGCGGGGGCTATAAGCCCCGGTCGGGCCGCGCCGTGCGGCCGCTCGCGGGAGCGCGCCTTGAGGATCACCGTCGTCGGTTCGATCAATCTGGATCTGGTCGCCAGCGCGCCGCGTCTGCCGCGCGCCGGCGAGACCGTGACCGGGGCGACGCTGGCGCGGCATCCGGGCGGCAAGGGCGCCAATCAGGCGCTCGCCGCGCGGCGGCTCGGGGCCGAGGTCTGTCTGATCGGCCGGGTCGGCGACGACGCCATGGCCGACGAGGCGACCGACCTGCTGGATGCGGCCGGGGTCGATCTGTCAGAGGTGGAGACGGAGGCGGCTGCGCTGACCGGGGTGGCCCTGATCGCGGTCGGCCCGGACGGCGAGAATCAGATCGTGGTGGCGGCGGGGGCTAATCACGGGGCCATGCCGGAACAGCTGCCGGCGCGGATCGAGGGGCCGCTGATCGTGCAGCTGGAGCTGCCGATCGCCACGGTCGAGGCGGCCGTCGGACGCGCCACCGACTTCGTCTGCGTCAACCTGGCCCCGGCCGCGCCGGTGTCGGACCAGATGCTGCGGCGGGCCGATCTGATCGTCGTCAACGAGACCGAGGCGGCCTTTTACGCCGACCTGCTGCACCACGGCGGCGGCCGGGTGGTGACGACGCTCGGCGCCGAGGGGGCGGTCATGCACCAGCGCGGGGCCGAGATCGCCCGCGCCGCACCGCCGACGGTGACGGCGGTGGATGCGACGGGGGCGGGCGACGCCTTCGTCGGCGCGATCTGTGTGGCCCTGCTGGAAGGGATGGCGCCGGAGGCGGCGCTGCGCTTCGCCTGCGCCGCGGGCGCGTTGGCGGCGACCCGGCCGGGGGCGCAGCCGTCGCTGCCGACCCGGGCGGAGGTCGAGGCGCTGCTGGCCTAGCGGGCGCGGAAGGCGGCGATGGCGTCGACGGTCTGGCGCACCTGGGCCTCGATGGCGGCCCAGTCGCCGGCCTTGACGGCGGCGTCGGTGATCAGTTTCGAGCCCATGCCGGCGGCGACGATGCCGGAGCCGAACCATTTGGCGATCGAGGCCTCGTCGGGGTCGACGCCGCCCGTCGGCATGATCTTGGTCCAGGGCATGGGGCCGAGCACGGCCTTGACGAAGTCGGGGCCGCCGACGCTGGCGCCGGGGAAGAGTTTGACGATCTCGCAGCCCAGTTCATGGGCCTGGCCGATCTCGGTGACCGAGCCGCAGCCCGGGAAATACGCCGCCATGCGTCGGTTGCAGACGCGGGCGACCTCGGGGACGAGGCAGGGGCTGACGACGAACCGGGCCCCGCGGTTGAGGTAGAGGGCCGCCGTGCCGGCGTCGATCACCGAGCCGATGCCGAGGATGATGTCCGGGTCGGTGCGCTGCAGCTCGCGGGCGATGTCGCCGAACAGGTCGACGGCGAAGTCGCCGCGGTTGGTGAACTCGATCGCCCTGGCGCCGCCACGGGCGCAGGCGCGGATGACGGCGAGGCTGACCTCGGGGTCCGGGTGGTAGAAGACCGGGGCCACGCCCTGGGCTTCGAGGGCGGTGAGGACGGCGAGGCGGTCGTGGCGCATGGGAGGCTCCGTGTTGGGTCCTGAGTCGACTCTGGGGGCCGCCCCGTCAAGAAGCACGCGATCAATCCGTATGTCGGGCCGGACGCCCGGCCTACGTCCGCGCGCAGAACGGTCTTGCCAGGAGCACAGCTTCGGCGTGAAGCTGCAACGTCGCTTCAGGTGGTGTGCATGCGTGTTTCGCTTCTGCTTCTGGCCATGATGGGCTGTCTCGGTTGGGCGTCGCCCGCTTCAGCTCAAGGGCCAACGCCGCCGGCTGTTCTGCCCGACCACCTGCGGGAGCCCGTCAATGGCTACAGCATGTGGATGCCGTTTCAGAAGTGGCGGACGCGGGTCGAGCGGCAGAAGGGCGAAGCCCTGCGGCAAGCCATGGCGTCGCCGCCGGTGGTCGAGGGCGAACGTCAGATCGGGCGGACTTTCCTGACCGTCGAATACCGGGGAGATCTGGGCGTCGTCGGGCGCGACGAGCTGAGGACGTTCTGTCCCACGGGAAACGGTTGGAGCTTCGAGGAGGAAACCTGTCACTACCTCTACCGGCGAGGCGAAATCCCGGCGCGGGCCGCCGTGCACGGCGGCGTGGACAACCCCGTTGCTCGCTGGATGCGCGAAACCTTCGATGCCGAGCAGGTCGCGACGGCGATGAGGGCGGCCGACGTTGGGCCCGACGGGGACCTGAGGGGCGTTGACGAGGAGATTTTGTTCGCGGGTCATCCGTCCGCGATTCCGGTGCTGCTCGAGAACGTCGAACTGGTCACGGTCGACTCCCGCGCATGTCCCGCGTTGCATCAGGCGGTCCGGGCGCTCGACCGAGGCCGGATCGGATGGCGTACGGATATTCTGGCCGTCGGGGACGATGACCGGCCGCGGCCTCCCCGCCCGCACGCAATCACCGCAACCTATGCGCTCGAAATTCTCACCGGTCGGGGCTTCCTGACCATGAGCGGTGACGACGAGACCTTGGAGGCCGCGGTTTCGCCGGCCGTGAAGGCGGCGGAAGCCTGCCTGGGAAGATAGGCTCTGACCGAGCCCGGCCGTTGGCGCACGGCCGGTTTTACGACCCGGCCCAGGCCGGCTCGATCGGGGCGCCGGCGGCGACCGCGGCTTCGAAGGAGCCGAGGTTGAAGACCGGGTCGTAGCCCATCCGCTTCAGGGCCTGGCCGGCCATGCCCGACCTCTGGCCGGAGCGGCAGTAGAGGATCAGCGGGCGGCCGGGGCGGAAGGCCGGGTCGTGAGCGGGGTGGTCCGGGTCGGCGTGCATCTGGATCTGGCCGACCGGAATGGCGAGGGCGCCGGCCAGCTTGCCGCTGACCGCCAGTTCGGCCGGTTCGCGGACGTCGATCAGCAGGGCGTCCTGTTCGGTGACCAGCCGCCGGCTTTCGACGGCGTCGATGGCCGGGACGGCGGCGGCCGGATCGCGGAAGGGGAAGATCATGGGGGTCCTTTCGGCGGCGGGCGTCAGCGCGTCGCGAGGGCGACGAGCCGGGCGACGAGGGGGCTGTCGGGATCGAACAACGGATCCAGCACGGTGAAATGGTTGAGGCCGGGCAGGGCCTCATAGCGGGTCTCGACGCCCTTCGCGCCCCAGAGGTCGGCCATCATGCGCGACTGGCGCAGGAATTCGGGGCTTTCGTCGGCGCCGACGAGACAGTCCAGAACCGTGCCGCCGGGGGTCGAGCCATTGGGGACCGGCCAGTGAATCGGCGACAGGGCGGCGGCTTCATTCGCGTCGAGGCGCAGGGCGGCGTTCAGCGAGGTGGGGATCAGCGGGGCGAGGTCGAAGACGCCGCTGAGGGCCACGGCGGCCGAGGCGCGGCCCTCGCTGAGCAGGCCCGCCGCCATGTGGCCGCCGGCGGAATGGCCGAAGACCAGCGGGCGGGCGCCGGCGCGCACGCGCACGGCGTCGGCGGCGGCGCGGACCTGACGCAGGATATGGCCGAGGCGGACGGCCGGGGCGAGGTCGTAGGAGGGTATGGCGAGGCTGACTCCATGGGCGAGGAGCGCCGGGGCGAGGCCGGAGAACCAGTCCTTGTCCAGCGCCTGCCAGTAGCCGCCGTGCAGGAAGACGGCGACGGGAGCATCAGGTCCGGCGGAGAAGAGATCCATGACCTCGCGCGGGCCGGGGCCGTAGGCGATCGTTTCGGGCGGATGGGCCGCGCGGGCGGCCTCGGCGGTCTCGCGCCAGCGCTGCAGGACGGCCGGGTGGTCAGGCACGCGGGCGCGGTTGTTGTATTCGGCTTCAGGGTCGAGGGGCGAGGGACGAGGGTCGAGGGAGGAGCCGCTCATCGGATTTCCTTGCGCATCACTCGCCTTACCCTGCCGCCGGCGTATATGAGGTCTGGTCAATCGGTCACCTCGACCCTCGCCCCTCGACCCTCGGACAACCGCCATGATGACCGCCATCTTCGTCTTCATCAAATGCGAGCTGGGCCACGCCAACGATGTGGCGGCGGACATGGTGGACAATGTCGAATTCGTCTCGGAGGTCTATTCGACCTCGGGCCAGTACGACCTGCTGGCCAAATTCCAGCTGCCCAAGGACATGGACATCGGCACGTTCGTGACGAAGTCGGTGCAGACGCGGCCGCATATCCGCGACACCTTCACGGTGATCACCTTCTCGCCCTTCCTGCCGACGAAGTGACGTCGGGGTGACGCTACGTCACCGGTGAATCGCTGATAACGTCGCCGACGGAGGCTCACATGACCGATCTCGACACCTTCCGCGCGGAGACCCGCGCCTGGCTGGAGGCGAACTGCCCGGCCGAATGCCGCGGGCCCGTGGCCAGCGACGAGGACCGGGTCTGGGGCGGGCGCAACGCCGTCTATCCGACCCCGGCGCACAAGGTCTGGCTGGAGCGGATGGGCGCGCGCGGCTGGACCGCGCCGGAGTGGCCGAAGGAATACGGCGGGGGCGGACTGAGCCGCGAGGAGGCCAAGGTGCTGGGCTCCGAAATGCGCCGCATCGACGCCCAGGCCCCGCTGGCCAGTTTCGGGGTGTGGATGCTGGGACCGGCGCTGCTGGCGTTCGGCACCGAGGAACAGAAGCTGCGGTTCCTGCCGGAGATCGTCCGGGGGGAGATCCGCTGGTGCCAGGGCTATTCCGAGCCGGGCGCGGGCTCCGATCTGGCGGCGATCCAGACCCGGGCCGAGGATCGCGGCGACCACTGGATCGTCAACGGCCAGAAGGTGTGGACCAGCTATGCCGACAAGGCCGACTGGATCTTCTGCCTGGTGCGGACGGATCCTGAGGCGCCCAAGCATCTGGGCATTTCCTTCGTGCTGTTCGACATGGCGACCAAGGGCGTCAGCACCCGGCCGATCACCCTGATCAGCGGCAAGAGCCCGTTCTGCGAGACCTTCTTCGACGACGTGCGGGTCGAGAAGGCCAATCTGGTTGGGACGCTGAACCGCGGCTGGGACGTGGCCAAGGCGCTGCTGGCGCATGAGCGGACCATGATCGGGGCCATGGGTGAGATCGCCGGCGGCCGGCCGGTGGGTCAGGTGGCGAGCGGGTCGCTGGGTCTCGACGACGACGGGCGGCTGGACGAGCCGATGCTCCGGGCCCGGATCGCTGAACTGGAGGTCGATGCGGCGGCGTTCAAACTGGCGCTGGAGCGGACCGGCGACCTGGCCAAGGCCGGGCAGGCGCATCCGGCGATCGCCTCGATGCTGAAATACTATGGCTCTGAGCTGAACAAGCGGCGCCATGAGCTGCTGATGGCGGCGGGCGGGTCCGAGGCGCTGGAGTGGGAGGGCGAGCGGTCGCGCGGCGGGGCGACGGCGCGCGACTGGCTGCGGACCAAGGCCAATTCCATCGAGGGCGGGACCAGCGAAGTGCAACTGAACATCATCGCCAAACACCTGCTGCAGCTGCCGGGAGCCTGACGGATGCCGCTGATCCTGACCGAAGAGCAGACCATGCTGAAGGAGGCCGCGGACGGCTTTCTGGGCGAGCACGCGCCGATCGCGCATCTGCGCCAGCTGCGCGACAGCCGCGACGCCGACGGGGTGTCGCGCGAGCTGTGGCGGGCGTTCGGAGAGATGGGGTTCGCGGGGGTGATTATCCCGGAGGCGCACGGCGGCTCGGGGCTGGGCGCGGTCGAGGCCGGGGTGGTGGCTGAGGCGCTGGGGCGGACGCTGACGCCGTCGCCCTTCATGGGGTCGGGCGTGCTGGCGGCGACGGTGCTGGTCGAGGGCGGGTCAGAGGCGCAGCAGGCGGCCTGGCTGCCGCGGATCGCGGCGGGCGAGGCCATTGTCTCGCTGGCCGTCGACGAGGGGCCGAAGCATGCCCCGGCGCGGATGACGACGACGGCGGAGCGGTCGGGCAACGGCTTCCGGCTCAACGGGGCCAAGGGCTTCGTGCTGGACGGCCACGTCGCGGACGCCCTGATCGTGGCGGCGCGGACGGACGATGGGATCGGCCTGTTTCTCGTCGATCCGTCCACGGACGGTGTCGCGATCGAGCGGACGGTGATGGTCGATGCGCACAATGCGGCGCGGGTGACGCTAAGCGATGTCGCGGTCGATGCGGATGCGATGATCGGGTCGCTGGAGGGCGGAGAGGCCTTGCTGGAGGGGGCGCTGAACCTCGGCCGGGCCTGCGCCGCGGCGTCGCTGACCGGGGCGGGGGATCAGGCCTTCCAGACGACGCTGGAATATCTGCGGACGCGCAAGCAGTTCGGCAAGCTGATCGGCGAATTCCAGGCGCTGCAACACCGGGCGGCGCATCTGTTCAGCGAGATCGAGATCGCCCGGGCGGCGGTGATGGGGGCGCTGCAGGCGCTGGAGGCCGGCAAGGAGAACGCGCCGCTGGCCGTGTCGGTGGCCAAGGCCAAGGCCGGACGCGTCGCCGAGCTGGCGGTGCAGGAGGCGGTGCAGATGCACGGCGGCGTCGGCATGACCGACGAGTTCGACGTGGGCCTGTTCATGAAGCGGGTCCGGGTGCTGAACGAACTGCTGGGGGACGCGGGCTTCCATCAGGAACGGATGGCGCGCAGCCAGGGGTTCTGACGACGGCTCCGGCTCATGCCGGAGTGGCCAAGGCGCTCCGCCTGGCCTAGATCGGAGTCAGGGAGACACGCCATGACGACGCGGACCAACGCGCCTGACTATATGCCGGGGTTCGGCAATCATTTTTCGACCGAGGCCGTGGCCGGAGCCCTGCCCGTGGGGCGGAACTCGCCGCAGCGGGCGCCGATGGGGCTTTATGCCGAACAGCTGTCAGGGACGGCCTTCACGGCGCCGCGGAGCGAGAACCGGCGCTCATGGCTGTATCGGCTGAGGCCGTCGGCGCAGCATCCGGCCTACAAGCCTTTCCCGCAGGGACGAGTGCGGTCGGGGCCGTTCCACGAGGCGCCGCCGTCGCCGAACCGGATGCGCTGGGATCCCTTGCCGGCGCCCGAGGCGCCGACCGACTGGGTCGAGGGGCTGGTCACCTATGGCGGGACGGGCGAGGCGGAGGCCCAGACCGGCGTCGGCATCCATCTGTATGCGGCCAACCGGTCGATGGTGGACCGGGTGTTCTACTGCGCCGACGGCGAGCTGCTGATCGTGCCGCAGGCGGGCGACCAGGTCTTCGTCACCGAGATGGGACGGATCGAGGCCCGGCCCGGCGAGATCGTGGTCATTCCGCGCGGGGTCCGGTTCCGGGTCGAGTGCGACGGGCCGATCGCGGGCTACGTCTGCGAGAACTACGGCGCCGCCTTCCGCCTGCCGGACCTCGGGCCGATCGGCTCCAACGGCCTGGCCAATCCGCGCGATTTCGAGACGCCCGTGGCGGCGTTCGAGGACGTCGACCGGCGGACCGAATGCGTGCAGAAATTCGGCGGGCGGCTGTATGTCACCACCTTCGACCACTCGCCGCTGGACGTGGTCGGCTGGCACGGCAACTACGGGCCGTGCAAATACGATACGGCGAGGTTCAACACGATCGGCACGGTCAGTTTCGACCATCCCGATCCCTCGATCTTCACCGTGCTGACATCGCCGAGCGATACGCCGGGGACGGCCAACTGCGACTTCGTCATCTTCCCGCCGCGCTGGATGGTGGCCGAGGACACCTTCCGGCCGCCGTGGTTCCACCGGAATGTGATGAGCGAATTCATGGGGCTGATCACCGGCGAATACGACGCCAAGGAGGGCGGCTTCGCCCCCGGCGGGGCCTCGCTGCACAATTGCATGAGCGGACACGGGCCGGATCAGGCGTCCTACGACAAGGCGGTGGCGGCCGAGCTGAAGCCGGTGAAGATCGAGAACACCCTGGCCTTCATGTTCGAGACGCGTTTGCCGATCCGCACCACGGAATGGGCGCAAACCTCGCCGACGATGCAGCTGGACTACGACGACGTCTGGACCGGTTTTGAAAAGGGCCAAGTGAAATGAAGCGCTTCGTGATGCTGGCGGCCCTGTTCGCCGCCGCCTGCCAGCCGCTGCCGGATGACGGCGGTCCCGCCGGCGTCGGCCAGACGTCGGCCGAGGCGGCCTCGGCCTGCGCGGCGCGGGGCGGCGAGATGCTGCCGCAGGGCCGGATGCAGACGTTGCAGTGCGTGATTTCCTACACAGACGCGGGCCAGCGCTGCACCGATGGCGACGACTGCCAGGGCGACTGCCGGGTCGAGGATGTGGCCAATGCGCCGGACGCCGGCGCGGCCGCGGTCGGCCAGTGCCAGGCCAAAAGCGGCCGGTTCGGCTGCTATACGACGGTCGAGGGCGGCAAGGCCGAAGCCACGATCTGCGTCGACTGAGCCGATGCATCCGGCGGTTGACGGCGGCGTTTCCGCCCCATGACCCTGGCCGAGACCGCCGCCCTGCTGGGCCTCAATCTGGGCCTGGCGCTGGCGACGATGGCGGGTCTGTGGGCGCTGTCGGCGCGGTGGAAGGGGATCGGATTCCTCGACGCCGTCTGGCCGCTGATCATGGTCGGCATGGCGGCCGTGACGATGGCCGTCGCCGACGGCGATCCGGTCCGAAAGGGGCTGTTGCTGTGGCTGGTGGCGATCTGGGCCACACCGCAGGCCTTGCGCCGCCTGTCGCCAATGGCGCGGGCCGAGGCCGACAGTCGGTATGCAGCGGTCGGCGGGACGGCGGCGGCGCGTCGCGGGTGGAGCGTCAAGCACACCCGGTTGTTGCTCTTCTTCCTGCCGCAGGGCGCCCTGGCCTGGCTCGCGTCGCTGCCGGTGCAACTGGGGCAGGTCGACTTCCTGCCGGCGGTCGGCTGGGTCGGCTGGACCGGGGCTGTGCTGGCCGTGGCCGGGATCGGACTGGAGGGGTTCGGCAGCCTGCGGCTGTCGGCCCTGCGCAAGCGGCCCGCGACGGAACCAGCATCGTCTCCAATTGCGGGGCGGTGGCTGATGCGACCGGACCATCTGGGCGATCTGGCCGTCTGGTGGGGCCTGTTCCTGATCGCGGCGGAGACCGGAGCCGGGCGCTGGTCCGTGGTCGGACCGATCTTCCTGACCCTCGCCATGGCCCATTGGGCCAGAACTGACAGCCCGAAACGGAAAACCCCCGCCGCGTGAGCGACGGGGGCTGACCGTTCGAAGGTTTCAGGCGAGGGTCATGACTCCCCGCGTCAAGCCAGTCTTACTGGGCCGGGGTCGACGGCGAGGTGTTCGGCGTGTTCTCGGTGGTCATGCCGCCGTCGGCGTTGCCGGCTTGTTGCTCGATCATGTCGGCTTCGGCGTTGAGGGCCGTTTCCTGGGCTTCGGTCGGAGCAGCAGCGGCTTGCTCTTCCAGGGCGTCGGCCTGAACTTCGGCGGACTTGTCGGCAGCGCTTTCGCCGCAGGCGGCGACGCCGGCGAGGGCGAAGGTGGCGGCGGCGGCGATGATGAATTTACGCATGGAGATGGCTTCCTTCCAGAGTGGAGCCACCAGAACGCCGCCCCTCACGATCGGTTCACGCCGGCGTGATAGTTTTTTCAGAATTCGTCATCCGGCCTCGGCGAAGGCGACCCGCGCGGCGCCCAGCAGGGCTGCGTGCTGGTGCAGGATCACGTGGGTGGGGATGGCGGCCATATAGTCGGTGAACCGCCCCTTGCGCTCGAACCGCTCGCGGAACGGGCTGGCCTGCAGGAACGGCAGGATGCGCGGGGCGATGCCGCCGGCGATATAGACGCCGCCGCGGGCGCCGGTGGTCAGGGCGATGTCGCCGGCCACGGCGCCGAGAATGGCGCAGAAGCGGGCGAGGGTCGCGCCGCAAGCGCTGCGCGGATCGGCCATGGCTTCGTCGGTGATCTGGGCCGGGTCGTTGATATGGGTCTCGCGCCCATCGATCTCGGCCAGGGCCCGGTGCATGTTGAGCAGGCCGGGACCGCAGATCAGCCGCTCGATCGAGACGCGGTCGTAGCGCCGGCGCAGGATGCGCAGGATCTCGTCCTCGACCGGATCGCCGGGGGCGAAACAGGCATGGCCGCCCTCGGACGGCATGGCCATCTCGCGACCGTGGAAGTCGCGGATCAGGGCCGAGACGCCGAAGCCGGTGCCGGGGCCGAGGACGGCGATGGCCGATTCCGCATCGCCCTCTTCCGGTCCGCCGAGCGAGGCGAGCTGGTCGCGCGGCACTACGCCCGCGCCCCAGGCGAGGGCCTCGAAATCATTGATCAGGCGGACGGGGTTGAGGCCGAGCGTGCCCAGCTCCGCTTCCGACACGCGCCATGGCGAGTTGGTCAGGTCGATGGCGCCGTCGGTGACCGGACCGGCAACGGCGATCACGCCCGAGGTCGGCTTGACCTCGCAGCCGTCCACGAAGGCCTTCACCCCGCCGAGAAAGGTCGGATGGTCGGCGCCCTTGAAGCTCTCGTGATGCTCCAGCACCGGCTTGCCATCGACCATGTGGGCGATGGCGAAGCGGGCGTTGGTGCCGCCGACGTCGCCGACCAGCAGGGTCTTGTCCGGGGCGGTGGTCATCAAGTTCTGGTCCTGTGAGAGAGGCTCATGCGTCGACCGCGCGGTCGACGAGGTTCGGATCGGGCTGGCCGTCGGTCCAGGTCGATCCGCCGACGGGGCCGGAAAAGCAGATCGAGGCGCCTTCCTCGGCGGTGGAGACGACGTGGCGGAAGGCGGCGAACAGTTCGCGGCCGTAGCCCCAGGCCGAACCGGCGGCGTGTTCCGCCGAACGGGTCGCGGCGGGACGGGTCGACAGGTCGACGCCGACGGTGGTCAGGACGCCAGCCTCGGCGTCCAGCCGGATCAGGTCGCCGTCGCGGACCCGGGACAGCATGCCGCCGGCGAGAGCCTCGGGCGAGACGTGGATGGCGGCCGGGGTCTTGCCCGAGGCGCCGGACATGCGGCCGTCGGTCACGAAGGCGACCTTGAAGCCCTTGTCCTGCAACACGCCGAGCGCCGGCGACAGGCTGTGCAGCTCGGGCATGCCGTTGGCCTTGGGCCCCTGGAAGCGCAGCACGACGATGACGTCGCGGTCGAGCTTGCCGTCCCGGAAGGCCTGCAGGGCGTCTTCCTGGGTCTCGAACACGGCGGCGGGGGCCTCGACGATGCGGTTCTCCGGCTTGACCGCCGAGACCTTGATAACGGCGCGGCCGAGGTCGCCCTGGACCAGGCGCAGGCCGCCCTCGCGGTCGAACGGATCGGAGGCGGGGCGGAGAATGTCCGTGTCCAGACTCTCGCGGATGCCGTCGCGCCAGACCAACTTGCCGTCGACCAGCGACGGCTCCTGGAAATAGGGGTGGATGCCGGGGCCCATGATGGTGTGGACGTCGGAATGGATATGTCCGGCCTCAGCCAGCTCGCGGGCGACAAAGGCGACGCCGCCGGCGGCCTGGAAGGCGTTCACATCGGCCGAACCGTTGGGATAGACGCGGGCCAGCAGCGGGGTGACCGAGCTGAGCTGGTCCATGTCGGTCCAGTCGATGATCACCCCGGCGGCGCGGGCCATGGCCACCAGATGGATGGCGTGGTTGGTCGAGCCGCCGGTCGCCAGCAGGGCGACGATCATGTTGACGATCGACTTTTCCGAGACGACGTCGGCCATGCGGCCCTCGCCCGAGCGGGCCAGTTCGACCGCGCGCTTCGCCGCCGCCGCGGTCAGGGCGTCGCGCAGACCCGTCTCGGGGTGGACGAAGGCGGTCGAGGGCATGTGCAGCCCGCCCAGCTCCATCATCATCTGGTTGGAGTTGGCGGTGCCGTAGAAGGTGCAGGTGCCAGGCGAGTGGTAGGAGCCGATCTCGCTTTCCAGCAGGGTTTTCCGATCGACCTGGTTCTGGGCGTAGAGGGCGCGGACGCGGGCCTTCTCCGCGTTCGGAATGCCGCTGGGCATGGGCCCGGCGGGGGCGAACACGACCGGCAGGTGGCCGAAGGCCAGCGAACCCATGAACAGGCCGGGCACGATCTTGTCGCAGACGCCGAGAGCGATGACGGAGTCGAAGGCGTCGTGACTCAGGGCCACGCCGGTCGACATGGCGATGACGTCGCGGCTGAACAGCGACAGCTCCATGCCGGGACGGCCCTGGGTGACGCCGTCGCACATGGCGGGGGTGCCGCCAGCGACCTGGGCGGTGGCCGAGAGCTCACGCGCGGCCTCGCGGATCACCGCGGGGAAGCGCTCAAACGGCTGATGCGCCGAGAGCATGTCGTTATAGGCGGTCACGATGCCGACGTTGGGGGCCTTGCCGCCCATGGCCGTCAGCTTGTCGGCGATGGTCTGGCCGGCGAAGGCGTGGGCCCAGTTGGCGCAGCTGAGCTTGGCGCGGGCGACGCCGGAGTCGCGGGCGGCGTCCATGCGGCGCAGATAGTCGGCGCGGGTCGCCCGTGAGCGCTCGACGATCCGGGCGGTGACTTCGGCGACGACGGGGTTGAGAGCAGGCATCAGGCCTCCGTCCAGACGACTTCGAGCGGGACCTTGTGGGCGATCAGGGCGGCGATCGGCTGGGTCGCCGGATCGCCGGCGGCCTCGCGTTCGAACACGGCGCGCTTGGCGGCGCCGGTGATGGCGAGAACGACGCGACGGGCGCCGATCAGATACGGCAGGTTGAGCGACAGCCGTTCAAGGGACGGGGCGCGGCCGTCGCGGCCGGCGGGGACGCCCAGCACGGTGGGCTTGAGGCCCGGCGACAGCAGGGTCTTCAGGGTGGGGCTTTCAGGGAACATGGAACAGATATGGCCATCCTCCCCCATTCCGAGAAGGACCGCGTCGAGACGCCGGCCGTCGAAGGCCGCGGCCAGCTGGTGGGCGGCGAGGGCGGCGGCGCGGTCGACCGTGATGGCCGGGCTATACAGCGGCAGGAATTCGACGCCGCCGGCCTTGCCGGTCAGCAGGTTGCGTTTGAGCAGGGCGGCGTTCGATTCCGGCGAGCTTTCGGGGACGAAGCGTTCGTCGACGAGGGTGACGAGGGTGCGTTGCCAGCCGCCGAAGGAGCGCAGCTCCGAGAGCCGCCGGTAGATCGGCGCCGGGGTCGAGCCGCCGGCGCCGGCGAAGGCCGACAGGCCGTCCTGTTTGGCCGCGCCCTGATCGAGCGCCTCCGCGAGGCGTTGGGCGCAGGCCTCGGTCCAGTCGGCGGCGTCGGCGAAGCCGCGGATCTCAGTCATGTCCGGAGTTCCAGGTGCGGCCGGTGCGGTCGAGCAGGGCGCTGGCCTCGGGCGGGCCCCAGGTTCCGGCCGGGTAGTCGTGCGGCTTGGACACCGCCCCCGCCCAGGCCTCGGAGACCTCGTCGACCCATTTCCACGCCTGTTCGGCCTCGTCGCGGCGGACGAACAGGGTGGAGTCGCCGGACAGGGCGTCGAGCAGCAACCGCTCGTAAGCGATGCGGCGGCGCGGCGGCCGGGCGTCCTGGTCGTGCTGGCCCCAGGACAGGCTCATGCGGATCGGCTGCAACTGCATGCGCTGGTCGAGGCCGGGCTTCTTGTTCATCACCGACAGGGAGATGTCTTCCTCGGGCTGCAGGGCGATGACGAGGCGATTGGCCTCAATGGCGCCGCGGTCGCCCTGGTCGAAGATCGAGTGGGGCACCGGCTTGAACTGGATGACGATCTCGGTGCGCTTTTCGGGCAGGCGTTTGCCGGTGCGCATGAAGAAGGGCACGCCGGCCCAGCGCCAGTTGTCGATGTCGGCGCGGACGGCGACGAAGGTTTCGGTGTCGGAGTCGGCCCCGCGTTCGTCGTCATAGCCCTTGACCGTTTCGCCATCGACGGTCCCGGCGACATACTGTCCGCGCACGGTGACGCGTTCGGCTTCCTCGGGCCGGATCGGGCGCAGCGAGCGCAGCACCTTGACCTTTTCGTTGCGGACCGAGTCCGGATCGAGGTCGGACGGCGGCTCCATGGCGACGAGGCAGAGCAGCTGGAGCATGTGGTTCTGGAGCATGTCGCGCAATGCTCCGTACTCGTCGTAATACGGCCAGCGATCGCCGACGCCGACGGTCTCGCCGATGGTGATCTGGACGTGGTCGATGCTGAGGTTGTTCCACAGCGGCTCGAAGATGGTGTTGCCGAAACGCAGGGCGATCAGGTTCTGGACCGTTTCCTTGCCGAGATAATGGTCGATGCGGAAGACCTGGTTCTCGGAGAAGGCGTCGGCGACCGCGTCGTCGATCTGGCGGAAGCTGTCGAGGTCGCGACCGATCGGCTTTTCCAGCACGACCCGATCCTCGGGCTCGGCCAGGCCGGCGGCGCGCATGGCCGTGACGATGCGGGCGTAGAGGGAGGGCGACACGGCGAGGAAGGAGGTGCAGGCGCCGTCGCCGACCTTGTCCTTGAGCGGCCGGAGGCTTTCGGCCGAGGTGGCGTCGACGGCCAGATAGTCGAGGCGCGCCTCCATCCGGGCCCAGGCGTCATCGGCCCAGGCGTCGTCGGCGCGGGCCTTGGTCTCGACCGACTGGCGCACCCGGGCGACGTATTCCTCGCGGGTCTCTTCCGAGCGGGCGGCGCCGATGATCTTGAGGCCGTCGGGCAGCAGGCCGTCGCGCTCGAGAAAATACAGCGAGGGCAGAAGCATCCTCATGGCGAGGTCGCCGCCGCCACCGAACAGCACCAGGGCCGCCATGCGCTCTCCTCAGGTTCAGGTCCCGTCGTGACCGGGGGTTTGTCTGGCCGCTTCCGCCCGTTGAGCCAAGACGTCGAGGACGTCCTGAAACACCATGTGACGGGCCCGGAGCAGCACCAGCAGATGATAGACCAAATCCGCGGCCTCGGATGCGAGTTCCGAATCCGGGCCGGCGGCGCCGGCCAGGGCGGTCTCGACTCCCTCCTCGCCGACCTTCTGGGCGGCGCGTTTGGGGCCCTCGGCCAGCAGGCGGGCGGTCCAGCTTTGCGCCGGGTCGGCGGCGGCGCGGGCGGCGATGGTCTGTTCCAGCCGGGCGATGCGGCCGAGGCCGGGCGCGTCTTCCGCGCCGAAACAGCTGATCCGGTTCAGGTGGCAGGCGGCGCCGACCGGGCGGACCTTGAGCACCAGGGAGTCGGCGTCGCAGTCGGGGATGATCGAGACGACGTGCAACCGGTCGCCGGAGGTCTCGCCCTTGCGCCAGCGGCCGCCGCGCGAGCGCGAGAAGAAGGTCGCCTCGCCCGAGGCGATCGTCTCGTCGAGGGCGGCGCGGTCCATGTAAGCCAGCGTCAGCACCTGCAGGGTGGCGGCGTCCTGGACGACCACGGGGATGAGGCCGTCGCCCTTGGCGAAGTCGAGGTTGGCGGGATCGATCATGGTCTCACCTCAACGCCTGAGGCGGCGAGAAAGGCCTTCAGGTCGGGAATGGTCAGGGATCCGGTGTGGAAGACGCTGGCGGCGAGGGCGCCGGAGACGCCGGCCTGTTCGAACACATCGCGGAAATGGGCGGCCTCGCCGGCCCCGCCCGAGGCGACCAGCGGGATGGTCAGGCGGTCGCGGGCGGCCGACAGCTGGGCGAGGTCATAGCCGCGGCGGACGCCGTCCTCGTCCATGCAGTTGAGGACGATCTCGCCGGCGCCGAGGGTCTGGGCCTCGACGATCCAGTCGAGAGTTCGGCGACCGGCCCCGCGGCTGGCGGTCGGGTCGCCGGTGTACTGGTGGACGAACCAGTCGTCGCCGGCGCGTTTCGAGTCGACGCCGACGACGACGCACTGGGCGCCAAAGCGGGCGGCCATTTCGGCTATCAGCTCCGGGCGTTCGAGGGCCGGGGAGTTGATCGAGACCTTGTCGGCGCCGTGGTCGAGGCAGCGGCCGGCCTGTTCGACCGAGCGGATGCCGCCGGCGACGCTGAACGGGATGTCGAGCAGGCGGGCGATGTCCCTGACCCAGCCGTAGTCGAGGGTGCGGCCCTCGGGGCTGGCGGCGATGTCGTAGAAGACCAGTTCGTCGGCGCCCTGGTCGCGGTAGCGGGCGGCGAGCTCGGCGGCGTCGCCCATGTCGACATGGCCCTCGAAGCGGACGCCCTTGACCACCCGGCCGTCCTTGACGTCGAGGCAGGGAATGATGCGCCGGGCGGTCACCTGACCGCCCTCTTGCTGGAAAACTGGCCGGTCATTGGTTGGCCGTCTCCAGCGCCTGCTGCAGGGTGAAGCGGCGTTCGTACAGGGCGCGGCCTACGATGACGCCGGCGGCGCCGACGGCCCTGGCGCCGGTCAGGTCGTCGAGCGTGGCGACCCCGCCCGAGGCCTGGAGTTCGAGGTCGGGACGGCGGCGGCGGATTTCGGTCAGAAGGTCGAAATTGGGCCCGGTCAGGGCCCCGTCGCGGCCGACGTCGGTGACCAGCAGATGTTTTGCGGTTCCCGGCGGATAGCGGTCGAGCGCGGCCCACAGGTCGACCTCGGCGGCCTGGGTCCAGCCCTTGAGGGCCGGCACCCAGCGGTCGCCGACGGCGCGGACGTCGATGGCGAGGGTCAGGCGGTCGGGGCCGAAATGTTCGAGCCAGCCGGCCACCGCCTCGGGACGGGTCACGGCCTGGGAGCCGACCACGACGCGGGCGACGCCGGCGGCGAGCAGGGCGCGGATGTCGTCGTCGGATCGGACGCCGCCGCCCGACTGGATCAGGATGTCGCCGGAACGGGCCAGCTCGCCGATCAGGGCGTGCTGCATGGCGCGGCCGGCCTCGGCCCCGTCGAGGTCGACGATATGGGCCCAGGCGGCGCCGGCGGCGGCGAAGGCGGCGAGTCGGGCGGCCGGATCCTCGTCATAGAGGGTGGCCTGGTCGAACCGGCCGTGCATCAGCCGGACGCAGACGCCGCCGCGCAGGTCGATGGCGGGGTAGACGATCATGGCGTCAGCTCCAGGAAGTTTTGCAGGATGCGGGCGCCGGCGACGGCCGAGCGCTCGGGATGGAACTGGCAGCCCCAGCGCAGGCCGTTGCGGACCACGGCCGGAACCGGGCCGCCGTAGTCGGCGCGGGCGAGGGTCGCCTCGCTGTCGGGACAGACGTAGCTGTGCACGAAATAGGCGTAGGCGCCCTCGTCGATCCCTTCCAGCAGGGGGTCGGGACGGACGATCGACAGGCGGGACCAGCCCATGTGCGGCACCGGCCGGTCGGGGGCGGGCTCGATGCGGCCGACGCGGCCGGGGATCAGGCCGAGCAGGGGCGTGCCGCCGCCCTCGTCACTGGCGTCGAACAGCAACTGCTGGCCGAGGCAGACGCCGAGCAGGGGGCGGGGGAAGGCGCGGATCGGCTCGACCAGACCCAGTTCGGCCAGCCGCGCCATGGCGTAGCCGGCGGCGCCGACGCCGGGCAGGATCAGGCGTTCGGCCGCGGCGAGCTCGGCCGGGTCGGCGGTCAGGCGGACAGTCGCGCCGAGCCGCTCCAGCGCGAACCGGACCGAGGCGACATTGCCGGCGCCGTAGGAGAGGACGGTGACGGTGGTCACAACACCCCCTTGGTGCTGGGGACCGCGTCGCCCTCGACGCGGATGGCCTGGCGCAGGGCGCGGCCGAAGGCCTTGTAGACGGCCTCGGTCTTGTGGTGGTCGTCGTCGCCGGTGACCGAGACGTGGATGGCCGCGCCGAGGTGTTCGGCCAGCGAGCGGAAGACGTGGGCGGTCAGATCGGTGCGGTACTCGCCGATGAAGGGGGTGTCGAAGGTCCCCTCGAACACCGGATAGGGTCGGCCGGACAGGTCGATGGACACGCTGGCGTTGGCCTCGTCCATGGGCAGGACGAAGCCGTAGCGGGCGATGCCGCGACGCTCGCCCAGCGCCTGTTTCAGGGCCTGGCCGAGGGCGATTGCCGAGTCCTCGATGGTGTGGTGCGGATCGGTGTGCAGGTCGCCCTCGCACGACATGCGCAGGGAGAAGCCGCCGTGGGCGGCGATCTGCTCCAGCATGTGGTCGAAGAAGCCGACGCCGGTGTGGATGGCGATCGGGCCGGTCGCGTCGAGATCGACGGCGCAGACGATGCGGGTCTCCTTGGTGTCGCGGACGGCCTCGCCGGTGCGGTGCGGCCGGGCCGGCGCCGGGGCGAGGTCGAGGGCGGCAAGCAGGCGGTCGTTGACCTCGGCCTTGGCGGAGACCGGCAGGCGCAGGCGCTCGCCGGCGCGTTCGGCGGCGACGCCGAAGCGGGTCAGGTCGACGAGGACGGCGTCGGGATCGGACGGGCGGGCCATGATGACGGGGCCGAAGCCGGGCTCGACGACCATGGCGCGGGACAGGGCCTTGACCAGCCGCTCGCGCTCGGCGCGGACGCGGGCGATGCGCTGGCCGGTCTCCATCATGCGCGAGGGGTCGAGCGCCTGCAGGGCGAGGCGGATCGAGACTTCGGGCAGGGCGTAGGGCTCCATCACCGCGGCGAGCCGGGCGAGGGTTTCGGCCTGGGCCAGGGCGGCGCCGACGCGGGCCCCGGCGAGGCCGTGGGCCAGGGACAGGCTTCGCAGCACGACGAGATTGGCGTGGGCGTCGATGACGGTGACGGCGGAGGGGGCGTCGGCGAACTCGGCCAGTCCCTCGTCGATGACCAGCAGGGCGGGGGCGACGCGGGCGGCCATCTCGGCGACCGCCTCGGGGGAGCCGAGGGCGCGCAGGATCACGGCGCCGGGGTCGGCGTCGGCGGCGGGCCGGGCGTAGAGGGCGGCGAGGGTGTTGTACGGCTCGGCGTCCGGGGCCTGGACCGCCTGTCCGTCGCGGGCGGCGAGGCGGAAGACCAGCTCCAGCCCGTGGGTCAGGCCGCGCACCGGCAGGACGCGGTCGGCGGGGACGCCATAGATCTCGGCCATGCGGGCGGCGAGGGCGCGGGGCTCGGCCGGATAGCGGTCGAGGCCGTCGCCGCCGGAAACCAGCGGGGCGAAGGGGGCGGGCAGGTTGGTGATCATCGGGCCCTCAGGTCTGCGGCGCGGGCGTGGGCCTCGAGGCCTTCGAGACGGGCGAGGCGGGCAGCGACGGGGGCGAGCTCCCGGGCCCCGGCTTCGGAGACGGACTGGACCGACATCGAGGTCATGAAGCTGGCGGTGGTGATACCGCCGATGGTGCGGGCGGCGCCGTCGGTCGGCAGGACGTGGCTGGGGCCGGCGGCGTAGTCGCCGAGGGTCTCGGCGGCGTACGCCCCGACGAAGACCGCGCCGGCGGCGGTGATGCGCTCGACCATGGCGTCGGGGTCCACCGTCTGCAGGGCGAGGTGTTCGGGGCCGTAGAGATTGGCGACCTCGCAGGCCTCGGTCATGTCACGGACGCGGATGGCGCGCCCCTCGGCGAGGGAGGCGCGGGCGATGTCGGCGCGCGGCAGGGACTGAAGCTGGCGCTCGACCTCGGCGAGGATGGCATCGATGTTGGCGCGGCTCTCGGAGACGAGGATGACCTGGGCGTCGGCGTCGTGTTCGGCCTGGCTGAGCAGGTCGGCGGCTGCGATTTCCGGGTCGGCGTCGCGATCGGCGATGACCAGCAGTTCGGACGGGCCGGCCGGCATGTCGACGGCGGGACCGCGCGGCCGGGCGGACGCCTGTTTCTTGGCCTCGGCGACGAAGGCGTTGCCCGGGCCGAACAGCTTGTCGCAGGACGGGATCTCGCCGTCGTCGAGCACGGCGCCGAAGGTCAGGGCGGCGATGGCCTGGGCCCCGCCGATCAGCCAGATGGCGTCGAGACCGGCCTCGGCGGCGGCGTAGATCATCGCCGGGTGGACGCCGCCGTCCTTCGCCGGCGGGGTGACCACGACGCGCTCGCGCACCCCGGCGACCTGGGCCGGGATGGCCTGCATCAGCAGGGAGGAGAACAGCGGCGCGGTGCCGCCGGGCACATAGATCCCCGCCGCGCCGATGGGCCGCCAGACGAGGCGGGAGCGAACGCCCGGGGTCGTCTCGAAGAAGGGGGTGTCCTCGGGGCGGGTGGCCTGATGGAAGACGCGCACGTTCTCGGCGGCGATGCGCAGCGAGCGGGTGGCGGTCGGCGGCAGGGTGTCGCGGGCGGCGTCGACGGCCTCGGGCGTGATGGCGATGCGTCGGGGGGCGAAGCCGTCGAACTTCAGGCTCCAGTCGGCGACGGCGGCGCCGCCGCGCGCCTGAACGTCGTAGAAGATGTCGCGCACGATGTCGCTGACCCGGGTCTCGCCCCGGCTGGCGGGGCGGGCGAGGGCGGCGAGGCGGCCGGGTGCGTCGATGGAGGACCAGTCGATCAGCCGCATCACATCATCTTCTCGATCGGCAGGACGAGAATGGCCGAAGCCCCCGCGGCCTTGAGCTTCTCCAGCGTCTCCCAGAAGACGGCCTCCTGGCAGACGGCGTGGACGGCCACGGCGTCGTCGCGGCCGGAGAGGGGCATGACGGTGGGCGAGCCGGCGCCCGGCAGGATGGCGGTGATCTTGTCCAACGCCGAACGCGGGGCATTGAGCAGGACGTATTTGGCCCCCTGAGAGGAGACGACGCCCGACATGCGCTCGATGATGCTGTCGAGCAGGTGCTGCAGGGCGGGCTCGGGCGCGACCGGCGACTTGATCAGCACGGCCTGGCTTTCCAGCACCGTCTCGCGCGCATCGAGGCCGTTGGCCTCGAGCGTGGCGCCGGTGGAGACCAGATCGCAGATGGCCGAGGCCAGCTTCAGCCGGGGCGCCACCTCGACGGCGCCGCGCATGGTGACGATGTCGGCGCCGATGTTCCGCTCGTCCAGCCAGCGGCGCAGGATCTTCGGATAGGAGGTGGCGACGCGCAGGCCTTCCAGCGAGGCCGGGCCGTCGTAGGCGAGGGTCGGCGGGACGGCGATCTTCAGGGTGCAGCGGCCGAAGCCGAGCGGCATGATGACCTCGGCCACCGGGCCGCCGTTGCGGGCCTCCTCGAGCACATTCTCGCCGACGATGCCGAGGTCGCAGACGCCGTCGGCGACGAAGGTCGGGATGTCGTCGTCGCGCACCCGCAGCAGGTCGATCGGATAGTTCTCGACCCGGTACAGCAGGTCGTTGTTGCCCTTGACCACGCGCAGGCCGGCGTCGCGGACGAGGTCGAGGCTGCGGTCGGACAGACGGCCGGATTTCTGGACGGCGATGCGCAGCCGGCCCTGGACGGTACTCATGGTTTCACTCAGCTCTTGATGCGGTCGAGGACGAGGCGATAGCCCTGATGGGGCATCTCCTTGAGGAACCGGGCGACCCGCACGACCGTGGTCGGGCTGGCCTGGGCCTCGGCGGCGATTTCGCGATAGGACTTGCCGCCGGCGTCGAGCAGGCGGGCCACCTCCCAGCGCTCGGCGAACGCGCGAAGCTCCGCCGGGGTGCAGAGGTCGGCGAGGAAGGCGTCGACCTCCTGACGCGTCTTCAGCGACAGCAGGGCGTCGTAGAGGGCGACGCGGCTGCGCACCGCCGCGGCGGCGTTGGGTGGAAGGGTGTCGGTCATGGCGCGTTACACTATGCTGTAACGGTGGAACGGTCAAGGGGGTCAGGCAGCAGGCAGCAGGCAGCGGGGAGAGACCCGCGGGTGAGGAGAGGATCACTGGCGGGCCGACCTCGCCATTACGAACTCCGTCGCTCCTGCTGCCTGCTGCCTGCTGCCTGCTGCCTCGCCCCTAGCCCCTTGGCTCCGTCCCCTCTATCTCACCCTCATGACCAAGGTTCTGATCATCGGCGCGGGACATGCGGGGGGGACGGCCGCGGCCCTGCTCAGGCAGTACGGGCATGAGGGCCCGATCGTTCTGGCGGGGGAGGAGGCGGCCCCGCCGTACCAGCGGCCGCCGTTGTCCAAGGCGTGGCTGAAGGGCGAGGCCGATCTGGAGGCGCTGCTGCTGCGCCCGGAGGAATTCTACGCTGAACACGGCATCGAGCTGCGGCTCGGCGTGACGGCGACGGCGATCGACGCGGCCGGCAAGGCGGTGACCTTCGCCGACGGGACGCTCGAGCCCTACGATGCGCTGATCCTGGCGACCGGATCGACGGCGCGGAAGCTGGCCATCCCGGGGGCGGACCGGCCGGACCTGCTGGAGTTGCGGACGCTGGCGGATGCGGAGAAGCTGAAGGCGGCGCTGGGGCCCGGCAAGCGGCTGGCGGTGGTCGGCGGCGGCTATGTCGGGCTGGAGGCGGCGGCCTCGGCGCGGGCGCTGGGCGCGGAGGCGGTGGTCATCGAACGGATGGACCGGGTTCTGGCGCGGGTGGCGTCGCAGACCCTGTCCGACTTCTTCACCCGCTATCATCGCGAGCATGGCGTCGAGGTGCTGACCTCGGCCGAGGTGACCGCGTTCGAGGCGGACGGCGTACGGCTGGCGGACGGAAGGCTGGTCGAGGCCGACGCCATTCTCGTCGGCGTCGGCGCGGCGGCCTGCGACCAGCTGGCGGCGACGGCCGGGCTGGCCTGTCAAAATGGCATCGTCGTCGACGAGGCGGCGCGAACCTCGGATCCGGCGATCTGGGCCATCGGCGACGTGAGCTGGCGGCCCATCCCGGTGCACGGCGGGCGGATGCATCGGCTGGAGAGCGTCCCCAACGCTCTGGAGCAGGCCAAACAGGCGGCTTCGGCCATCGTCGGCCGGCCGGCGCCGACGCCGGAGGCGCCTTGGTTCTGGTCGGACCAGTATGACGTCAAGCTGCAGATCGCCGGCCTGCCCGAGGGGGCCGATCGTCAGGTGTTGCGCGGCGATCCGGCGACGGCGGCCTTCGCCGTCTTCCATCTGGCCGGGGACCGGATCGTCTGCGTCGAGGCGGTCAACGCTCCCGCGGAGTTCATGGCCGGGCGGCAGATGATCGGTCGGGCGACGCCGGTCGACCCGGTGCGGCTGGCGGATTCGGCGGTGTCGATGAAGGCGGTGGCGGCGGGGTGAACCGGTGTCAGGCGGCGACGGTCGCGGCCTTGCGCGCCGGGCCGTCGAGCCGTTCGATCAGGGCGGCGAAGGAGACCGGGCGGCCGATCAGATAGCCTTGGGCCATGTCGCAGCCCATGCCGCGCAGCAGGGCCAGGGCGGTCGGGGTCTCGACCCCCTCAGCGGTGACCTTCATGCCGAGGCCGTGGGCGAGGTCGATGGTCGACTTGACCAGCAGGGCGTCGCGGGCCGAGTCGTCGAGGCCGAGGATGAAGCTCTTGTCGATCTTGAGCTCGTCGGCGCGGATCTGTTTCAGATAGGTCAGGGACGACAGGCCCGAGCCGTAATCATCCAGCGACACGGACACGCCTGCGTCGGCGAAGCGGTCGAGGATGCGCAGGGCCATCTCGGGATTGCCGACCACGGCGGTCTCGGTGATTTCGAAGCACAGACGCGCCCCGGAAGCCTCGACGGCGGCGAGGGCGAAATCGGCGAAGCTCTCGTCGGACAGCAGGCGGCCGGAGATGTTGACCGACATCATCAGGTCGTGGCCGGCGCGGCGAAGATGAGCCTGATCGCGGATCGCCTGATGGATGACCCATTCGGTCAGCGGGCGGATGTGGCCGGTTTCCTCGGCCATGGCCACGAACAGCTCGGGCGAGACGCAGCCGCGCCGCGGATGGGTCCAGCGGGCGAGCGCCTCGACCGCCGTCACGCCCTCGGCGCGGAAATCATATTTCGGCTGGTAGTTCAGCGAGAACTCGCCGTTGTCGAGGGCGGCCATCAGTTCACTGATCAACGACAGATTACCAGCGGGGTCGCCGTAGCGCACGGCGTCGAAGAGACCGGCCCGGCGATGGACGGCGCGGGCCTGATCGACGGCGATGGCGGCGCGGTCGAGGGCGGAACCGACGCCGCGGTTGATCGCGCCGGTGCGGGCGACGCCCGCCGTCAGGGCGATGTCGACCGGGGCGCCATTCAGAATCACCGGGGCCTGGGCGGCCTCGCAGATACGGGCGGCCATGCGGACCGCCTCGTCATCGTCATCGGCATGGAGGACGAGGCCGAGGACGCCGGCGCCGACCCGGGCGACGGCGGCGTGGGCGGTCAGGCCGGACAGCCGGTTTCCGAGCGTGGTGAGAAGGCTGGCCATGGAGTCGTAGCCGATGGCGTTGCGCAGCACCTCGAAGCGGTCGACCCCGAACAGAATGACGTAGGCGGGAGACCCCGCGGCGGCGAGCCGTTCCAGCGACAGCCGGTTGCCCAGCCCGGTTTCCTGATCGTGCAGGGCCATATGGGCGAGCCGCGCGTCGTGGTCATGCGGAACCGTCCGGCGGGAGGCTGGCGAAAGCAGCGCGGACAGGAACGCGAACGGGCGCATCCCTCGCGTGTAACCCAGTCTGATGAAGCGGGCGTAAACTCTTTAAGGCGCGAGAAATTCGCTCAGGAGTGGACAGGGCGGGGCTAGTAGACGTCGCGGCGGTAGCGGCCGGCTTCGGCGAGGGCGAGCAGGCGCTCGGCGCCGATGGCGGTTTCGAGAGCCGTGTGCACCCCGGTCGACATGCCTTCGAGGCTGCCGCAGACGAGAATGACGGCCCCACGATCAACCCAGGCGTTGAGCTCGTCTGTATTCTGAACAATGAGGTCCTGGACGTAACGGCCATCGTCGGGATCACGCGAAAAGGCCCGATCGAGCCGGCTGAACACGCCCGAGGCGAGGGCGCCCTGGAGCTCTGTATCGAGGAAGGCGTCGTGGGCAGAGGTGCGCTCGCCGAACAGGAGCCAGACGCCGCCATGGGCGCCGGCGGCGCGGGCGCGCCAGTGGGCGCGCAGGCCGGCCAGGCCCGTGCCGTTGCCGATCAGGATCAACGGGACCTCGGCCGCGGGCCCGTGGAAGCCCCTGTTGGTGCGGATCCGCATGTCGATCGCATCGCCGACAGCGAGGTCGCCGGTCAGCCAGCCGGAGGCCAGCCCGGGGGAGCCGTCCGGGCGCAGCGTCCGGCGGACGATGAACTCGACCCGGCCGTCCGACGGCAGGGAGGCGACGGAATATTCGCGGCTGGCCGGGGCGACGCCGTCGACAGCCGGCAGGCCGATTTCGGCGATATCGCCGGCGACCCAGTCCGCAGCGTGGTCGACCGGTTCGAAGGCCAGAAGCCAGGCCTCGCCGCCGGGGCTGCCGGGGTTGAGATGGCTGCGGGCGACCAGACGCCAGCGGTCATAGGCGGGCGGCGTCCAGTCGGCCTCGATGGCGCGGCCGGTTACGGCGCCGAGCTGGTGCTGCCAGTGGCGGATCGCCCCCGCGTCGCCATTGTCCACCTCGATCCGGTCGAACAGGGGCGTGGCGCCGGAGCGCTGCAGCCACAGGTCGAGCGCCCGGCCGAAGCCGCAGAAGTCGGCGTAGGCGCGGTCGCCGAGGGCGAGCAGGCCGTAGGACAGGCCGGCGAGGTCGGCGGGGCCGGCCATATGTTGACGGGCGAACCACGACGTGGCGTCCGGGCCGTCCCCCTCGCCGGTTGTCGAAGCGATGATCAGGACCCGGCCCTCAGCCCTCAGCTCGTCGGGGTCGAGGTCGCCAAGCAGGACGACGCGCGAGGGGACGCCGGCCCCGGACAGGGTGGAGGCGGTCATCCACGCCAGTTCCTCGCCCAACCCGGTCTGGCTGGCGAAGGCGATCAGCAGGGCGTCGGCGCCTTCGGCGGGGCCGAGGGCCGAGGCGCGGTCGGCGGCGACGCGGCCGGCCCGGGCGCGGCTCCAGGCGACGGCCGCGACAAGGGCCAGCCACAGGGCGACCGCCAGGGCGGCCCAGAGCCAGCGCAGCGGATCTGCGGTCACGCGCCCTCGTTCAGCATGGCCGTGAAGGCCGGTGTGACGATCTCGGCCAGACCGGTCTCGCCGCGCACGACGAAGGCGGCGGCGATCCCCACGGCCTCGGCGAAGGCGGGCCCTTCCTCGGGGCCCATGACGGTCAGGGCGGTCGACATGGCGTCGGCGTACAGGGCGGTCTCGGCGAGCACGGTGACCGAAGCGACGCCGTTCGCGACCGGACGGCCGGTGCGGCCGTCGATGGTGTGGCTGTAGGTCTGACCATAGACCTCATAGCGGCGGATCCAGTCGCCGGAGGTGGCGACTGCGAGATCGAACAGGCCGACGACAGTGTGAGGCGCCGGAGCGCCCGGGGCCTGCTGCAGTTCAACCCACCATGGATGGCGATCCGGCTTGACGCCGGCGCCGCGCAGCTCGCCGCCGATCTCGACGAGATGGTGCGTCGCGCCGAGGGCGGTGAGGCGCTCCGACACGCGGTCGACGGCGTGACCCTTGGCGATGGCGGACAGGTCCAGCTTGACGCCGCCCAGTTGCTGGACGGCGCGGGCGTCCCGGTTGAGCCGCAGACGGCCCCAGCCGCTGAGCGCGCGGGCGGTGGCGATCTCTTCCTCGAACGGGGCGGTGAAGCCCTGGCCGAAGGCGTCGCGCGGGCGCGGCCCGGGTGGGCCGAAGCCCCACAGATCGACCAGGGCCCCGAGGGTCGGGTCCACCGCGCCATTGGTCTCGTCAGCGAGGTCAAGGCAGGCGTTCAGCATCGTCCAGAACGGCTCGGACACGGCCCAGAAGCCGGGCGGGGCGGCGTTCAGGCGCGACAGCTCCGAGCGGGGCTCCCAGTGGCTGAACAGCAGTACGACCTCGGCCAGCACCTCTTCGATCGCCGCCTGAATCTCGGCGGGCTCGACACCCGGCGGGGGAGTCAGGCGAACGGCCCAGGTCGTGCCCATGGTCTCCCCGGCGAAATCCCGGATGACGTCGGACGGGGGGCGCACGGGCCGCTTGCCATGAGTCGGAATCAGGACGCGGTTGTCCACGCGCGGGGCCCCGTCGCCGATCAGGATCGGTGGCGGGGCGGCGCGGCCGGAACGAGGATCAGTCAGGGCAGCACTTCCATGACGCCGTTGTACTGGGCCGAGGCGCCGGGGCGGCCATCGGCGGCGGGCGTGCGCACCGAGGCGTTGACCCAGTACATGCCCGGCTCGGGCCAGGTCACCGTGAAGGCCCCGTCCGCGTCCGTGCGGACCGTCATCTCATCCGGATTGTCGCGGTAGCGGGTGCCGCCGCGGGCGATGGTGACTTCCAGGTCGGCGGCCGGCTGGCCGTCGCGCAGCAGTTTGAAGGTGGCGGCCTCGCCGGCGACCAGGTCATTGGGGTGGCTGACGGGCGCCAGCTCGATGCCCTGTCCGGTCGGCTGGAGGGCGTCGGTGGTCGGCGCGCCGAGGGTCACGAAGGTCTCGATGCGGCTGTCGGATCGGGTGACGGTCACCTCGGTGGCGTCGGCCGGGATGTTCGCGGCCATCTCGGCCTCGGCTCCACGCCAGCGCTTTGTCTCGCCGCCCTGTTTGTAGCTGACCATCAGGCCGCCCATGACGTTGGCGACCCGGTAGGTGCCGGGCTGGGTCAGGTGCAGGTCGAAGGTCGAGCGGTATCGCGCCCGCATCATGTTCTCAGCTTCGGCGGTCGATCCGTCCGGCGCGGTGATGACGAGGCCCGCCAGGTTCATCGCGGCGTGGTCGGCGATGAAGACCCCGTTCGACATGGCGGCGTCGAAACCGACCCAGGCGTCCGTGCCGGACAGGACGGTAGAGGTCGGGGCCAGCCAGGCGCGGTGGGCCTGCGCCGACATCGGCAGGGCGAGGGTCGCGAGGGCGGCGAGAATGGCGAGCGGCTTCTTCATGGCGGTCTTCCTTTAGCGGGTGACGGTGACGCTGACGGCGCCGAGTTCGGTCGCGCCGGCGGCGCGGGCGGTGTTGGGCGCGCCCCAGCGGAAGGGGACGCGGACGGCTTCGCGGCCGCCCAGTTCGCGGGCCGCCTCGACCACCATGACGTAGTCGCCGGCGGGCAGGGTCCGCAGACGGGCGGCGGGGACGGCGACCGTATGACGGCCCGGGGCCTTGGTGGCGCTGGAAATACCGTCGGCGGGCAGGGTCAGGGCGCGACCGCCGCGCCGCCACCAGGTGCGCATGTCCTTGAGCCAGTCCTTGCCTTCGGCGACGTTGGAGACCTCGTACCAGACCGCGAGGGTGCGCACGGCGGTGTTGTCCGGCCGCTCGATCCAGACGGCGACATAGGGGCGGTGGTAGGCGGCGACCGACAGGCGCGGAATCTCGATCGAGACGTTGAGGTCGGCGGCCAGGGCGGGCGAGGCGACGGCGCCGGTTGCGACGGCGGCGGCTGAGACGGCGAGGGTGAGCTTACGCATGGGACACTCGTTCGGTCGGAGGGGGCGGCGGATCAGTGGATGAACAGCAGGGCGATGACGGCGGGGATCAGCAGGCCCAACCCGAGCAGGGGCCAGGTCGAGGGACGCTGGCGCGCGTGCATCAGGGCCAGGGCGAGGCCGGTCACGGCGAACACGACACAGGCGACGGCGAAGACGTCGATGAACCAGTACCAGACCGGGCCGGTGTTGCGGCCCTTGTGCAGGTCGTTGAGCCAGGCGACCCAGCCGCGCGTGGTGCGCTCGCGCAGGGCTTCGCCGGTGGCGCGGTCGATGGTCAGCCAGCCGTCGCCGCCGGGCTCGGCCAGGGCGACATAGATCTCGTCGGCGGTGGTTTCGGTGGGTCGGCCGGCGATGGCGACCTTGAAGGCGTCCGAGGCCCAGCGGGCGACGGCGTCAGGGACCGGATCGGTCGTCTCTTCGGGAAAGGCGGTCAGACGTTCGGCCAGGGGCGCGGGCAGGGTCGCGGTCTGTTCGACGGTGACCGGCTCGGCGGGAATCTGGGCGGCGTGGTTGAGGGTGATGCCGGTGACGGCGAACAGCAGCAGGCCGATCAGGCTCAGCGCAGCGGAAATCCAGTGCCACTGGTGCAGCTGTTTGAGCCAGAACGAGCGTCTGGCGTTGAGGGCCTTCGGAGGCCTGGCGGGAGTCGCGGCGTCGGTCACGCATGGCTTGTGCCGAAGTTGCGAACGGTTTGCAATAGCGTGTGGTGCGAACTCAGCGCGACAGTCTGACGCCGAGGCTTAGCGTACGCGGGGGGCCGAAGCCGGCGACCCCGTTTCCGGTCTCGGCGACCTCGACCTCGGCGTCGAACAGGTTGTCGGCGGCGACCCAGACGGTGGTCGAGGACGTCAGGGCCCAGTCGGCGCGCAGGTCGACGGTGGCGGCGGCCTCGAGCTCGCGACTGTTCAGGTCGTCATCGAAGCGTCGGCTCTCCCAGCGCAGGTCGGCGGCGAGGGTCAGGCGGTCCACGGGCCGCCAGTCCAGCCCGGCCGTCGCGCTCCAGATCGGGGCCTGGGCGGGGCGGAGGCCGGTGAGCTGGGGCGCCATGGCGCCGCCGTCGACGCGGGCGTCGGTGGCCGAAAGGGCGGCGCGGAGGAACAGGGCTTGAGTGAGCTCGAACCGGCCGTCCAGCTCAAGCCCGGTCGCCTCGATCGTCCCGGCGTTCTGGCGCTGGCGCAGCACGCCGCCGGCGGGAACGAAGCCGGCGCGGGGGAAGGTTCCGGGGCCCTCGCCGATCGTGACGTTGACGATGGCGTCCTCGATCTCGTTGCGGAAGACCGTCGCCGACAGGGCGGCGCCTTCGCCGGCCCAGCTCCAGCCCGCCTCGATCCCGGTCAGGCGTTCCGGCTCGAGCGCGGCATTGGCCTCGGTGATATCGTTGCCGACGCGGAAGGGGCGATGCAGTTCGTTGAGGGTGGCGGGACGGAAGCCGCTGTAGGCGGCGAGCCGCAGGGCCTGGCCTCCTCCGATCTCGCGCCGGACCGCGAGGCGGGCGCTGACCACCTCGCCGGAACGGTCGGGGTCGGCCTCGTCCAGCGTCGGCAGGCCGGTGGCGAGGTCGCGTTCGAGCCGGCGCCCCTCGCTGTTCGACCAGGCGTCATAGCGCAGGCCGCCGGCGGCGAGCCACGGGCCGGAGCTCCACGAGGCTTCGCCATAAACGCCGGCGACCGAGTTCTCGCCGCCGGCGACGCGGCTGCGGGTGAAGCCGGCACCGAGATTGCGGAAGCGTTCGCGGGTCTCGCCCTCGTTGAAGCGGGCGTCGGCGCCCAGCTCCCATTCGACGCGGGCGACACCGCTGACGATGACCCGGCGCAGGGCGGCGTTGACGCCCCAGCCGACGGCGGGGGTCTCGTCCTGCGACGCTGCGAGGCTGGCCGAAGAGCGGTCGTCGGCGAGGGCGACGAAGGTGTTGGACAGGTCGCTCTCGCGCCGCCAAGCCTGAAGCCGCCAGCCGGCGCGGTCGGCGCGGGGCTGGAGGGCGGCGGTGGCCGACAGCACATTGCCGCTGGCGGAGGCGCGGCTGTTCTCGACGCCCGAGCCGCGCTCCTCCTCGAAGGCCGCGGCGCGCAGGGACAGGGCGGCCTCGCCGATCGGAAGGTCGGCGCGCAGGGCGGCGGCGCGAACCTCGAGGTCCAGCGGCTGGTCGGCGGCGCCAGCGTCCGGGCCGCGCACCGGGACATAGCCGTCGCTGGTCTCATACAGGCCGGAGGCGACGATCCGCGCGGGGCCGAAGTCCGTCGCGCCCGAGGCCCCGAGCCGGGCTCCGCCGCGCTCGCTGACCGAGGCGTCCAGAACGGCCCCCGAGTCGCGCTCACGCAGCTGGATGACGCCGGTCAGGGCTCCGGCGCCGTAGGGGCCGGCGCCGGAGCCGCGTACGAGATCGAGGCCGGACAGGCTCTCGGTCGGAACCTGGGACCAGATGACCCAGCCGCCGAACGGATCGTTCAAAGGCACGCCGTCGAGGGTGACGAGGGTGCGGCCGGCGCCCGAGGGGGCGATGGCGCGCAGGCTGATGCCTTGGGTCGTGGGATTGGCGGCCAGGCTGGAGGTGCGACGGAACAGGGAGACCGCCGGGACCGTCCCCAGCGCCTCGTCCAACCGCTGCTGGTCGCGCAGGTCGCGGTCGTCGAGCCGGATGACTGCGAAGGCGGACTCGCCAGCGGCGGGCGGGAGGCGGGCGCCGGTGACGACGACGTCGGGGAGCGGGGGGGGAGGGATCTGCAGCATGAGGCGGTACAATACACGCCGGCGGCGACGGTTGCGTGCTCAGGCGGCGGCGGACAACCGGTCGCGGACCATGACCCGGCGGATGGCGTCCAGCAGGCGGTCGGGCTGGATCGGTTTTTGCGCCACCCCGTCCATGCCCGCGGCGAGATAGTCGACCTCGTCGCGCGGATCAGCGTTGGCGGTCAGCGCCAGGATGGGGAGGCTGGCGACCGGACCGGGGAGGGCGCGGATGGCGCGGGACGCGGCGATCCCGTCCATGACCGGCATCTTGATGTCCATCAGCACCAGGTCGTAGCGGGTCAGCTGGACCTGCTCGACCGCCTCGGCGCCGTTCTCCGCGACATCGCTGGTGCAGCCGAACAGCTCCAGCACCCGAGCGGCGACGAAGCGATTGGTGGCGTTGTCGTCGACAACGAGCACATGGAGGGTGTCGTGCGGTGTCGGCTCGGCCATCTTCGCCGCCTGTTCGCGCATCTCGGCGCCGGCGCATTCGAGGCCGAGGTCGAGACGGAAGCGGGCTCCGCCCCGGGGCGAGCGCTCGACGGACAGGCGACCGTCCATACAGTCGACGATCTGGCGGCAGATGGCGAGGCCGAGTCCGGCGCCGGCGCCTTCGCGACCGGCACGGCCGGTGTTGAACGGCTCGAAGATGGTGGCGGCGACCTCGTCCGGGACGCCGGGACCGCTGTCGTCAACGGTGGCGGCGACGCTGACCCGGCCGTCGCGCCAGTCACTGGCGATATGGACCGCGACGCCGCCGGCCAGGGTGAATTTCAGGGCGTTGCCGATGAGGTTGTTGAACAGCTGTTTGAGCCGCATCTCGTCGGCGAGGACCCAGTCGTGGCCGGCGGTGTCGCAGGTCACGTCGAGGGTGAGGCCCCGCTCCTGGGCGCGCGGGCTCCACAGCGCCCGAAGATCGGCGGCGAGCCCGTCGAGGTGCACCGGGGCCGTTTCGAAATTCATCACGCCGGACTCGGCCCGGCTCATATCGAGGGCGTCGGTCAGCAGGCGCAGCAGGCTTTCGCCGGAGTCGAGAATGGTGCGCACGTAGGGCTTCATGGCGTCCTGGGTCAGCTCGCGCTCCATCAGGGCGGCGACGCCGAGCACGCCGTTCAGCGGTGTGCGGATCTCGTGGCTCATCACGGCCAGGAACTCGGACTTGGCGCGGCTGGAGGCGCGGGCCTCGGCCTCGGCGCGGGCCAGGTCGCGGGCGAGGGCGCTCATCGCTTCGGCGCGGCGCTGGTGGATGGCGCTGCCGGCGCGGAGCAGATGCACCCCCGCGCCAACGCCGACATAGCGGCCGCCATCGGCGACGATGAAGCCGTTCAGCAGGGCTCCGAGGTTGGAGCCGTCGACCGACTGGAACAGGCTTTCGGCGTCAGCGTCAGCCTCGAGAATGCGCGGGCTGGCGTTCATGAAGGTCGCAGCGGGCCGGCGGGCGTAGAGCGCGCGGCCGAACTCGGCGGCCATCTTGAGGGTGAAGGCGTTGCGCTCGATCAGGCCGACGGGTCGACCCTCGTCGTCGACAACGGCGATGACCAGGGTGTCGGGCTCGTCCTGGAACCGGTCGAACACCTCGGCCCCCGGGGTGTTCGGCCCGATCGGCGCTGCTGCGCTCGCGAAATCCCCGATCCTTGCCATGCCCGCCCTCTGTGTCAGTGCAGCAGGCGATAGCGGGGCGGACTTAACGTGAGCTTTGCCGTTCGTGAATGTTTTACGAGATTGTCTTGTAGATCAATCCGTAAGCGGAGCTAAAGCCGGTCGAGAAGCGAGGCGGCGAAGGTCGACAGGGTGTCGTCCCGGGCGCCCATGACGACGATGCGGTCGCCGGGGCGGGCGAGGGCGACGAGACGGTCGCCACAGGCCTCGCGGGTGGGCAGGGCCTCCGCGTGGCGGCCGGCGGCGCGGATGCCCGAGACGATGTCCTCGCTGCCGACGCTGCGGTCGGTCGTGCCTCCGTAATAGACCGGCTCGGGCATCAGCAGAACGTCGTCGGCGCGGAGCAGGCCGGCGAAGCCGTCGATGAACTCATTCTTCATCAGCCGCAGCGGCCCGAAGCCGTGCGGCTGGAACAGGATCAGCAGCCGGCCGTCGAAGGCGTGCAGGGTCTTGAGGGTGGCGGCGATCTTGTCCGGGTTGTGGGCGAAGTCATCGAGGACGGTGACGCCCTTGGCGGTCCCGACCACCTCCATGCGGCGGCGGATGCCGGAGAAGGTCTCCAGCGCGGCGACGGCCTGATCGAGCGGGACGCCGACGGCGCGAACAGCGCCGAGGGCGGCGAGGGCGTTGGCGACGTTGTGAGCGCCGGGGACGTTGAGGGTGACGGCGTGCTTCGGTCCGCCGGCCTCGGTCAGGGTGAAGGCCATGCCGGTCGGACGGGGATCGAGATCGTGGGCGTTGAGCGTCGCGGCCTCCTCGCCGAGGGCGAAGGTGACGACGCGCTCCGGCGGCAGGGACTGGGCCAGGGCGGCGGTCTCGGGATTGTCGAGGTTGAGCACGGCGGTGGTCGAGCGGGCGGTGAAGCCGCCGAACAGGTCGCGCAACTCCTCCATCGACTTGTGGTCGAGCGAGATGTTGGAGACCACGGCGACGGTTGGGTCGTAGCGGGCGATGGAGCCGTCGGACTCATCGACCTCGGCGACGAACAGGTCGGGGCCGCCGATCAGGGCGCTGGCGAAGGGGTGGTCGGCGTCCGCGAAATTCTTCATCACCGCGCCGTTCATGACGGTGGGTGCGCGGCCGGCCTCATGCAGGATCCAGGCGATCATGCCGGTGATGGTCGACTTGCCGCTGGTGCCGGCGACGCCGATCGAGGTCGGGGCGGCGTTGAATATCTGGCTGAGCAGCTCGGGGCGGGTGACGATGCGGGCGCCGGCGCGTCTGGCCGCGCCGATGTCGGGGACCGTGTCCTCGATGGCGCCGGTGGCGACGACGATCTGGGACGGGCGGGTGACGCCCGAACCGTCCTGGGGGTGGAGGGTGACGCCGTGGGCTTCGAGCCAGGCGAATTTTTCCGGGGTTCGGCCCTGGTCACGGGAGCGGTCGGAGCCCTCTATACGGGCGCCCTGAGCTTGCACGATCATGGCGAGAGGCAGCATGCCGGAGCCGCCGATGCCGCAGAAGAAATAGTCGTCTTGATTCATGAGGGCGAAACCGGGGAATGTCCGGCGGCCTGACTAGCACGGTCGGGCGGGGAGGCCAGCGGCCAGATGAAGATCGGCATCGTCAACGCCAGTTCGCGCTTCAGCCGGGAGCGGGCCGACGCCGTCCATGCGTGGTTCGCGGCCAATGTGCCGGACGGCTCGATCAAGGTCGTCTTCCACCCGGCCAGCTTCGGCAAGCACGGACATTTCGGCGGCGACGACGCCAGCCGGGCGGCGGCCTTCATCGAATACGCCAACGATCCCCGGCTGGACGCGGTGTGGTTCGCGCGAGGCGGATACGGCTCGTGCCGCATCGCCGAGGCGGTGCTGCCCCAACTCACCGACGTGGCGCGCAAGAAGCGGTATCTGGGCTATTCGGACGCGGGGACGCTGCTGGCGGGGCTTTACAAGGCGGGCTTCGCGCATGTCGCCCACGGGCCGATGGCCTCGGACGCGGTGCGCAGCGACGCGACGGCGTGGCGGGCGTTGAACTGGCTGAAGCGTGGCGACGAAGCCTCGTGGGAGCCGTCCCTGCACGAGGATCCGCGCCCGGCGGTCGCCTTCAATCTGAGCATCCTCGACGCCCTGACGGGAACGGCGCTGGAGCCGGACCTGACGGGCCATGTGCTGATGCTGGAGGATGTGTCGGAGCCGCTGTACCGCGTCGACCGGATGATGTTCCACCTGACGGGCCAGGCCTCGATCCGCAAGGTGGCGGGCATCCGGCTGGGGCGGGTGTCGAACATCGTCGAGAACGATCCGGACTTCGGCCTGACCCCGGAAGAGATCGTCCGCTACTGGTGCCAGCGTTCCGGCATCCCCTATCTGGGCGCCGCCGACATCGGTCACGACCGCGAGAACAAGGTCGTGCCGTTCGGGGCTCGCTAGTCCGCGACAGCGGCGACGCTGGCGCAGCGACGCCGGCCACGCCATGTTCGAGGCGCATGAACCGCCGCAATCTCCTTTTCCGCGCCGCAGGACTGGCCGCCGTCGTCGGGGGGGCCTGGTGGGCGCGCGAGACCCTGTTCTGGCCGGCCCCGGATCTGGCCTTCGCCGGGGGCGGGGCGACGCCGTGGCTGCCCTATGCGCGGCGGGCCAGCGTGCCGACCGTGAAGGTGCGGGTTGAAGGCCGCGAGGTCATCGCCCTGATCGACACCGGCGCCCAGTATTCCGTCATCGACCGGGGCCTGGTCGAGGCCCTGCCCGAGCAGCAGCGCTCGCTGTTCGACATGCCGCTGGTCGCCTATGGCGTCGGCGGCGGGACGCAGATGGGGCGGGGCACGACCGTCGATGTGGAGCTGCCGGGCCTGGCCATCGGCAAGCTGCGGGCCGCGATCCTCGATCTTGGGCCGCTGGCTTCGGCCGAGGGGCTCAACACGCCGCTGATCCTGGGCCGCGACGTGCTGGAGCATCTGGTGCTGGCGCTGGATCCGGCGCGGCGGCACGTCCGCCTGATCGCCCGCGAGGCGTTCGTGAGGCCGACCGATCTGGCGCCCGCGATGGTCGAGCGCACCGGCGGCGGGCTGATCGCCGAGGTCACGGTCGAGGGCGCAGTCGTCAAGGCCGTGGTCGACACGGGGGCCTCGTCACTGCTGGCCCTGGACAAGGCGACGGCGCAGGCCGTCGGCCTGCTGGACGGCCGGCCGAAGGAGGTCGGCTCCAGTCTGGTGCTGGGCGGGGCGATGCAGGCCGCCATCGTCGAGGCGCGCACCGTGACCTTCGCCAACCACCTGTACCGCCGGGTGTCGGTCGGGGTGTTCGACCAGCCGCCGCTGCCGAATTTCCCGGGCGGGCTGGTGGGCATGGAAGCCTTCGGCGCGCGCCGGGCCGCCTTCGACCTGGGCGCGGGCTCCCTGCACGTGTCCCAGCCGCTAGACCTGACCGTGGGCTGAGGCCGGGTCAGAGGGCCGCGAAGGTGTCGCAGGCGGCCGGATCGCCGGATTGATAGCCGCGCTGCAGCCATTCGACCCGCTGGGCCGAGGAGCCGTGGGTGAAGCCGTCCGGCTGCACCTGTCCGCCCTGACGGCGCTGCATGGTGTCGTCGCCGATGGCGGCGGCGGTCTGCATTCCGGCTTCCAGATCGGCGGCGCTGACCGCGACCTCGCCGCCCGAGACGGCGGCGGCGTTGGCGGCCCAGATCCCGGCGTAGCAGTCGGCCTGCAGTTCAAGCGCGACGGAATACCGGTTGGCCTCGGCCTCGCCCGAAGCACGCTGCTGGGCTGCACGCACCTGTTGCGAGGCGCCGGTCAGGGTCTGCACGTGGTGGCCGTACTCATGGGCGATCACATAGGCGCGGGCGAAGTCGGCGCCGGAGCCGCCCAGCTGGGTTTCCAGCTGCTGCCAGAACGAGAGGTCGAGATACACCTGACGGTCGGCGGGGCAGTAGAACGGGCCCATGGCGGCCTGGCCGAAGCCGCAGCCGGTCGGGGTGCCCTGTTCGTAGAGGACGACGGTTGGGGGCTGGTAGCCCTCCAGCTGCGTTTGCCAGACGTCGTCGACATTGGAGCCGATAACATCGACGAAGGCGCCGGCCTGGTCGTCGGGGCTGCCCTCGACGCCCTGTTCGGCGCTGCCGACACCGCCCAGCTGGCTGGTGATCTGCTGGGTGGTCTGGGGGTCGATGCCGAAGACGAAATAGCCGATGGCGGCGAGGACGATCGCCCCTATGCCGCCGCCGGCGATGCCGACCCCGCCCATGCCGCGGCGGTCCTCGATGTTGCCGCCGCGTCGTCCGCCCTGCCAGCGCATGATGTTTCCCTCGTCCCTCAGATTACAGCCAAGCAGGAACGCGGCCGTCAGGGAAGGGATGCAGGCAAGGGGCTAGTCGGCGGTTCGGTCCAGCCAGGCGTCGATCTCGCCGACGCCGGCGGCCGAGGCGCGGCGACGTTCCGTGGCGGATTCCCGCAGGGCCCGCTCTTCTTCCGGCGAGCGGAGGACGCGGTAGGGCGCGGGCTGGAGCGGTTCGGGCTGGCGGGCGGCCTCAATTTCGAGCCGGTTGAGGCGGGTTTCGAGCTGGAGCTGCCGCACGACCGTCTCGCGCTGATCGGCCCGGGCGCGGAGGCGGTCCATTTCATAGCGGTGCTGGTCCGCCTGATAACGGTGGAGACTGGCGCCCGGCGCGACATAGGCGGGGGCGGTCTGGGCCTGGGCCGAACCGGCGAGGGCGGCGAAGGCCAGGGAAAGGGGGATCAGCGCGCGGGTCATGGCTTCAAGATGGTTCCCGGCCGGTCGTCAGGCAAGCGTCGCCGATGAGCGGCCGACGGCCCGAGCGACCAGACGCGGGTGCGTTTGACGGCGGAGTCCTCCAGTTCGCGGGTGGTCTGCACGGCGTATTCGGCGAGCAGATCGAGGCCGGACTTGGGGAAATAGGTCCGCAGGGGATCGCCGACGAGGACCCGGACGCCACGATCGGCGGCTATGGTGAGCCAGGCGAGGACCCGTTCGGCCATCGGCTTTTCGTAGAAGACGTCGCCGGCGCAGATCACCTCGACAACGGGTGGCGGGGCGTCGAGCAGGTTGGCGTCGGTGAAGGCGAGGCCGACCCGGTTGGCCTGACCGTTCAGCGCCACGGCGGCGGCGCAGAACGGGTCGATGTCGGCGCACAGGACCGAGGCGGCGCCGGCCTGCAGGGCGGCCACGCCGACCAGGCCGGACCCGGCGGCGAAGTCGAGCACGCGCCGGCCGGCGACTTCGTGGGGATTGTCCAGCAGCCAGCGGGCGAGACCCTGACCGCCGGCCCAGGCGAAGGCCCAGAACGGCGGCGGCAGGCCCATCTCGCCGAGTTCCTCCTCTGTCAGCCGCCAGATCGGCGTGACCTCATCGGCCAGCCACAGCGAAATTTCCGGCGCGTGGGGCACGGGCTGGAGGCGGGTGTTGGCGAGGATGAAGGCGGCGGGGTCGGCGATGCGGGTCATGCTCGATCTCGCCCAAGGGACCGGGCGTGGTCGCCGCTATCCAGCTTCGATGAAGGGGTTGGCCAAGAGGTAGCCGGTGGCGAAGGCGATGAAGAGGAGCTGGGCCAGGAGGACCAGAAAAAGCCAGTGCTGTCTGACGAATGAGATGAGTCGCAAGCCGCCGTCCCTCCGGTCCGAGCGGGGCAGAACCGCCGGAGGCGAGAAAGGTTCACGGCTCCGCCGCCCATGTCCGGAGTGTCAGCACCCCCTGACATAAAGTCAGGTTGACACGACAAAATACGGATGTAAGGTAAGCATGACATCACGTCAGGAGGACTTGTCATGTTGAATGTCTGGAGAACCGGAACGGCGGCGCACCGGCGGTATGTGATCCGCACCTTCGCCTTCATGATCCCGTACATGCTGATCTGCATCTCGATGATGCTGACGGACGCCTTCGATGAGGTGATCGGCAAGCCCGCCGGATGGGGCCTGGCCGCGGCCGTGTCCGCGCCCGTGATCGGTCAACTGTGGGCCACGCTGAGCCTGATCCGGGAAAGCGACGAGTTCGTCCGCGCCGTCACCGCCAAACAGTTCATCGTTTCGGCCGGCCTGGCCATGGCGCTGGCGACCTTCTGGGGCTTCGCCGAGACCTTCGCCAATGCGCCGCATCTGCCGGGATGGCTGGTCTACGCCGCCTTCTGGGGCATCTACGGCTGCGTGAGCCCGTTCATCCGGACGTCGAACTGATGAAGAACCGGCTGAAGCTGCTGCGCGTCGAGCGCGGCTGGACCCAGGAGCAGCTGGGTCAGGAACTGGGCGTTTCACGGCAGGCCGTGAACGCGCTGGAGACCGAGAAGCACGACCCGTCGCTGGACCTCGCCTTCCGCATCGCCGTGCTGTTCGCGCGGCCGGTGGAAGAGGTTTTCGAGAACCCTCACGCCTGACGTCTGTCAGCATAACCTTACAAGGAGCAAGACCATGATGTTCATGTCCCGACATGGCGGCGGCCGCAGCCTGCGCGCCTTCGCCCTCGCTTCGGCCGTCGCCCTCGCCGCCGGGGGGATGGTTCTGGCCGCCCGGGCCGAGGCGGCGCCCGTCGTCGCCGTACAAAGCGCCTTCACCTCGGACCGGCTGTCGGTCGAGGTGGTGGGCAGCGGACCCGATGTGATCCTGATCCCCGGCTTCGCCTCGTCGCGCGAGGTGTGGCGGGCGGAGGCGGAGCGGCTGGCCGCGACGCACCGGGTGCATCTGGTGCAACTGGCCGGGTTCGCCGGCGAGCCGTGGACGCACGGCGACGGGCCGTTCCTGCAGCCGATGATCGGGGAGCTGGCCCGCTATATCCGCGAGAGCGGGCTGGAGCGGCCGGCGGTGATCGGCCATTCGATGGGCGGGCTGACCGGGGTGCTGCTGGCCCAGGGCCACGCCGATCTGGTCGGCAAGGTGATGAGCGTCGACAGCCTGCCGTTTTTCAGCGCCCTGTTCGGGCCGACGGCGACGGCGGAGACCGCCCGGCCATTCGCCGACCAGGCGGCGGCGGGCATTCTCGCCGCCGACGAGGCGGGCTTCGCCAGCCAGCAGGGGCAGACGGCGATCGGCCTGGCCCGGGACGCGGCGACGCGCGAGGCGATGGTCGAATGGTCGATGGCCTCGGACCGGCAGGCGATGGCGACGGCGATCAGCGAGGTGATGACCACCGACGCCCGGCCGGGGCTGGCGGCGATGACCACGCCGGTGTGGGCGGTCTACGCCTCGGACGCCGACGGCGGCGCCCCGGCGGCCATGGCCGACGGCGTGTGGGGCCGCGAGTATGCGACCCTGCCGGGGGTCAAGCTGGTCCGGGTCGACGGCTCGCGGCATTTCATCATGGCCGACCAGCCGGCGCGGTTCGCGGAGATCGTCGACCAGTTCCTTGCTCCCTAGGCGGTCGGTTCGGGCGCGGGCGGGGGAGTGACGTCCCCCGCCTTCGTCAATTGGCCGCCGAACTCGCCGGCGTAGGCGGCCGCCAGCAGGGAGCGGAAGACGGTCGCGGGGACGGCGAGTTCGTAGCCGCCCTCGACATAGGGGCCGGCCTGGTACGGGCCGATCAGGAAGGTCAGGCCGGCCGCCTTGCCGGAGGCGTCGCCGGGCGTCAGGACAAAGGCCGTGGTGACGACGCGCGGGCAAGCGAACGGCTTGCTGTCGAAGGTCAGGGAGCCGCCGCCGGGGACGCGGGTCCGTTTGGCGGTGTTGAGGGCCGAGCACAGGGCCTGGTCGAGGACGGTCATATCGGCCCCTTTGCGGAACAGGTCGGCGAGGCCGATCTGGCGCTTGAGCGCCTTGTCCCAGAGGATGCCGCTGGTCAGGGTGTTGGGGTGGGCGCCGCCCGAATAGTCGAACGACGACCGCTTCAGGCTGAGCAGTTTGGCGGTCTCGCCGGCGGCGGTGATGGTGACGGCGTTCTCGTATTTCGGCCGGTCAGTCGCGGCGCCGGCCTCGGTCAGCTCGCCCTGGGCCCCCTCGACGAACTGGCGCAGCTTGCGGACCTCCTCGGCGTAGAGGCGGGCGTGCAGGTCGGTCTGCGGCTTGATCGCCTCGGGCAGGGTCAGGCGGACGTCGGCCCAGCGGGTCTTGGACTCATAGTTCATCGGCGCGGCGGCGTCGGCCGGGGTGACGAGGGCGGCGGCGTCGGGCCGGGCGGCCGGGGTCTCCGGCGCCTCGGGCTCGCGGTTGCAGGCGGCGAGGGTCGCGGCCACGGCGGCGGTCAGGAGCAGGAAACGAAGCGGGCGGGCCATGCGGGAGTCCTTCAAAGCGGAAGCGGAACCGAGCCGAGAATGATGGCGAGAAACAGGATGAGGCCGGCATCACGATTGGACCGGAACAGGCGCAGCGCAAGCGCGCCGTCGTCGGGGCGGACGTCGCGGGCCTGACGGGACAGGTGGGCGGCCCACGGCAACAGGGCGACGTAGAACAGCGGGCCGAGGCCGGCGGCGAGGCCGGCGGCGAGGGTCAGGACGACGGTCAGCAGATAGAAGACGCCGACGCCGCGCCGGACATTGGCGCCGAGGCGGCGGGCCGAGGATTTGACCCCGACCATGGCGTCGTCTTCGAGATCCTGCAGGGCGTAGATGGTGTCGTAGCCGAGGGTCCAGAAGACGGCGCCGAGGTAGAGGAGGAGGGCGGAGAGGGCGAGATGGCCCTGTGCATCCACCGCCATGCCCACCGTGTACCAGTCGCCCGTCGCGACGAGGATCTGGCCAATGGCCCACAGCAGGAACGGCAGTCCGCCCACCGCCGCCGCGAACCCCATCAGGGCGCCCCAGTTGAAGGTCAGGCCGAGCCATGCCTGGGGCCACCAGGTGATGCGCTTCATGAAGGGGTAGGCGGCGACGAGGGCGAGGGAGGCGACGCCGAGCAGGACGGCGGTCAGGTTCAGCGTCAGCAGGATCAGCAGGCTGACCAGGCTGCAGCCGATGACGAAGGCCCAGGCCTGTTTGACGCTGATGCGGCCGGAGGGGATGGGGCGCAGGGCGGTGCGGGCGACCCGGGCGTCGATGTCGCGGTCGACGATGTCGTTGAAGGCGCAGCCGGCGGCGCGCATCAGACAGGCGCCGAGGGCGAAGCCGAGGAACAGCCAGGCGTCGTAAAGGTCCGGGGTCTGGCGGTACTGGCTGAGCGCCAGGGCGATGCCCTGCCAGCCCGGCAGGAGCAGCAGCCAGATGCCGATCGGCCGGTCGAACCGGCCGAGCCTGAGCCACGGCTTGAGGCCTTCCGGCGCGTGGCGGTCCACCCAGTTCGAACCGGCGTCGGGAAGCGGGGCGGAGGTCATGGCGAAGGTTGTAGGGGGTCCGGGGGCGGGGGGGAAGGTGAGGGCGTGGGGCGTGGGGTGTGGGGTGTGAGATGAGGGATCAGGCAGCAGGCAGCAGGCAGCAGGGAGCAGGCAGGGGTCTTCGCCGTCTGTTTCCAGACGGTCGGGGAGAGAGCGGGGCGGCCGGGCCTCGCCCGGTGCTTTGATTTTAATACCGTTTCGACGAGACAGACCGCCCCGCGTGGTCGTTATCCACTCGCCCCGCCGGCTGGCGGCCCTTCTCGGGCCTCACCGGCATTCGGTCTCCCCGTCGCCGGGGAGGGTGAAGGCGGAACGTGCTGACCGTATTCCAGTCGACGTAGCGGTTCCGGCCGGGGGCGCGCGGCGAGCAAGCGGACAGGATCCATCCCTGCCCTCGAGGACCCCCGGACTTTCCTCCACCCGGGCTTCATCGCTCGACCACAGCCCGCCGTCGTCGAGGAACGTGGATCCGACGCCCTCCCCTTCGACGGGATGGGAGGCATTTTACGGGAGGTCCGCCCTAGTACAGCTAAAACGGTTTGAGAAATGGCTAGTGCGTTGAATATGAGGGATAATATTCTGACAACTAGACTATCGATTCGCGGATTGTCAGCACAGCGTCATGGGGCTCACCTCCCCGTCGGCGAAGGCCGATGGGGAGGACGGTCGATGCGAAGCAGCGACCCGGAGGGGGCGGCTCCGGCCGATGGGGGTCCGCGCCGGACTCCCCGACCGCCTGCGCCGCCCCCTCCTGATCGCTGCGCGATCTGTCCTCCCCATTCGCCTCCGCGAATGGGGAGGTGAAGGCCGCTGCCCCGGAACGCCCCGGCCATCCCGTCGTTGATCCTGCGGGGCTTCAGGGAGAGACGCGATGCGACATCTGTTGGGCGTGACGGCGGCGGCGGTGTGCGGGCTGACGCTGGCGGGGTGCGCCACCACCGATAACTACGCCTCGGCCTGCGAGCGCGATTACGCCCGCAACCAGGAACGGGCCATGGCCAGCGGCGCGGTGCTGGGCGCCGCCATCGGCGCGGCGGTGGCCGGAAGCGGCGACCGGGAGCGCGGCGCGGCGATCGGGGCGGCGGCGGGGGCCCTGCTGGGCCACACCCTGTCGGAGGAGGACGATCCCTGCGGCTATGGCTTCGGCGGCTACAATGAAGACCGCCGCTATGGTCGCGAGCGGGTCTACTGGCAGGACGGCGGCCGCCGCTGGTGAGGGACCGGACGGGCGAACCCGCCCGCAAAGGCCCTAGCCGAAACGTCGCCGGTGATCCGCGCTTCTCAAGGTTGAGCGGATGAAGTCGGCGGGGGGGTCGGTTTCGGCGAGAACGGCTTCCTTGATGGCGCGGGGCTCGCCGAACAAATGCCCCTGGCCGACCGAGATGTCCAGTTCGAGGATGTCGACAATTTGTCGCTCCGTCTCGCATTTCTCGGCGATCAGCTCGATGCCGTAGCGGCGGGTGACGCCGGCGAAATCGGCGGCGGAGATGTCGCGCAGGGCCGGCAGGGCCGAGGCGTTGTCCGTGTCGAGCAGGGTCTCGATCAGCAGGTCGGCGCTGACCTTCATGAACTTTACGTCGGACCTCTGAAGATCCGCGAAGTCGAGATCGAGGGTCTGGACCTTGTCGATCGAGAAGCGGAAGCCCAGGTCGGCCAGCTTGGCCATGTTGCGCGCCTCGACCGCGCCGCGCGCGTCGAAGGTGGCCTGGCCCAGTTCGAAGATCAGCGCCTGGTTGAGGTCGCGGTTCTCGGACAGGAAGTCGAGGAACTGGGGGAAGAAGGTCTCGTCGCCGAGCGAGGACAGGGCGACGTTGCAGAAGACGCCGACCTTGCGGTCCTGACGCGCGAGGCGGCGGACGATCTGGGCGCAGCGGAACAGCAGCAGGTTGTCGATGGCCGGGACCAGGCCCTCGCCCTCGGCGACGGACAGGTATTCGGCCGGCATCATGACGCGGTCGTCGGCGGCGCGAAGGCGGGTGAAGCTCTCGTAGTAGATGGTCCGGCGCTGGGGCAGGGAGACGACCGGCTGGAGGTAGAGGTCGACGCGGTTCTGGGCGAGGGCCTCGTGGATGTTCTGCAGCAGGACGTTGGACTGCTCGCGGTGGCGGGCCTCGTAGGTGTTGTCCGGGGTCGGCTGGGAGATGCGCTGGTCGATCGACTCGCTCATCTGCTGGATCAGGGATTCCAGCATGCGGACCTCGCCCGACAGCTGTTCGGTCGAGGACAGGGCGCCGGTCTCGATGGCCTGGGCCAGTTCGGTCAGGGCTCCCTGGGTCGACTCCATGGCGTCGGCGAGCAGGCGGTGGGCCTCGCGGACCTGGTCGATCTCGCGCTTGAGCACGGCGCGCTCGGTCTTGCCGGAGACCCAGGCGTGGACGGCGAGAAGCAGGCCCATGCTGGCGATGCCGGCGGCCGCCCCGGCCCCGGCGCCGAGGCCCGCGCGCCACACGAAGGCGCCGACCGTCAGGGACAGGAACAGGTAGCCGAAGAACAGAAAGCCCTGGGTCAGTGCGCGCATTGGAAACGGTTGTTCCGTGTTCCCGGATGGAATCGCCCGAGTATCGGGGTATCACGTCGGTTCGCCTAGCGTTCGTGCACGGATTCTCCCCAAGCTTCGAGGTTAACGATGGAATTGTTCGATCTGACCGGCCAGGTCGCGGTCATCACGGGTTCTTCACGCGGCATCGGCAAGGCCATCGCCGAACGGCTGGCCGAGCACGGGGCCCGGGTGGTGATCTCGTCCCGCAAGGCCGGGCCCTGCGACGAGGTCGCCTCGGCCATCAACGAGAAGCACGGCGAGGGCCGGGCCATCGCCGTGCCGGCCAATATCGCCTCGAAGGAGGAGCTGCAGCGGCTGGTCGACGAGACCAACGCCGCCTTCGGCAAGATCGACATCCTGGTCTGCAACGCCGCCTCCAACCCCTATGCCGGGCCGATGGCGGGGATTTCGGACGACCAGTTCGGCAAGATTCTGCAGAACAATGTCGTGTCCAACCACTGGCTGATCCAGATGGTCGCGCCGCAGATGCTGGAGCGGAAGGCGGGCTCGGTGATCATCGTCTCGTCGATCGGCGGGCTGCGCGGCAACGCCCTGATCGGCGCCTACAACATCTCCAAGGCGGCCGACATGCAGCTGGCGCGCAATCTGGCGGTCGAGTGGGGGCCGTCGAACGTGCGGGTCAACTGCATCGCCCCCGGCCTGGTGCAGACCGACTTCGCCAAATATCTGTGGGAGAATCCCGAGCTGCTGAAACAGGTCACCGACCCGGCCCCGCTGAAGCGGATCGGCCAGCCCGACGAGATCGCCGGGGCGGCGGTCTATCTGGCGGCGCCGGCCTCGGCCTATATGACCGGCCAGACGCTGGTCGTGGACGGCGGCATCACCATTGCCTGGTGAGGCCGCGGTCGCGGGCGGCCTGTCCGTGCAGATAAGGGAAGACGCGCCATGCTGATCAGGATTCCGGTTTCGGTCGGCGAGCTGTTCGACAAGATCACCATCCTCAAGATCAAGGCCGCGCGCCTGTCCGACCCCGGGCAGCTGGAGAATGTGCGCCGCGAGCTGGAAGAGCTGGAAGCCGTGGCGACGGCGGCGGTGACGGGCTCACCGGCGCTGGACGACCTGGTCGCCCGGCTGCAGGCGATCAACGACGGCCTGTGGGATGTCGAGGACGGCAAGCGGGCGCACGAGCGCGAGGGCCGGTTCGACGCCGACTTCATCGCCCTGGCGCGGCGGGTCTACAAGGAGAACGACCAGCGCGCCGCGATCAAGCGCGAGATCAACCGGGTGACCGGCTCGACCCTGGTCGAGGAAAAGTCGCATGGGCGGTGAGCGGGCCGCCGACGGCGTCCTGATCATCACGGGCAGCCTGATCGGCGACCTCATCATGAGCACCGGGGCGATCGCGGAGATCGTCCGGCGCCACCCGGGGGCGCCGGTGACGGTGGTCTGTCCGCCGGCCACGGCGGTGCTGTTCCGCCATCTGCCGGCCGAGACCGAGGTCATTCCGCTGGCCAAGAAGAAGCGCGGCGAACACTGGCTGGAGCTGTGGTGGAAACTGCGCAAGCGGCGCTGGGCGAGGATCTATGATTTCCGCAACAGCGGGGCGGGGCGATTCCTGAACGGGCCGCGCTCGCTGACGCGCCGGGCCGGGGGCATCGCGCACAAGGTGCTGGAGGCGTCGAGCATCCTCGGCGAGGGGCCGGCGCGGGCGCCGGTGGTATGGCTGACCGGGGCTGAGCGCGAGGCCCTGCCGCCGGCGATCCGGGCGGCGAAGCGGCTGCTGGTGATCGGGCCGGGGGCGACGCGGATCGGCAAGGCCTGGCCGGTCGAGCGGTTCGCGGCCCTGGCGGCGCGGCTGACGGGGCCGGGCGGGCGGCTGGAGGGGGCGGTCGTGGCCCCGACCGGCGGGCCGATGGATCGCCCGGCGGCGGCGGTGATCGGCGCGGCGGTGGGGCCGGAGCGGTTCGTCGACATGACCGGGGCCGACCTGCTGACCACCGCCGCCCTGATGGCCGGGGCCGATCTGTTCGTCGGCAATGACTCGGGCATGATGCATCTGGCGGCGGCGGCGGGGGCGCCGACCCTGGGCCTGTTCGGCCCGACCGACGAGCGGCTGTACGGACCGTGGGGCGAGCGGGCGGCGGCGGTGCGGGCGCCCGGCGTCGATGTGGTCTTCGGCAAGGTGTCGAAGACCGTGAGCCCGACAGAGAACCAGATGGGCGCGCTGACGGTCGACGAGGTCGCCGCGGCGGCGGACCGGCTGCTCGGCGACGGGCGGTAGCGGCATGGCGGCGGACACTCCGGACGGCGGGCGGCGGCGGGCGAAGGGCCCGGGCGGCAGGCTGCGACAGGATCTGGTCTGGCGGCTGGAGAGCGTCGGCTTCGCCGGCTTCGTCGGCCTGATGCGGCTGCTGGGCGTGGAGCGGGCCTCGGCCCTCGGCGGCTGGCTGTTGCGCACCCTGGGGCCGCGCACCGGGACGCAGAAGACGGTGATGCGGAACCTGCGCATCGCCTTTCCGGACATGCCGGCGACGGAGCGGGAGCAGCTGGCGCTGGATCAGTGGGAGCAGACCGGGCGGGCCTTCGCCGAGACGGCGGTGATGGACCGGCTGGTCGCCGAGGGCCGCATCGAGGTGGTCGGGCGCGAGCGGCTGGAGGCGATCCGCGAGTCCGGCCGGCCGGTGGTGTTCGTCGCCGGGCATTTCGCCAATATCGAGACCCAGGCGGCGGTCATCGTCGAGGCCGGGATACCCTGCCAGGTCACCTATCGCGCCGCCAACAACCCCTATGTCGATGTCCAGATACGGGCGGCGCGGGCCCGTTACGGGATCAGGCTGTTCGCGCCCAAGGGCGGCGAGGGCGCGCGCGAGCTGCTGGCCGGCCTGGCCCGCGGCGAGTCGGTGGCGCTGATGAACGACCAGAAGTTCGACGAGGGGCCGGAGGTGACGTTCTTCGGCCAGCCGGTCAACGCCGCGCCGGGGCCGAGCCGGCTGGCGCTGCGGTTCGGGACGGCGCTGCAGCCGCTGTCGGTGGTGCGGCTGCCGGGCGTGCGCTTCCGGGTGACGGTCCATGAGCTGATCGCGCTGGAGACGACCGGCGACCGGTCGGCCGACATCGCCCGGGGGGTGCAGGCGATCACGAGCTTCATCGAGGCGCGGGTGCGGGAAAATCCGGCCGACTGGTTCTGGGTGCACAAACGCTGGCCCGACCGGGTCTATGCCGCGCTCAGGGCCGACGAGGCCTGATCAGGCGGGTTCGGCGGCGTCGCGAGCGGCGTCGATGGCCCGGCGGAACGGACCCTGATAGCCGGGCGCGGCGACGCGGCGGCGGTCCGGGCCGAAATAGCCCTCGGTCTTGACGAAGGGGCGGGGTTTCCAGATCACCGACTGGATGCGATCGAGCACGGCCTTGGCGGTGATCGGCTTGGCGAGAAATTCGGTGACGCCGGCGTCGCGCGCCTCATAGACCCGCTCCTTGCCCGAATGGCCGGTCATCATGATGATCGGCAGATAGGGGTTGGCGCTGTCGGGGCTGTTGCGGACCAGGCGGGTGAATTCGACGCCGTCCAGCGGGAACATCTTGTAGTCGACGAGGGCCAGGTCGACGGCGTGCTCGCGCAGGATCTGGAGCCCGGCGCCGCCGTCGCCCGCCTCCAGCACCTTGCGGATGCCGGCGGACTTGAGCACCGCCGAGGCGATGGCCCGCATGTGCGGATTGTCATCGATCAGCAGGACCTGGATCGCGGAGAGGGACGACGTCATGGCGGTGGGCCGGAAAGGCGCGGGCGGAGCGCGGCGGGCGGATGGTAGGGACCGATCCCCCGTCCGTCCATGACCGACCGTCGATCAGGGCCGGCTTAGGCGATTACGACCGCTCACTGTGCACAAGAAGCGACGGGTCGAGGTTGCGGTCGCGCCATTTCATCCGCCAGCACAGGTGCGGGCCGGTGGCGCGGCCGCTCATGCCGACCCGACCGAGCGGATCGCCGCGCGCCACATCCTGTCCGGCGCGGACGTCGAGGCGCGACTGGTGCAGATACGCCGTGATCAGCCCCTGGCCGTGGTCGATCAGGACCAGGCCGCCCTCGAAATGCAGGTCGGGCTCGGCGAGGGTGACGCGGCCGGCGGCGGGGGCGCGGATCATGGTTCCGGCCGGGGCGGCCAGGTCGATGCCGTAGTGCGGCCGGGCCGGCGTGCCGTTGAGCACCCGCTGGGCGCCCCAGCGACTGGTGACGCGGAAGCCGGTCAGGGGCCAGTCGAAGCCGGTCCGGAAATGGTCGGCGTCGATCCGGCTGGCGAAACCCCCGGTCTTCAGCCGGGCCTCGCGGGCGATGCGCTCGAGCAGGGCGGGGTCGGTGGGGGTCACGGTCGCGGGCGGCAGGCCGTCGATGCGGGTGATGGCGAAGTCGCCCGGGGCGATGTCGAGGGAGCGGCGGGCCGAGCGGCCGTCGCCGCGGGCCTCGATCTCGACGCTGCCCGGGGCGTCGCGGTCGAAGCCGACGATGAAGGCCCCGCTGGCCGAGGCGGCGGTCAGGGCCTCGCCGTCGACGAAGATCAGGGCCCGCGGCCAGGTCTGGCCAAGGGCGTGGCCGCCCTGGACGAAACGGCCGGTCAGGGGGAGGTCGGCGGTGGTCTGCGCCCGGGCGGGACCGGCGGCGGTCAGGGCCGCGGCGCCGGCCGCGACTCTGGCAAGGAAGGCGCGGCGGTCGGGGCTCATCGCGCCGGGGCCAGCCCCTGCCGCGCCTCTTCGGGGCCGGCGTAGGCCTCCTGCCGTTCGACCGACCAGTAGCGCAGGACCTCCAGCGGTACAGGGCGGCCGGTGACGGCGCAGGCGACGAACCGTCCGGCCTTGAGCACGGCGAATTCGCCGTGGGCGTAATGGAGGGTGGCGGGACCGGCGTCTTTATCGACCATGCGGCAGGCTAGCCCGGCACGGCCGACGGGGACAAGGGCCGCGCCGTCAGAACAGGTCGCCCTGACCGGGCGGCGGGGTCTTGGGCCGGGGCGCGGCGGCGGGTTTGGGGCGCGGCGTGGGCGAGGCGTCGCCGTCGCCGTCGACATGGGCGTCGCGGGCGCCGTCGCCGAACACGAGGCGCACGGCCTGGCCGGGCGACAGGTCGGCGGCGGAGGTCAGCCATTTGCGGTCGGCGTCCTCGACCCGGGCGAAGCCGGGTTTGGGCCGACCGGGGTCGAGCGAGGCGAGAGCCCGACCGAGCGCGGCGAGGCTGGCCGTGTCCTTTTGCAGACGATCGGACAGAAGCGGCGCCAACCGCGAGCCGACGGCGTCGAGACGGGCGGCGCGCTGGTCGAGCCGCCGGTGCAGGGGTTCGGGCGACAGGCGGGCCGAAACGCGCAACAGGGCGGTCTGGTGCGCGGCGATGTGCTTGTTCAGGGCCGACGGCAGGCGGTCGCCGAAGGCGCCGAGGCGGTCGCGGCGGCGTTCCAGCGCCCGGTCCAGCAGGCCGCGCGACAGGCGGCCGGCGACGGTGATCAGCTGGCGCTCATGCACCGCCACATTGCGCTGCAGGCCCGAGCCGAGGCGGCTGGCGGCATGGTCGAGGCGCTGACGCGGCAGGGCCAGCAGGTCCTCGGGACGGGCGGGCAGGCCGCGCTCGACGGCGCGCAGCCGGGTGCGGCGCTCCTCGATCAGACGGCCGCCGGCGCGGACGAGGCGGCGGTCGAGGTCGAGCACGGCGGCGCGCAGGTCGGCGAGGACGGGGGTGGCGATCTCGGCCGCGCCGGTCGGCGTCGGGGCGCGGCGGTCGGAGACGAAGTCGATCAGGGTGGTGTCGGTCTCGTGGCCGACGGCCGAGATGATCGGGATGCGGGCGGCGGCGACGACGCGGGCCAGGCCCTCGTCATTGAAGCACCACAGGTCCTCGACCGAGCCGCCGCCGCGGGCGACGATCAGCAGGTCGGGGCGGGGGAGGGCGCCGCCGGGGGTCATGGCGTCGAAGCCGCGGATGGCGTTGGCGACCTGGCCGCAGGCGGCGTCGCCCTGGACCACCACCGGCCAGACGATGACGCGGCACGGCCAGCGCTCGGCGATGCGATGCAGGATGTCGCGGATCACCGCGCCGGTCGGGCTGGTGATGACGCCGATGACGGCGGGGAAGGTCGGGATCGGCTGTTTGCGGGCCGGGTCGAACAGGCCCTCGCCCTGCAGTTTGACCTTGAGCCGCTCCAGCTGGGCCAGCAGGGCGCCGGCGCCGGCGGCCTCCATGGTCTCGATGACGATCTGGTAGGAGGAGCGGGCCGGGTAGGAGGTGATCTTGCCGGTGACGATGACCTCCAGCCCGGTCTCGGGCTGGACGCCGAGGCCGCGGGCCTGGCCCTTCCATACGACGCCGTCGATTGCGGCCTTGTCGTCCTTGAGCGTCAGATAGATGTGGCCCGAGGCGTGGCGGTTGACCTTGGAGATCTCGCCGCGCAGCCGGACATGGCCGAACCGGTCCTCGAGCGTGCGCTTGAGGGCGAAGGACAGTTCCGAGACCGTCTGGGGCGGATTGTTGTCGCGGGGGGCGGCCGGCTGATCCGCCGGGCCCTCGAAGACGTAGGAGTCGTCGCTCATCGGGGGAGACTAGCGGCGGGCGGCGATGACGGGAACCGGCGACTGGGCCGGCGGGCCCGAATCCTGCTCTGTCGGGTCTCATCCGGCGCGCCGGCCGCCGTTGGCGGAACCGCTCCCTCCCGGCCGCCGTTGCGGCTGGGCCGCCCTTTCGCAGCCGCAGGACATTTGACATGAGCCCTTCGACATCCGCTTCGCTTCTCGTGCTGGTCGCAGGGGCGACGGTGCTCGGCGCCTGCCAGACCGCCCCGGCGGCCAACGCCGGCTTCCTGTCGACCTATGACGGGCTGGAGACCAAGGAGGGGACGCTGCGGGTCTCGGTGCGCGACCGGCGCGACGACGGGATGGCGGCGGCGATCGAGCGGCTGTTCGTCGAGCCGGCGCAGCTGGCGCAGGGCGCGGCCGAGGGGGTGGCGCCGGGCGACGTCGCCCTGGTGCTGGGCGAGGTGGACCGGCAGGTCTGCTACGAGCTGAGCCGGCGCTTCACCCTGCTGCCCGAACGGGCCGCCGATGCGGCGACGGCGCGCATCGCCGTGACGCGGATCGAGCCGACCGGCGCCGTGGGATCGGGGCTTTCGGCCGTGGCCAGCGCCTTCATCCCGGGGCCGATCGGCATCCGCCCGCCGGGATCGACCGGCATGCTGGCGGCCGAGGCCGAGCTGGTCACGGTCGAGGGGACGCAGGCCGCGGCCCTGGCCTGGGCGCGCTCGGCCAATGTGGTGGGGATGGACAGTCCGTCGCTGTCGCGCGTCGGCGATGCGCTGCAATTCGCCGAGGTGCTCGGCGACCAGGTGGCCGAGAGCTTCGCCCCGGACGGCCGCGAGGCCCGGCCGGTGGCCGAGCCCGATCCCTGCGCCCATTTCGGCCCGCGCGAGCAGCCGGGCGGCTTCATCACCCGTTTCGTCACCGGCCTGTATGTGCCCGAGACCCAGGGCGTGAAGGCCCAGACCGGGGAGTAGGGGAGGCCGGACGGGACGCGCTGCGTCAAGTCGCCGGGCCGACGCCTTGGAAAGCGGCGGCCGGTCCGGAACGAACGGGCGGCGGCGGCATTCGTCCGCCGTGGTTGAAGAAAGCGTCCAGACCGTCACGCTCGGAAAGCAGCTGGCGGCGTCCGGCGGCATGATGCTGGTGATGACCATCGTTCACGCGCTCGGGCTGACCGGCATCTCCAAGCTTCTCAATCTGAGGAAAGAGCGCCTCAAGGAGATGGACTTCAGTTTCAGGAGCATCTCCGTCCTGTCAGGGATGGGCCTGTTGCTGCTGGTCCTGCACACGGTCGAGATCGGAATATTCGCCGCCTTCTATCTGCTGATCGACGCCATGCAGACCGTCGAGGAGGCGCTGTATTACTCGGCCTCGACCTACGCCACCCTGGGGCGGACCGCCGACTATTTCCCCGCCGACTGGCGGCTGATGGGGGCGATCGAGGCCCTGATCGGCTTCCTTCTGATCGGCTGGTCCACCGCCTTCATCGTCAGCAAGGTCAACCGCCTGATGCCGGGCTGACCCGCCGGCGTGCGGAGGGTCGGTCGGAGCGACCGGCAGCCGGGCCCGTCTCGTCCGGCCGCAGGGTCAGCACCCGCACGCCGTCGCGGGTCACCGCCACCGTGTGCTCGAACTGGGCCGAGAGCTTGCCGTCGGTGGTGACGACGGTCCAGCCGTCGTCCTCGGTGCGGACCGAGCGGACGCCCTGGTTGAGCATCGGCTCGATGGTGAAGACCATGCCCTCGCGCAGGGTCAGGCCGGTTCCGGCCTTGCCGAAATGCAGCACCTGCGGCGGCTCGTGCATCTCGCGGCCGATGCCGTGGCCGCAGTAGTCGCGCACGACGGAATAGCCCTTCTGTTTGGCGTGCCGTTCGATGGCGTGGCCGATGTCGCCGAGGCGGGCGCCCGGACGCACGGCGCGGATGCCCTTCCACAGGGCCTCGCGGGTGGTTGTGACCAGCCGGCGCGCGGCGGGGGTGACCGCGCCGATCAGATAGGTCTTGCTGGAGTCAGCGATGAAGCCGTTCTTTTCCAGGGTGATGTCGAGATTGACGATGTCGCCGCCGGCGAGGATCTCGTCGCTGGACGGGACGCCGTGGCAGACGACGTGGTTGCGCGAACTGTTGAGCCCGAAGCCGTAGCCGTACTGGCCCTTGCTGGCCGGGCGGGCTTCAAGCTGGTCGACGATGAAGGCCTCGACCCGGTCGTTGATCTCGAGCGTGCTGAGGCCGGCGAGGGGCAGGGTGTCGAGCCAGGTGAAGACGGAGGCCAGCAGGCGGCCGGATTCGGCCATCAACTCGAGCTCGGCCGGGGTCTTGGTCATGCGGCGGCGGCGGCCGGGAGGACGGCGTCGACGCCGGCGGCCTTGAGCTCGCGCGCCACCAGCTCCTGGAAGGTGAGGCCGGGATTGAGCTCGCACAGCATGCCCAGCCTGATCCAGAAGGCGGCCTGGGCGTTGATCGAGCGGCACGAGGCGCGGCTGGCGCGGCGCAGCTGTTCGTGCAGTTCGTCCTCGATGTTGACGATGCCCATGGGTGCTCCGGATATATGATTCGTATACGTTTCGTATATCGAAAGGCGACGCCGGGCAAGGCCTCTGGCCGCCGTGCGGCGAGACGCTCCGGAACTCCCGGCGGCCGGCGCCGTTGCGGCTGCATGACCGGAAATCTGCCCGACAGCGACCCCGCCGACCGCGACCCGCGCGAGCGGGGGATGGACCGTCGCAGCGGCGGGCCGGCCCTGAGCCCGTGGCTGATCATCGGCGGCATCGGCCTGCTGGCGGTCGCCGTTTACGTCATCTCGGCGCTGTAACCCTATCCCTGAAGGACTGACCATGAACCGACTGACCCTCGCCGCCGTCTCCCTGCTGGCCCTCGGCGCCGCCGCCTGTTCCGATCGCGAGGACGATGTGGCCATGCGGCCGGAGCCGGGCGCGGCCCCGGTGGCGGTGTCCGAGCAGACGGCCGAGGCGGCCACCGGCGCGGCGGCCCTGGCCTTCGGCATGACCCGCGAACAGCTGGAAGACGCGGACCTGATGTCGCTGAACAACACCGACCTGGGCGATGTCGAGACCCTGGTGCTGGACGCCAACGGGACCCTGACCCACGTGGTCGTCGAGCTGGAAGGCCCGGGGGACCTGATGAAGGTGGTGCCGCTGGCCAATCTGGGCGTCGGCGAACAGGTCGACGGCAGCGCCATCGACCTGACGACGGACCTGACCGCCGCCCAGCTGACGGCGCTGCCGGACTGGACCCCGCCGGCGCAATAACCACGCCGCACGCTTGACCGGCCTCGCGGGGCCGGTCATTGCGCGGGGATGAACATCCTGCTGGTGGGATCGGGCGGTCGCGAACACGCCCTGGCGTGGAAGATCGCCCAGTCGCCGCTCGTGCGACGGCTGGTCATCGCGCCCGGCAATCCGGGCATGGACAAACTGGGCGAGCGGGTCGCCCTGAAGGTCACCGACGCCGACGGCCTGTGCGCCCTCGCCCGCGAGATCAAGGCCGATCTGGTGGTGGTGGGGCCGGAGACGGCGCTGGAGGCCGGACTGGCCGACCGGCTGGCCGCGGCCGGCATCCCCTGTTTCGGACCGACGAAGAAGGCGGCGCAGCTGGAGACGTCCAAGGCCTTCTCCAAGGCCTTCATGGAGCGACACGAGATTCCGACGGCCGGCTATGGCGTCTATGAGCGGCTGCACGAGGCGCGGCAGGCGCTGTCGGTGTTCAAACCCCCCTATGTGATCAAGGCCGACGGCCTGGCCGCCGGCAAGGGCGTGGCCATCAGCCCGACGAAGCGCGAGGCCGAGGGCGAAATCGAGCGGATGCTGGGCGGCCGCTTTGGCACGGCCGGGGCGCGGGTGGTGATCGAGGAATTCATGGACGGCGAGGAGGGCTCGCTGTTCGCCGTCTGCGACGGGACCCGGGCCGTGCTGCTGGGCGGGGCCCAGGACCACAAGCGCGCCTACGACGGCGATCTGGGCCCCAACACCGGCGGCATGGGCAGCTATTCGCCGGCCCCGGTCTTCACCCCGGCGCTGGTCGAGGCGGCCGAGCGCGAGGTCGTCGGGCCGGTGATGGCCGGCATGGCGCGCGAAGGCATGCCCTATCGCGGCGTGCTGTACGTCGGGCTGATGGCCACCGCCGACGGCCCGAAGGTGGTCGAGTTCAACGCCCGCTTCGGCGATCCCGAATGCCAGGTGCTGATGATGCGGCTGGACGGGGATATCGTGCCGCTGCTGCTGGCCTGCGCCCGCGGCGACCTGACCCGGGTCGAGCCGCCGGCGTTCCGGCCCGAGACGGTGATCTGCGTCGTGCTGGCGGCGACCGGCTATCCCGACAGCCCGCTGGAGGGCTCGATCATCCGCGGGGCCGAGCAGGATTTCGGCCCGCACGTGCAGGTGTTCCATGCCGGCACCCGGCGCCAGGACGACGGCCAGCTGGTCGCCGCCGGCGGGCGGGTGCTGAACGTCTGCGCCCGCGGCAAGGACATCGCCGAGGCCCGCCAGCGCGCCTATGCGGCGGTGAAGAAGATCGACTGGCCGGGCGGCTTCCACCGCACCGACATCGGCTGGCGGGCGATGGACCGGGATTGACGGCGAGCGTCGCCGGGCGGCGCAACTAGGGGATTGTACGTACCGGTCGTTTAATCCGACTTTGAACGCGCCATGAGACGCCACTGGAGCAATAACCAGGACGGGCCCATGAAAGCGTTGTCGATCGGCGGACGTATCAATCTTCTGACCCTGCTGTCGGTGGCCGGCCTGCTGGTCATCCTCGGCCTGTCGCTGATGCGGCTGGACGCGGTCATGCGCAGCGAGATCGCCGACCGGACCCGCAAGACGGTCGAGGTCGCGCACGGCGTCGTCGCCCACTACCACGCCCAGGAACAGGCCGGCCTGCTGACCCGGGCCCAGGCCCAGTCGGCGGCCAAGGAGACGCTGCGGGCGGTCCGCTACGGCGGGACGGACTATTTCTGGGTCAACGACATGCATCCGCGCATGATCATGCATCCGACCAATCCCAAGCTCGAAGGCACCGACATCAGCGGCAACACCGACGCGGACGGCGTCCGCATGTTTGTGGAAATGGTCAGGGTCGTGCGCGAGGACGGCGAGGGCTTCGTCGGCTACCAGTGGAACAAGCCGGAGGAGACCGCGGCCTCGCCGAAGATTTCCTACGTCAAGGGATTCGCGCCGTGGGGCTGGGTGATCGGCTCGGGCGTCTATACCGACCAGGTGGCCGCCGCTGTGGGCAAGGCCGCCCTCGGGCTCGGCGCCCTGGCGCTGCTGGTGATCGTGCTCATGGCCGGGGCCGGCTGGCGCATCGGCCGCTCGGTGTCGCGTCCGGTCGTGGCCCTGTCGCAGCGCATGCGCAGCCTCGCGGACGGCGACCGGACCTCCGAGATTCCCGGCCTCAAGCGCGGCGACGAAGTCGGCCAGATGGCGGCCGCCCTGGAAGTGTTCCGCGACGCCGCGATCACGGCCGAGCGGCTGGAAGCCGAGGCGGTAACGACCCGTGAGGCCGCCGAAGCCGAACGGGCCCGCAACCAGCAGCAGGCCGACATCGCCGCCGGGGAGCAGGCGATCGTCGTCGAGGCGCTGGGCGAGGGCCTCGATCACCTGATGCGCGGCGACCTGACCTATACCCTGACCCAGACCTTCCCGGCCGACTACGCCAAGCTGCAGGCCGACTTCAACGCCGCCATCGGCCAGCTGAAGGAGGCCATGTCGGTGGTCTCCAACAACGTCTCGGCCATCCGCTCCGGCGCCGGCGAGATCGCCCAGGCCTCGGACGACCTGTCGCGCCGCACCGAACAGCAGGCCGCCAGCCTGGAAGAGACCGCCGCGGCGCTGGACGAGATCACCGCCACGGTCAACCGCACCGCCTCGGGCGCGCGTCAGGCCTCGGAGACGGTCCAGGCCGCCAAGGGCGACGCCGAGACCAGCGGCAATGTCGTGCGCGACGCCGTCGGGGCCATGGGGGCGATCGAGAAATCGGCCCAGGAGATCAGCCAGATCATCGGTGTGATCGACGAGATCGCCTTCCAGACCAATCTGCTGGCGCTGAATGCGGGCGTTGAAGCCGCCCGGGCCGGGGACGCCGGCCGCGGCTTCGCCGTGGTCGCCTCCGAGGTGCGGGCCCTGGCCCAGCGCTCGGCCGAGGCGGCCAAGGAGATCAAGGTGCTGATCTCGGCCTCGACCAGCCAGGTCAACGCCGGCGTCAGCCTGGTGGGCCAGACCGGCGAGGCGCTGCAACGCATCGTCAGCCGCGTCGCCGAGATCGACGGCCTGGTGTCGGAGATCGCCGCCAGCGCCCAGGAACAGGCCACCGGCCTTCAGCAGGTCAACACCGCCGTCAACCAGATGGACCAGGTGACCCAGCAGAACGCCGCCATGGTCGAGCAATCGACCGCCGCCAGCCATTCGCTGTCGCAGGAGGCCGAGACCCTGGCCGGCTCGGTGTCGCGCTTCCAGATCGGGGCCGACGCCGGCGCCGCCCCGGTCCGCGCCGCCGCCCGCCCGGTCCACCGCACCGTCACCGCCATGAAGACGGTCGGTCGCGGCGGCGCCGCCCGCAAACCCGCCCCGGTCGCCGCCGAAGACGGCTGGGAGG
>JAHJNW010000115.1 GCA_018820665.1 Alphaproteobacteria bacterium | reverse complement strand
CGTCCCCGCCTTCTCCACGTCCAGCACCGGCATGCCGTAGATCGGGCTCTGCGGGTCGGTCTTGGCGGCCGGGTTGGTGACGTCGTTGGCGCCGATGACGAAGGCCACGTCGCAGGAACTGAACTCGGAGTTGATGTCCTCCAGCTCGAACACCTCGTCATACGGCACATTGGCCTCGGCCAGCAGGACGTTCATATGGCCGGGCATGCGGCCGGCGACGGGGTGGATGGCGTATTTCACCTCGACCCCCTCCTCCTTCAGCTTGTCGGCCATTTCGCGCAGGGCGTGCTGGGCCTGGGCCACGGCCATGCCGTAGCCGGGGACGATAATGACCTTGGAGGCGTTCTTCATGATGAAGGCCGCGTCCTCGGCCGAGCCCTGTTTGACCGGCCGGGTCTCGGCCGCGCCGCCAGCTCCGGCCGCGGCGCTGTCGCCGCCGAAGCCGCCGAGGATGACGCTGATGAAGCTGCGGTTCATGGCCTTGCACATGATGTAGCTGAGGATGGCGCCCGAACTGCCCACCAAGGCCCCGGTGATGATCAGGGCGATGTTCTCCAGCGTGAAGCCCAGGGCCGCCGCGGCCCAGCCGGAGTAGGAGTTGAGCATCGACACCACGACCGGCATGTCGGCCCCGCCGATCGGGATGATCAGGGTCGCGCCGAGGATCAGGGCGATCAGGAAGACGCCCCAGAAGGCCCAGGTCGCCGTCCCGCCGGTGCCGATCAATATACCGATCAGGAAGACCAGCCCGAGGGCCAGGCCGATGTTGATCAGGTGCCGCGCGGGCAGGATGATCGGCGTTCCCGACATCCGGCCGTCCAGCTTGGCGAAGGCGATGACCGAGCCGGTGAAGGTGATCGCGCCGATGGCCACGCCGAGGCTCAGCTCGATGATCGACAGGGTCTTGATCCCGCCGTCCGCCGTGGCGATGCCGAAGCTCTCGGGCGCATAGACCGCGCCGATGGCGACCAGGCAGGCGGCCATGCCAACCAGCGAGTGGAAGGCCGCCACCAGCTGCGGCATCTGCGTCATCTGCACCCGGGCGGCGATCAGCGCCCCGGCCCCGCCGCCGACGACGACCCCGCCGGCGATCAAGGCCAGGGTCAGGGGGTCGAGGACATCGCCGGCCCACAGGGTCGCCAGCGTCACCGTCACGGCCAGGGCCATGCCGACCATGCCCAGGGTATTGCCGCGCCGGCTCGTCTCGGGGCTGGACAGGCCGCGCAGGCTGAGGATGAACAGGACGCCGGAGACCAGATAGGCCAGGGCCGCGATCGATGCGTTCATGCGGTCAATTTCCCCTCATCGTCATGGTCACTTCTGCGCCGGCGGCGGGCAGGCCGTCCGCGCCAGCCGCCACAGGGCGGCGGCGATGAACAGCGGGCCGATGAAGACCAGGGCCCAGTCCCACAGGGTCATCTGCCGTTCCTGCGCGACGATGCGCAGCAGGATCGACGAGAACAGCAACACCACGCCGCAGTCGAGAAAGCGCAGCTTGCGGATGGCGTCCTTCTCGCCCAGCCAGCTCCACAGCCACAGCCCGGCCCCGATCGTCGTGGCGACCCAGGACGCGCCGACCGCGAAGGTCTGGACGTCGACCATCATCCGGCTTCCGGGGCTTTGGCCGCGGCCGGCGGCCGTTCCTTCTTGCGGTACATGGCCAGCATGCGCCGGGTGACCATGAAGCCGCCGAAGATGTTGACGCTGGCCAGGGTCACGGCGGCGACGCCGGCCCCCTTGGCGATCCAGCCGTCGTCGCCGCCGGCCGCCGCCGCCGCGATCAGCCCGCCGACCACGATCACCGACGAAATGGCGTTGGTCACCGCCATCAGCGGCGTGTGCAGCGCCGGCGTCACGCTCCACACGACATAGTAGCCGACGAAGATCGCCAGCACGAAAATGGCGAGGCGGAAGATGGTGGGGTCTACGTGTTCCATCAGCTTGTCTCTCCACGATCACGGCGCGCGGGATCGTCTTTTGGCTCAAGCCCGAGCCGTCGGGCGAGGTCTACCGCCGCCAGGAGTGCAAACAGGCCGCCGGCATAGGCTGCGAAGTGTGCGCCCGACGGCTCCACCTGCCAAAGAACCACCGCCACCGCGGCGGCGCCTGTCAGGATCGCGAGCAGATGAAATGGATATTTCAGCACTTTCATCCCCTCACACCCTCATGCACCACGGCCCCGCCGTGGGTCACCGCCGCCGCCTTGAGGATCTCGTCCTCCAGATCGACCGTCAGCACGCCGTCCGCCACCATCAGCCCGACGAAGGCGCTGAGGTTGCGCGCATACAGCGCCGAGGCGTCGGCCGGGATGCGGCCGGCCATATTGGTCCAGCCGACGATCTGGGCCCCGTTGGCGGTGGTCACCACCTCCCCCGCCTTCGCCCCCTCGACATTGCCGCCGTTGTCGATGGCGAGATCGACCAGTACCGAGCCCGGCTTCATCGAGGCGACATGCGCCGCCGTGACCAGCACCGGCGCCGCCCGGCCCGGGATCAGGGCGGTGGTGATGACGATGTCCTGTTTGACGATGTGAGAAGCTGTCAGCTCCGCCTGTTTCGCCTGATATTCGGCCGACATCGGCTTGGCGTAGCCGGCGGCGGTCTCGGCGGCCTTGAACTCCTCGTCCTCGACGGCGATGAATTTGGCCCCGAGGCTCTCGACCTGCTCCTTGGAGGCCGGGCGCACATCGGTGGCCGTGACCACCGCCCCCAGCCGCCGCGCCGTGGCCACAGCCTGCAGCCCGGCCACGCCCGCCCCCATGACGAAGACCTTGGCCGGCGCGACCGTGCCCGCCGCCGTCATCATCATCGGAAAGCCCTTGCCGAAGGCGTAGGCCGCCTCGATCACCGCCCGATAGCCGGCCAGATTGGCTTGGGACGACAGGACGTCCATCACCTGGGCGCGGCTGATCCGCGGCACGAACTCCATGGCGAAGGCGGTGACATTAGCTCCGGCCAGGGCCGCGACCGTCTCCTTGTCGCGATACGCGTCCAGCAGGGCCACGACCACCGCGCCGGGCTTGAGCGCGCTGGTCTCCTGCGCCGTCGGCCCGCGCACCTTCAGCAGGATGTCGGCGCCCGACAGCACGGTCCTGATGTCCGGCTTCACCGCCGCCCCGGCGGCGATATAGTCCGCGTCCGGAATGGAGGAGCCCGTGCCCGTGCCGGCCTCGACCGTCACGGTCGCGCCGAGGGCGATCAGCTTCTTCACCGTTTCCGGAGTGACGGCGCAGCGCGTTTCGCCATCACGGCGCTCGCGGGTCACGGCGATGGCGACAGCCAAGCGAATCCCTCCGTCTTCTCGAACGTTGGAACGTTAGGCTGATCGGGGACGGCGCGTCAAAGCGCTCAAGCAGCGAGCGACCGCGTCGCGAGCGGTAGCGCCTAGTGCTGCGCCTTCTTGCCCGACTTCAGGAACCACCAGCCCGCGACCAGCAGCACCGCCGCCGCGATCACGCCGCCGAAGAAGCTGCCGGCCGGCTGGAACCACATGACGAGGAAGGTCAGCAGCGCCGCGATCAGCAGCGAACCCCATTTGGCCATGCCCATGAACAGGGCGAAGGTCGAGGCCTGCTCCTCGATATGCTGGGTGCCGCGGACATAGACGTCGTGGCCATGGGCATTGGGGGCGTCGGGGGCGTGGTGCGGGTCGGCCATGATCGGGTCCGGGAATCTGACAGCGGTTGGCGCCCTTATAGCGGGGCCGCGCTCAGGCTCAAGCCACCGCCTCGAACCGGTCGATCAGACCCTCCAGCCGCTTCGTGCCGATGGTCCAGAAAGCCGGGTCGCGCGGGTTCAGCCCGAACGGCGCCAGGGCCTCGACATAGCCCTTCGATCCGCCGCCCGCGAGCAGCTCGCGATACAGCGGCGTGAACCCGGCCGGGTCCTTGGCCCGCGTCTCCATCAGCGCCGCCACCAGCAGATCGCCGAAGGCATAGGCGTAGACGTAGAAGGGCGAGTGGACGAAGTGGCTGACATAGCTCCACCAGTGCTCATAGCCGGGGTTCAGCGTGATCGCCGGCCCCAGCGAGGCCCCCATCTCCTCCAGCCACAGCTCGCCCAGCCGCTCGACCGACACCTCGCCCGCCGCCCGCTCGTCGTGGAAGCGGGTCTCGAACCGGTGGAAGGCGATCTGGCGGACCACGGTGTTGAGCCCATCCTCGATCCGGCCGGCCAGCAGGCCGCGTTGCTCGGCCTTCGGCGCCGTGGCCAGCAGCCGGTCGAAGGTCAGGCCCTCGGCGAAGATCGAGGCCGTCTCGGCCAGGGTCAGCGGCGTGTCGGCCAGCAGGCTCCCCTGCCCCGCCGCCAGCGTCTGGTGCACCCCGTGGCCCAGCTCATGCGCCAGGGTCAGCACGTCGCGCCGCTCGCCCATCCAGTTCAGGAACACATAGGGGTGGCGGTCCGAGGTCACCGGATGGGCATAGGCGCCCGACTGTTTGCCCGGGCGCGCCCGGCCGTCGATCCACGGCTTGTTGAAGAAGCCGCCCGCCCGGTCGGCGAACTCGGGGCCGAGGTCGGCGAAACTCTCCAGCACCAGCTGTTTGCCCGCGGCCCAGTCATAGCCGCGCGGCGCGGTCGTCTCGATCGGCGCATTGCGGTCCCACTGGTCCAGCGTCGCCTTGCCCATGGCCCTGGCCTTGAGCGCATAATAGCGGTGCGACAGGCGCGGATAGGCCGCCGCCACCGCCTCGGCCATGGCGTCGACCGACTCGCCGTCGACCTCATTGGCCAGATGCCGGCCGTCGGCCGGGCGTTTGAACCCGCGCCATTTGTCTTCCAGCGCCTTGTCGGCGGCCACGGTGTTGAGCGCCAGGGCCATGGTTTGCACCCGCGCGGCAAGGGCCGCGTTCAGCCCCGTCGCCGCCGCCTTGCGTCGCTCGCCCTTCGGATCCGACAGCCGGTTCAGCGCCTCGGCCAGGGTCAGTTCTTCCTTGCCGGCCTCGACCTTCATCGCCGCCAGGGTCTCGTCGAACAGCCGCGGCCACTGGGCGCTGATCGGACCGCGCTCGGCGAGGAAGGTCTCCAGCTCCTGCGACAGCTCGTGCGGCTTCATCGCCCGCACCCGCCGCAGCCATGGCCGCCAGCGCGCCGCGGCCGGGTGCGCCGTCAGCGCCGCCTCGATCTCGGCCTCCTCCAGCTGGTTGATCTCCAGCGTCACCCAGACGGTCGGCGTGGCGATGGCGGTGATCTTCTCGCGCGCCGTGGCCTCGAAGCCCTGGGCGGCGGCGTCGTTGCGGTTGGTCGAGGCGGCGAGGAAGGCGTAGGCCCCCAGTCCGCCGAGGACATCCGCCGCCTGTTCATACAGCGTCACCGCCCGGTCGAGGCGTTGGCCCAGCAGGGCCGCATCCGACCGCGCCTCGATCAGCCGTCCCTGCAGGGCGTTCAACTCGTCGACCTGCGCCCGGGCGCGGTCGAGATCCGCCGCGATGCGCGGGTCCTCATGGGAGACGTAGAGGTCGGACAGGTCCCACAGCGGGGCCTCGAGCGGATCGGCGGGGGTCTGGAAGGGTGCATTCATGGCTACAATTGTGGGGATGCGGAACGCCCGACGCAACGCCCAGAAGCCGCCAGACACCTGATCGGGCGCCTGTCAAAACGTGAGCGAAGAAGAACCGGACATGAGCTTCTGAAGCTGCGCCGGGTCCATTCAGCCTGACGACCTGTTCAGGGATCGAAGGCGGCGATCAAGACCTTCAGATCGGGCTCGTCGACCCATTCCGCTGCGGTCTCGCGCGGCAGCCAGACCCGGTCGCGTTGCGCCTGCTCATGCCATTCGGAATGTTCGACCGTGACCTTCAGACTGTAGAGGGCGACCACGCACCAACGCGGCGCCCGGCGCTTCAGGACCTTCAGATAGCGGAACGTCCCGAGCGGCTGGTCGCTGACCGCGCCCTCGACCCCGGCTTCCTCCAGCGCCTCCAGCGCGGCGGCCTCGGCGTCGGACTTGCCGGTCATACGGCCGCCCTTGGGCGTGACCCAGCGCCGCGTCTCACGCGAGGTGACGAGCAGGATTTCCAACCCGGCGGGGCCCCGCCGCCACGGCAGGGCCGCGACCTGCAGCCGCTCGGCGGATGTTTTGGCGACGGGCGTTCGGGTCATCGGCTCAGAACGGCTCCGCCAGCAATGCGGCGGTCGCCGACGCATGCGCCCGGCATGATCGACGCCGATGCGCGCACGTCGTCTTCCCGCGTCTGCGGAACGAGGTCAACCCGTCAGCATGCGGACGGTTGTCCAGAAGGCTATTTGGACCGCCGCGCCGTCGTATCACCACCGATGCCCATCTCCCCCAGAATCTCGGCGGTATCGCAGCCGTAGCGAACGCACATCCGCGCCGCCATCTTCTCGAACAACTGCGGCATCACCTCCATCATGGCGGCGTTGGCCTCCGGCATGCTCGAATAGGTCTTCTCCAGGATCGAGCGGCCCAGATCGCTGTCGTAGAAGGCGATGAGGGCCAGCAGTTCATCTTCGGAAAAGACGCGGGCATACACCGGCACCATGCGATCGAGCATCTGCGGCATCATGTCGGTGGTCAGCTCTGTCGCGAGATCGAGCATGAACTCGCGATCTTCGGTCGCAAGCTCGGCGGCGTCGACATCCAGACTGGCCGCCGTCTCTATGGCCGACCGGATCATCACCGACAGCTGGTCGCTCTGCATCAGTTCGATATAGCGCCGGCTCAGGGATAGCTGACGCGCCGAGGGCTCGCCCGCGACGGCCGGCGATTGCGACTTGGCCTGAACCGCATGGGCCTCCTCGCCCGTCCCCGCGACGAACAAGGCCAGGGCCGCGGCCGTGACAGTCCAGATACGCATCGCACCCCTCCGTTTGTCCCATGAACACAGTTCCGGCTTGCAACCGCACGCGCAAGGTCACGAAAGCCACAACCGGCCAACGAAAAGGGCGGCGACCCTGCGGCCGCCGCCCTCATTCATTCACATCGGGTTGGACCGATCAGGCGCCCAGCGAGGCCGGATCGATCTTGAAGCCCGGTCCCATGGTCGAGGACAGGGTGATGCGCTTGATGTAGGTGCCCTTGGCGCCGGCCGGGCGGGCGCGGCTCAGCGCGTCCACATAGGCCTTCACGTTGGCTTCGAGGGCTTCCTGGGTGAAGGAGGCCTTGCCGATGCCGCCGTGGGCGATGCCGGCCTTCTCGACGCGGAACTCGACCGCGCCGCCCTTGGCGTCCTTGACCGCTTGCGCGACGTTCGGAGTCACGGTGCCGACCTTCGGGTTCGGCATCAGGCCGCGCGGGCCCAGCACCTTACCCAGACGACCGACCAGGGCCATCATG
>JAHJNW010000114.1 GCA_018820665.1 Alphaproteobacteria bacterium | reverse complement strand
TCCGGGACGCAGCAGGGCCGGGTCCAGCACGTCGGGACGGTTGGTCGCGGCGATCAGGATGATGTTCTCGGACGCCTCGAAGCCGTCCATCTCGACCAGCAGCTGGTTCAGCGTCTGCTCGCGCTCGTCGTTGCCGCCGCCCAGGCCGGCGCCGCGATGACGGCCGACGGCGTCGATCTCGTCGATGAAGATGATGCAGGGCGCATTCTTCTTGGCCTGTTCGAACATGTCGCGCACGCGGCTGGCGCCGACGCCGACGAACATCTCGACGAAGTCCGAGCCCGAGATGGAGAAGAAGGGCACGCCCGCCTCCCCCGCGACGGCGCGGGCCAGCAGCGTCTTGCCGGTGCCGGGAGGACCGACCAGCAGGGCGCCCTTGGGGATCTTGCCGCCGAGCTTCTGGAACTTGCCCGGGTCCTTGAGGAAGTCGACGACCTCCTGCAGTTCGTCCTTGGCCTCGTCGACGCCGGCGACGTCGTCGAAGGTCTTGCGGCCCTTGTGTTCGGTCAGCAGCTTGGCCTTGGACTTGCCGAAGCCCATGGCGCCGCGGGCGCCGCCCTGCATCTGACGCATGATCAGGATCCACAGGCCGATGATCAGGACGAAGGGCAGCAGGCCGATCAGGGCGCTGACCCAGATCGACTGGCGGGTGTTCTTGACGTCGATCTGGGCGCCCGCGGCCTGCAGGCTCTCGATCAGGTCGCCGTTGGGCACCGGGGTGACGACGGTGAACCGCTTGTCGTCCTTGGTCTGGACCAGCAGGGTCTCGTTGCGGACCTCGACCGTGGCGATGGCCGCGGCGTCGCGGGCCCGGATGAGCTCGGAATAGCTCATCGGCTCGGGCTTGGCGGCGGCGGCGGCCGGCTGTCCCGGAGTGGCGATGCCGCCGCCGCGGTCGGCCGCCACATAGAAGGCCAGGGCCCCCAGGATGACCGCGCCCGCGATGGCCAGATTGCGAAGGTTCATTCTTGTCTCGATCCCTGGAAGCGCCAGGCGCTCCGCTATTCGATGATGTCAGCGTCAGAAAATAGGGGGTTCCGGAGCGTTACGCCATGTGCGCGCGACTCCAGTTGCGTCTCATGCGTCATTCGGTCCAGCGCGAGCGCCAGTCTCTCCTCGACCAGCGACCGCATCCTTACGTCGTCGCCTGCAAGAACCGGGGCAGTCGCGCCGTTCCGGATCAGCACAGGGACGCCGGCCCGGGCGGCGCGGGGAAGGGCGTCGAGGCGGGCGCGGTCGGCCTTTGACAGCGTGGCCATACGGCCGGCGGCGGGGACGACGCGCCAGCCCGGTTCGGCGGCGGTCAGGGCCCAGCGGCCGTCCCAGACGGTCTCCTCGCCGGGCGGCAGCGGCAGGGCCGCAAGCGGGCGGCGGGCGAACTCGCCGGCCTCGCGGGTCACGAGGACTTGATCGGCGGAAGCCTCGATCCGGGCGCCGCAGAGGGCGGCGGTGAAGGTTTCGCCGGTGCGGAGGCGGGTGAGCAGGCGCTGGAGGCGGTCGCCGCGCGGCGGGCGGTCGCCGCCGCCGGCGCAGACGAGGGCGGCGGCGAGGGTGTGGGCGGAGACGGCCCGGTCGAGGGTCAATGTCCCCTCTCCCGATGGGAGAGAGAGGGACCCGCTCGCCGACCGGCGAGTGGGAGGGTGAGGGGCTACCGTGCCAAGGAGGTTGGCGTCGTCACCCCTCATCCTCCCACGCCTGGCGGCGTGGGCCCCTCCTTCTCCCTCAGGGAGAAGGGACGCGCGGGCGCGGGATCGGGCGTACTTCGGATCCTCGTTGGCCGGGTCCTCGATCCAATCCAAACCCTGCCCCTTGAGCCACGTCCGCAACTCACTCCGGCCCACGTCCAGCATCGGGCGCAGCAGCATCAGCCCCCTGCCCTGCGGCCAGGCCGGCGAGGGGGACCAGTCGCGCAGATGGCCGAGGGTCGAGCCTTCGGCGCGCATCCAGTCCGCCTCGGCGACGTCGCCGGCGGTGTGGGCGAACAGGACGACGCGGGCCCCGGCGGCGCGGGCGGCGTCGGCGATCAGGCGGTGACGGGCGGCGCGGGCGGCGGCGGGCAG
>JAHJNW010000113.1 GCA_018820665.1 Alphaproteobacteria bacterium | reverse complement strand
GGCACGGGCACGGACGTGGGGCCGTCTCCACCGCACAGTTCGCCACGGGCCTCTGATCCTCGGGTCAAGCCCGAGGATGACGGCGGGTGAGGTCGGCGCGAGCTGCGGAATGCAGACATCGGGCAGGTCCGCAATGGGTCGGGAGCCGACTTTCCCCCAGCGTGGGAAGCGGACCTAATGTTGTCGAGGCCTCGCGAACATCCTGAACAGGGATGAGGCCGCCCACCCAGCCCCGACTCCGGGCAAGCAGGCTGCCAACAGAACGCCGATAATCTTGAGATTTTCGGATGGTCCGCACCCTTGCTCGAAAAAGCAGTCGGCCAGGAAGAGATCGAACGCGGCATTCGAGATCAGGGCGGCCGTGATCAAGCCAACGGTCACGCCGAACCCGATTCCAACCCTGCTCATGAGCCCCTCCACGAGATCGCGACAAGCACGACTGTGGGCACTCTAGGGGCGGGCGAGGAAAGTCGGCAACGGGTCGGGAGCCGACGGTCGGGCAGGGAGGGCTCCATCCCCCCGCCCCCAAACCGCCATGCTTGCCCTGTTGATCCTCCCGGCGTATCAGCCGCCGCAATAAAAAATACCCCGGGAGACGCTCAGGTGAGCATGACGCTGTTTGATTCCCCGTCCTTCGCGAACCATGAAGGCGTCCACGCGGTCTTTGACGAAAAGACCGGCCTGCGCGCCATCATCGCGGTTCACTCCAGCGCCCGCGGCCCGGCCGTCGGCGGCACCCGGATGTGGAACTACGGCTCCAGCGCCGAAGCCCTCGAGGACGTGCTGCGCCTGTCGAAAGGCATGAGCTACAAGAACGCGGTCGCCGACCTCGAAATGGGCGGCGGCAAGTCGGTCATCATCGGCGACAGCCGGACCCAGAAGACCCCCGAACTGTTCCGCGCCTTCGGCCGCGCCGTCGACACCCTCGGCGGCCTCTACTATGCGGCGGAAGACGTCGGCGTCTCGGTCGCCGACATCGCCGAGGCCCGCAAGGTCACCCCTTATGTGCTCGGTCTCAACGACGGCCCCGAGGCCTCGGGCGACCCCAGCCCGGTGACCGCCGAGGGCGTCTATCGCTCGACCCTGACCGTCGCCCGCCGCCTGTGGAACCAGGACGACCTGACCGGCCTGACCATCGCCCTGCAGGGCATCGGCCATGTCGGCGGCTATCTGGCCGACAAGCTGCACGCCGCCGGCGCGAAACTGGTGATGACCGACGTCAACACCGCCCTGCTGGCCGAGGTCGCCGCCCGAACCGGGGCCGAGATCGTCGCCCCCGACGCCATCTATGACGTGAACGCCGACATCTACGCCCCCTGCGCCCTCGGCGCGACGCTGAACCCGCAGACGCTGGACCGGCTGACCGTCAAGGCCGTCGTCGGCGCCGCCAACAACCAGCTGGCCACCGCCGACATCGGCCAGACCCTGTTCGAGCGCGGCGTGCTCTACGCCCCCGACTATGTCGTCAACGGCGGCGGCATCATCAACGTGGCGTCGGAACTTCGCGCCCGCCAGACCGGCGGGTCCTACGACCCCGCCTGGGTCGAGACCAAGCTGTCGCGCCTGATGGAGACGCTGGAGGAAATCCTCGAACGCTCCGTCGCCGAGAACCGCCCGACGCACGAGATCGCCGGCGCCATCGCCGAGGCCCGCATCAACGCCGCCCGCGACGCCAAGGCCGAGCAACGCCAGGCGGCCTGAGCCTACGTCCGATTTTGACGCACCAAGGGTTTATGGTGCGTCGTGACCGGGAAAGCGAAACGGACTCTCCGGACTTTCCGGACCCAATTTTTGAGTCCGGACCGCGGGATTGGCTCCCCGGAGCGAAACGGACTCTCCGGACTCTTCGGACGGTATTTTTTGAGTCCGGTTCGCCGGATTCGCCCCCGGGGGCCATCCAGACCACTATCGCCGGAAACGCCCAATGATTCGGGCCGAGGCGCCATGACCGCAACCGACCGCAAGGGCTTTGATCCGCTGCTCCTCGTCATGGTGATCGGCTTCGTCATGGCCGTCGGCGCCCTGGCCTATCCCGCCTTCCGCGCCGATCCGATGAGCGCGCCGGGGCTGGTGCTGATCTTCACCGCCGGGGCCGTGGCCCTGATCGGCCTGTTCGCCTTCTCGCGCAGCGAGACGCGCAAGCCGCTGGGCGACACCACCGTCGAGCTGCTGGACGCCATGGCCGAGCCCGCCGCCCTGGTCTGGGCCTCGGGCCAGGTGCTGGCCTTCAACGCCGCCTGGGCTGATAGCAACGGCGCCATCACCACCCTGCCCAGGGGCCGGTCGGCCTCGGCCCTCTACATGGCCTTCGCCCAGGCCCGCGCCGGCGAGCAGGGCCGCGCCATCGTCGTCATCGGCGAGCGCGAGCAGGAGGTGCTGATCGGCCAGGCGGGGGAGGGGCGCTTCCTCGTCCGCGCCGCTCCCGACGCCGCCCTGCCGGTCGTCAACGGCGCCGCCCCCGCGCCCGCCTCCAACGCCGTCGAGAGCCGGGCCATGGCCGCCGGGGCCCCGTTCGGCTCGGCCGTCATCGCCGCCGAGGACCTGTTCGGCGGCAAGGTCGAGGAGGCCAACGCCGCCCTCGAGGTTCTGACCGGCCCGGCCGCCGCCCGCGACGCCGCCTTCGGCCATCTGTTCGATCCGGCCGGCGTGACCGAGGCCCGCGCCAAGCTGGCGGCGGGCTCCTCTGGGCCCATCGAGCTGGTCGCCCGCGCCTTCCCCGACCGCATGCTGCACCTCTATGTCGCCCCCGAAGGCGACACGCGCCGCATCTGGCTGTTCGACGTGACCGCCCAGAAGTCGATGGAGCTGCAGCTGTCGCAGGCCCAGAAGATGCAGGCGGTGGGCCAGCTGGCCGGCGGCGTGGCCCACGACTTCAACAACCTGCTGACCGCCATCCAGCTGCAGCTGTCCGGCCTGCTGGAGCGCCACCCCGTCGGCGATCCCTCCTATGAGGGGCTCAACGAAATCCGCCAGACCGCCATCCGCGCCGCCGACCTGGTGCGCAAGCTGCTGGCCTTCTCGCGCAAGTCGACGGTCCGCCGCGAACGCCTCGATCTCGGCGAACTGGTCGGCGAGTTCGCCGTCCTGCTGCGCCGCCTGCTGCGCGAGGACGTGCGACTCGAGACCGACTACGGCCGCGACCTGCCGGTGGTGCTGGCCGACAAGAGCCAGCTCGAGACCGCGGTGATGAACCTCGCCGTCAACGCCCGCGACGCCATGCGCGGCGTGGTCGAGCCGGGCGCCGGGGTGGTCACCATCCGCACCTGCCGCCTGACCCGCGACGAGGCCCGGGCGTTCGGCTGGAGCGCCGCCCCGACCGACGCCGTGGCCCTGATCGAGGTCACCGACACCGGCCCCGGCGTGCCGCCCGAGCTTCTGGACAAGATCTTCGAACCCTTCTTCACCACCAAGGCGGTGAACGAGGGCACCGGCATGGGTCTGGCCACCGTCTACGGCATCGTCGAGCAGGCCGGCGGCCACATCAATGTCTCCAATGTGGAAGGCGCGGGCGCCGCCTTCCGCATCTTCCTGCCCGAGGCCGACGCCGCCGAACTGGCCGAGACCCCGGTGGTCGAGATCAAGCTCAAGACGCCGCGCGACCTGTCCGGCGCCGGCCGCATCCTGTTCGTCGAGGACGAGGCCGCCGTGCGCGGCATCGCCGCCCGCCTTCTGCGCCAGCGCGGCTATGACGTCATCGAGGCCGCCGACGGCGAGGAGGCCCTCGCCCTGGCCGAGGAACACGCCGGCACCATCGACATGATGATCTCCGACGTCATCATGCCCGGCCTCGACGGCCCCGCCCTGCTCAAGAAGGCGCGGCAATACCTCGGCGACGCCCCGGTGCTGTTCATCTCCGGCTATGCCGAAAGCGACTTCTCCGACCTGCTGCAGGACGAGGTCGGCGTCTCCTTCCTGCCCAAGCCGCTGGACATCAAGACCCTCGCCGAACGGGTCAAGCAGGAGCTGCGCGCCGGCTGAGGCTCAGCCCGCAGCCAGCGCCTCACGCGCGGCCAGCACGGTGGGGTCCGCGGCCGCCGCGGCGAGGATCCAGTCGCGGAACCGGGCGATCTTGGGCGAGCGCCGCCGCCCCTCCGGCCAGACCAGCCAGTAGGCATAGTCGGGGATCAGCTTGACCGCCAGCGGCACGGGCTGGACCAGCTGTCCCGCCGCCAGTTCCCGCGCGAACAGGATCGGCGAGGCCAGGGCCACGCCCTGGTCGCCCAGCGCCGCCGCCACCTCCAGCGCCTGATAGTCGGCCCGCAGCCGCGACGGCGCCTGGCCGTCGGAAACCACCCCCGCCGCCGCGAACCAGACGTCCCATTCCTTGTCCATGCCGATGCGCGGGGCCCGCAGCAGGTCCGTGGCCGTCTCCAGACCCAGCCGGTCGCGCAGCCGGGGACTGCAGACCGCCGTGAACACGCTGGGCATGACCTCGACGCTCTCCAGCCCCGGCCAGTCGCCGGTCCCGGAACGAATGCCGACATCGAACCCCTCGCGCGACAGGTCGACCAGATGCGCCGCCGTATCCAGCCGCACCGCCAATTCGGGGTGGGCCAGCTGGAACTCGCCCAGCCGCGGCGCCAGCCACTGCGTCGCCAGCGTCGCCAGGGTGGTGATCGATAGAATGGCCTGATCCAGCTCCGTCAGCTCTGACACGGCCCGCCGCAGCAGGTTCATCGCCTCGGTGGCGGCGCGCGACAGTCGCTCGCCGGGTTCGGTCGGCACGACCTCGCGCGGCAGGCGACGGAACAGGCTCTGCCCCAGCCGCCCCTCCAGCGCCTTGATCTGCCAGCTGACCGCCGCCTGGGTCATGCCCAGTTCCTCGGCCGCGCGGGTGAAGCTGTTCAGACGCGCCGCCGCCTCGAACACGCGCAGCGACGCGAGGGGAATTCCAGCGAGCGGATCGGCCATAAGCTTGCCTTATGCGGTTCCTCGCCAATCTGGTTTGTCGGCCGCCGCGGTCAAGCTCAATCTGACCTTGCCCTCACCGCTGGGCTGACAGGAGGCCGAGATGGAAGAGGTTCACCGCACACATAAGGAACCCGCATGGGGTTGGGTCGCCGTGCTCAACGACTGGCGCCGCAGCCGCGCCCGCGCCCGACTGCGCCAGCCCAATATGGACCGGGACGTCGCGCCGCCGCTGATCCGCCCGACCGGGGCGGCGCGCTAGTCGACCGTCCAGCCGTCTGCTTCACGCAGGCTGTTGTGTATGGCGGTCGCCGCGATCGCCGCCTCCGCGCCCGCCACGGCGATCTGGTTCAGCCCCCGCACCAGATCCCCGGCCGCGTAGAGGCCGGGGATGCTGGTCGCCTGGTGGTGGTCGACGACCATCCGCCCGTCGTCGCCCGTCCGGGCCCCCAAGGCCCCCGCCAGTTCGGCGTTCGGCGAGGTTCCCAAGGCCGAATAGACCATGTCGAACACCCGGTAGGTCTCGCCCCAGCCCAGGGCCGTGACGCGGTCGCCTTCCAGCTGGACATTGTCGATCGGGGTGCGGATCAGCTCGACGCCCATCCGACGCAGTTCGTCCTCCTGCGTCAGGGCCTCGGCCGGACCGGTGTGGATCAAGGTCACGCGGTCGGAATAGGTGCGCAGGAAGGCCGCCTCGCGCACCCCCCGATCGTCCTTGCCGATGATCGCCACCGCCTTGTCGATCGCCTCATAGCCGTCGCAGATCGGGCAGATGCGGACCAGCGACCGCTCGATGGCCCGCTCGACGCCCGGCAGGTCGGGATGGTGATCGGTCACGCCGGTGGCCAGCAGCACCGCCCGCGCCCGCACCTCACGTCCGTTCAGCCGGGCCCGGAAGCCGTCGCCGTCGCGCTCCAGCGCCTCGACCCGGCCTGGCTCGACGACGGCGCCGTATTCCACCGCTTGTTCGGTCATCCGCTTGAGGATGGCGTCGCCGGTGATGCCTTCAGGAAAGCCGGGCATGTTGTGACTGACCGGGATCCAGCAGGCCCGGGGCGCGCCGCCGTCGGCTGCCAGCACGCGCCGCCGGAACCGCGCCAGATAGGTGGCGGCGGTCAGGCCGGCGGGGCCCGCGCCGATGATCAGAACCTCCGGCTCAAGGTCGCTCATCGGGTCCGCCATGTCGTCGGCCACCAATCCGCGGGGATTCCCCAACATTCCGACATCTCCGATTCCGAGGTGAGAACGAATGCGCGACCGGTCCAGGTCCAGGTCGAGGCGATGCCGCAGTCGCCGATGCCGCGTCCCTTGGCGAAGGCGCTCAGGGTGCGGCTCTCCGGCGAATAGCCGCCGTTGATCGTGCCGGCGGTGACCTCGCCGGAGCTGGAGCTCAACCGGGCCGGGCGGGGATCGCGACCATCGGGTCCGGTGACGTACCAGTCATGGCCGATGTTATAGGCGCCGACGAAGCACGGCACGGCCCACAGCTCGGTGGAGGCGTCCAGTCGCGCTGACATGATCTGATGGGCGGCCCAGTGCTCCCCGGTCTCGGCGCGGCACGCCGCCACCGCAGGAACCGCGTCCAACGCCGCGGGCAGAGCCGGCTTCTGATCGCCGAAGCCGGTCTGCGCCACAGCCGGCGCCGGCGTGACGACGGGCAGCGCCGGCGCCGCCGGAACGGCCGAGGCCGGCTGGCGTCCCGGACGGCGCAGCGCCGTCACCGTATCCACCCGTCCCTGCCGCTCGTCGATCCACAACAGGGCGGCCGCCGCGCCCGCGAGCGAAATCACCTGGTCGGGGCCGATCCGCGCCGTCGCGCCGTCGGCGAGCGCGCGCGCCACTTCCAGCGCCCGGGCCGGGGGCAGGGTGGCGGCGTCCGGCGCATCTTCGGCGAACGCCATCGGATAGTCGGTCTCATCGATAGTCAGGATGAACGGGCCGTTCTCCGCGCCATCATCAGGCCAACGCCCGGCGGCGACCTCGGGCCGGGGCTCGGCGCCGGCCGCCATGGCCACCCGGATCCACCGGATCCCGTCCTCACCCCGGCCGTAGGCGAAGCAGGCGTTGCCGTTGTCGCAGACAGCGATCCAGTCGCGGAAGACGCGCGCCTCGCTGGGCGGATTGGCGGCGGCCGCCCCCTTGGGGGTGTCGGCGGCCTGCGGCGCCGGAGGCGCCGCGGTCCCGCCGGGGGAGCAGGCTGCGAGGCCGAGGCCGGCGAGCAGGGACAGAAAGCGCATGGGGTCTCCCGGGTCGCGTCGACCGCTCGCGCGGGTATCGCGCGCCAAAATCATTCTCGCGGCTCGGGCGCCCTGCTGCAACGGGCGTGCGGTTCAGGACCCGGCGGTTTCCGGCGCGGGCTCCAGCCCGTCCAGCACGCGCCGCATCAAGTCCGGGTCTATCAGCACCGGCGCCTCGCAGAAGGCGACAATCCAGCGCTGAACCAGCGCGTTCGTTTCGGTGTCCAAGAATATTCGTCCCAAGGTTACGCTACAGGCCCGACCCAACGACCCTGCTGCTGCCCGGTTTCACTCCGAACCCGGTTAATCCGAGGCCGTGGCGTCGTGTCGCGGGGTTTGCGCCCCGCCCGGCGGCGGCTATACCGCCCGCCACACTCCCCATTCCCAATCAGAGGCGAACAGCGCATGGCCAAGATCAAGGTCGCCAATCCCATCGTGGACATCGACGGCGACGAGATGACCCGCATCATCTGGCAGATGATCAAGGACAAGCTGGTCTTCCCCTTCCTCGACCTCGACCTCGACTACTACGACCTGTCGATGGAGAACCGCGACGCCACCGACGACAAGGTCACGGTGGATGCGGCGCACGCGATCCAGAAGCACGGCGTCGGCGTCAAATGCGCCACCATCACCCCCGACGAGGCCCGGGTGACCGAGTTCGGCCTGAAG